>NZ_JBEXXX010000014.1:0-166975 GCF_040630635.1 Streptomyces sp. NPDC005761 | reverse complement strand
TGCGCAATGACTCTCTGCACTTCCTCTTCGTCGTCAAGATCTCCTACCGTGATTGCAATCGTTTTCCCATTCCGCTCGATGGTGATCGTCGCACCGCACGCCGCCGCCGGCCCGGCGCCGCGCCGGTTACTCGCCGCCCTTTTGGACGAATGACCTCACGAAATCCTCGGCGTTGGACTCGAGCACGTCATCGATCTCGTCGAGGACGTCGTCCACGTCGTCGCTCAGCTTCTCCTGTCGCTCCTTGAGGTCCTCGGAGCCCTGGGCCTCGGTGGCCTGCTCCTCGACCTCCTCGGTGGAGCGCGTCGCCTTCTGCTGTCCGCCGCCGGTGTCCTTGGTCGCCATATAGCTCACCCCGCTCGGTTCGAAGCACTTGATCAGACCCTACCTACGAGGTCCGACATTGGCCCGGTACTTGTCTCAACGTCCGGAGGTCATCGGAATGATTCCCAGTCGGGGGCCCTTTCAGCCGCCCGACAGCACCCGGACCAGCTCTTCCGCCGTACGGCATCGGTCCAGGAGGGCCTTGACGTGGTCACGGGTGCCCCGCAGCGGCTCCATGGTGGGGACCCGCTGGAGGGAGTCGTGGCCCGGCAGGTCGAAGATGACCGAGTCCCAGGAGGCCGCCGCGACGTCGTCCGCGTACTGTTCCAGACAGCGACCGCGGAAATACGCTCTGGTGTCCTCAGGAGGCGCCGTACGGGCCGTCTCGACCTCGTTCTCGTCCAGCAGGCGTTTCATCCTGCCCCGGGCCACCAGACGGTTGTACAGGCCCTTCTCGGGCCGCACGTCGGCGTACTGCAGGTCCACCAGGTGCAGACGGGCCGCGTCCCAGTCCAGGTTGTCGCGACGGCGGTAGCCCTCCATGAGCTCCCGCTTGGCGATCCAGTCGAGCTCACGGGACAGGCTCATCGGATCGTTCTCCAGCCGGTTGAGCGTGTCCTCCCACCGGATCAGGACGTCCTTGGTCTGCTCGTCGGCGTCCGCCCCGTACCGTTCCTCGACGTACTTGCGGCCCAGCTCGAAGTACTCCATCTGGAGCTGGACGGCGGTGAGTGTCCGGCCGCTGCGCAGAGTGATCAGCTGCTGGAGATCCGGGTCGTGGGAGACCTGGTGCAGGGTGCGCACGGGCTGGTCGACGGCCAGGTCGACATTGATGAAGCCGTCCTCGATCATGGAGAGGACCAGCGAGGTGGTGCCCAGCTTGAGGTAGGTGGAGATCTCCGAGAGGTTGGCGTCCCCGATGATCACGTGGAGCCTGCGGTACTTCTCGGCATCGGAGTGGGGCTCGTCGCGCGTGTTGATGATCGGGCGCTTGAGGGTGGTCTCCAGACCGACCTCGACCTCGAAGTAGTCGGCGCGCTGGCTGATCTGGAACCCGTGCTCGTGGCCGTCCTGGCCGATTCCGACCCGTCCCGCGCCGGTGACGACCTGGCGCGAGACGAAGAACGGCGTCAGATGGCGCACGATGTCGGAGAACGGGGTCTCGCGCTTCATCAGGTAGTTCTCGTGCGTGCCGTACGAGGCGCCCTTGTTGTCGGTGTTGTTCTTGTAGAGGTGGATCGGCTGGGCGCCGGGGAGCTGGGCCGCGCGCTCGGCGGCCTCGGCCATGATGCGTTCGCCGGCCTTGTCCCACAGGACCGCGTCCCGGGGGTTGGTGATCTCCGGCGAGCTGTACTCGGGGTGCGCGTGGTCGACGTAGAGCCGTGCGCCGTTGGTGAGGATGACGTTGGCCAGGCCGATGTCCTCGTCGGTGAGCTGGCTGGAGTCGGCTGTCTCGCGGGCGAGGTCGAAGCCTCGCGCGTCACGCAGCGGATTCTCCTCCTCGAAGTCCCAGCGGGCGCGGCGCGCCCGGTGCATCGCCGCCGCGTAGGCGTTGACGATCTGGGACGAGGTGAGCATGGCATTGGCGTTGGGGTGGCCGGGCACGGAGATCCCGTACTCGGTCTCGATGCCCATTACTCGCCGTACGGTCATGCGGCCCTCCTTGCCCGGCGACGCTCCCTTCCGGGGCGGCGCTCAAGTACCGCTGCTTTTCCGGTGCGTGCGCGGTTTGCCCGTTCCCGCACTGCGCGACCGGGCGGTATGCCAGAGCCTAGAGCGCCTCTGTGCCGGTGGGGAGATCAATTACGTCATTACTGCGGTGTCGTGGGAGCTGTCCGGAAAGCAACCGGCTGCGGATGCCCGGCCGGGCATCCGCAGCCGGTCCGCCTTCTAGAGGTACTGCCCGGTATTCGCCACCGTGTCGATGGACCGGCCGGTGTCCGCGCCCTGCTTTCCGGTGACGAGTGTGCGGATGAAGACGATCCGCTCACCCTTCTTGCCGGAGATCCTGGCCCAGTCGTCCGGGTTGGTGGTGTTCGGCAGGTCCTCGTTCTCCTTGAACTCGTCCACGCAGGCCTGGAGGAGATGGGAGACGCGCAGGCCCTTCTGGCCCTGCTCGAGGAAAGCCTTGATGGCCATCTTCTTGGCCCGGTCCACGATGTTCTGGATCATCGCGCCGGAGTTGAAGTCCTTGAAGTAGAGGACTTCCTTGTCGCCGTTGGCGTACGTGACCTCGAGGAAGCGGTTCTCCTCGGACTCGGTGTACATCCGCTCGACGACCGACTGGATCATCGCGTGGGCCGCGGCCTCCTTGGAGCCGGTGTGCTCGGCCAGATCGTCCGCGTGCAGGGGCAGCGAGGGCGTGAGGTACTTCGCGAAGATGTCCTTCGCGGCCTCTGCGTCGGGACGCTCGATCTTGATCTTCACATCGAGGCGGCCGGGTCGCAGGATCGCGGGGTCGATCATGTCCTCGCGGTTGGAGGCGCCGATGACGATGACGTTCTCCAGGCCCTCCACGCCGTCGATCTCGGCGAGCAGCTGGGGGACGATGGTGTTCTCCACGTCCGAGCTGACGCCGGATCCCCGGGTGCGGAAGAGGGACTCCATCTCGTCGAAGAAGACGATGACGGGGGTGCCCTCACTCGCCTTCTCACGGGCACGCTGGAAGACCAGGCGGATGTGCCGCTCGGTCTCGCCGACGTACTTGTTGAGGAGCTCGGGACCCTTGATGTTGAGGAAGTAGCTCTTCCCGGCCGGCTGGCCGGTGACTTCGGCGACCTTCTTGGCGAGGGAGTTCGCCACGGCCTTGGCGATGAGTGTCTTGCCGCAGCCGGGCGGACCGTAGAGCAGGATGCCCTTCGGCGGCCGGAGCTCGTGCTCCTTGAAGAGGTCCGGGTGAAGGTAGGGGAGCTCGACCGCGTCCCGGATCAGCTCGATCTGGTCGCCCAGTCCACCGATCTTGTTGTAGTCGATGTCCGGGACTTCCTCGAGGACGAGCTCTTCGACCTCGCTCTTGGGGACGACTTCGTAGACGTAGCCGGACCTGGGTTCGAGCAGCAGGGCGTCGCCGGGGCGGATGGTGATGTCCAGCAACGGCTCGGCGAGCCGCACCACCCGTTCCTCGTCGGTGTGCCCGACCACCAGGGCGCGCTCGCCGTCCTCAAGGATCTCCTTGAGGGTGACGATGTCCCCGGCCCGCTCGAATTCCATGGCGTCGACCACGTTGAGCGCTTCGTTGAGCATGACTTCCTGGCCCCGCCGGAGGTCCTCGAGCTCAACGCTGGGACTGACGTTCACCCGGAGCTTGCGGCCCCCGGTGAAGATGTCGCAGGTGCCGTCCTCGTTCGCCTGCAGGAACACACCGAAGCCGGCCGGTGGCTGTGCGAGCCGGTCGACCTCTTCCTTGAGGGCCACGATCTGGTCGCGGGCCTCGCGGAGTGTGCCGGCGAGCCGCTCGTTCTGTGCGGACACGCCTGCGAGGTTGGTCTGCAACTCGACGATCCGCTCTTCGAGAATCCTCGTATGACGCGGAGAGTCGGCGAGCTTACGTCGCAGGACGGCGATTTCCTGCTCAAGATAGGCGACCTGGCCGGCTGGGTCATCGGACCCTCGCCCGGGCCGGATGCCGCGGTTGATTTCGTCGTCGTGGGCTGCCACGGTCCTCACCTCCTCCAAGGGGAGCTGGACGCTTCCTGACCCTACCTGGGTGGGTGATGATTGAAACCCCTAGATCACAAAGACTCTGAGGTGTGTCCGATCTTCACCCTTGCGCTCTCCCTCGTGTCAGGGGAATACCCACCCTTCAACATCGGAAAGCGGCCGGTTGTATCGTCGAACTGTTCAACGCCCGCCAGGGCTGGCTTTTTTGGTTCCGACACGCAGTGAACGGCAGGAGAAATGACCGTGCAGCAGGACGCTCCCACCGGTGGCGAGACGCAGGACCTGGAGGTCTGGATCGACCAGGACCTCTGTACGGGGGACGGTATCTGCGTGCAGTACGCGCCGGAGGTGTTCGAGCTGGACATCGACGGTCTCGCGTACGTGAAGAGTGATCAGGACGAGCTGCTCCAGGACAAGGGCGCGACCACGCCCGTCCCGCTGCCGATCCTGCAGGACGTGGTCGACTCGGCCAAGGAGTGCCCCGGCGACTGCATCCATGTACGGCGCGTCTCGGACCGGGTCGAGGTCTTCGGTCCCGAAGCCGCCTGACGGCGTTACCCGCCCGTCGGCGGCCGGGCCGGGTGGCGGGTCAGACGCCCGCGCCGGCGGGGTCCTGCGACTGGCTGCTGCGCACGAAGGCGCCGTTCTGCCACTGCCAGGTGACCTTCTCCTGCTCGTCGGGGCAGCAGGAGGGAACCGAGGGCGAGGAGTAGCCGAGAAGCGTGGCGGAGACGATGCCGTCACGCACGGCGAAGTCGCCCACGCTCATTTTCTGCACGGGGTCCACCAGGGTCGCGACGATCCGGGGGGCGGCCCCGCTCCCCTGCGTGAGGACGTAGACGCCGCTGGGCGGGGTGCCGGATCCGGCCGCGCAGTGGACCACGGCGACTGTTTCCGGACGCCTGTCGCCGTCCAGGTCGCCGGGGGCCTCCTTCGCCACGGTGTGCCCCGCTCCGCCGCATTCCAGTGGGAAGTCCGCACGGGCCGGATCGGGGGCGACGGCGGGGGGCGCGCCGCGCTGTGCCGCGGTGCGGTGGGGGGTGGAGGCCGAGGCGCTCGCGTCGGGCTGGAGCAGACCGGCTGCGGCGACGACGGCGGCCATGGCTGCTGCGGTGGCGAGCCAGTGCATCGTCGTGGTGTCGGTGTGCGCGAGGTCCGGGAGCGCGGAGGTCTGCACGCGGGATGTCTCCTGTGGTTCCTGTGGTGCCGAATGCCGGGAGGGCGGGGCGTCGGCGGCGGGGTGGGGGTGGCCAGCATCGTGCCACACCTCACACGTCAGTGGAACGGTGGGGTCGCCATGGATCGCGCTCCCCGTTCGCCGCACGGCTCGGGGGCAACGAAAAGGCGCCGCCGCCGAGTTCCCGGGTCGGTCCGGGAACTCGGCGGCGGCGCCGGTGCACCGGGGCGCGTGGTGAAGGCGGCGCCCCTGGTTCAGTCGCGGGCGGAGCCGCTCTGGCTGCCCGGGCCGGTGTAGTCCTCGCCGTAGGCGCCCTTGGAGGGGCGGCGGCGGCGCGGCGGCGGCTGGACACCGTCGGCCAGCCGGCGGGCGGTCACGAGGAATCCGGTGTGGCCGATCATGCGGTGGTCCGGACGCACGGCGAGGCCCTCGACGTGCCAGTTGCGGATCATCGACTCCCAGGGCTGCGGCTCGGCGAAGCAGCCGATCTCACGGATGGACTCGACCGTCCGGGAGAGCTGGGTGGTGGTCGCCACGTACGCGCAGAGGATGCCGCCGGGGACGAGCGCCTTGGAGACGACGTCCAGGCACTCCCAGGGCGCGAGCATGTCCAGGACGACGCGGTCCACATCGGTTTCCGTCAGGTTGTCCTGGAGGTCGCCGACGGTGAGCTGCCATGCGGGGTGCGGGCTGCCGAAGTAGCGCTCGACGTTCTGCTGGGCGATCTCGGCGAAGTCCTCGCGGCGCTCGTAGGAGTGCAGCATGCCCTGCTCGCCGATGGCGCGGAGCAGGAAGGTGGACAGTGCGCCGGATCCGACGCCGGCTTCCACGACGCGGGCGCCGGGGAAGATGTCGGCGAAGGCCAGGATCTGACCCGCGTCCTTGGGGTAGACCACGGCGGCGCCGCGGGGCATGGACAGGACGTAGTCGGGGAGCAGGGGGCGCAGCGCCAGGTAGACGACGTTTCCCGTGGTACGGACAACACTGCCCTCGGGAGCACCGATCAGCTCGTCGTGCGAGAAAGAACCCTTGTGGGTGTGGAAGTTCTTTCCGGCTTCGAGCGTGAAGGTGTAGTGGCGTCCCTTGGGATCCGTGAGCTGGACCTGGTCCCCGACCTTGAAGGGCCCGCGTCGGCGGGCGGCACCGGTCGGTTCAGACATGTGACCAGCGTACCGGTGTTTCAAGGGGCTCCGACCGCCCGCCCGGGCGGTCGACCGCCTCTCAGGCGGCGGGGCGGGCCATGGCGGCGACGAACGCGCGCTCGACGTCCGCGGTGGACAGCACTCCGTAGATCTCCCCGGTGTCCTCGACGACGAGGTACTCGGTGGCGGGGCTGGCCTTGAGACGGTCCAGGAGCGCTTCGCCGGCGAGTTCGGCGGAGACCTTCATGCCGTCGGTGAGGTCCTGGGCGAGGCCACTGACGGCGACCCAGGGGCGGCGGTGCTCGGGGACCGCGACGATGGCGGCCTCGCGGACGACCGCCTTGGGGTCGCCGGTCCCGTCGACGACGACGAGGGCGCGGGCACCTGCCTCGTTGGCCCGGCGCAGGGCCTCGGAGAGCGGGGTGTCGCCCTCGACGGGGACGGCGCGCCGGGTGAGGGTGCGGGCGCGCAGGTCGGGGAGGTGTTCGCGCAGCCGGGCCATGCGCAGGCTGTTGCCCGCGCCGGTCCAGATGATGGCGGCCAGGATCGCGGCGAGCAGGGCGTCGGTGACGGTGTCCATGCCGCTGATCTCGCGGTCGCTGTTCCCGAGGACGCCGGTGTGGGTGACGAGGGGCAGGCCGATGAGGGTGATGACGGCGAGGGCGCGGCCGACCCAGGCGGCGGCGACGGTGCCGCTCATGGGGCGGCCGGTGATCTTCCAGACGACGGCGCGGAGCATCCGCCCTCCGTCGAGCGGGAGGCCGGGCAGGAGGTTGAACGCGGCGACGATGAGGTTGGAGATCATCAGCCCGCCGAGCAGCACGCCGGGCACGGTGCCGGCCTCGACGAACTTCATCGGTACGTAGAAGACGCCGGCGAGGACGAGGGAGAGCAGCGGGCCGACGAAGGCGAGGACGAATTCGCGGCCGGGGGTCTCCGATTCCTTCTCGATCTCGGAGACGCCGCCGAAGAACTGGAGCTGGATGCGGCGGACCGGGAGCTTGTAGCGCAGGGCGGCGACCGTGTGCGCGAGTTCGTGGACGAGCACGGAGGCGTAGAACGCGATCGCGAAGAAGAGGGCGACCAGGTAGCGCGCCGCGCCGAGGTCGGGCAGGACACGGTCGAGCTGACCACCGAAGACCCAGGTGATCAGCGCCGCCACGACGAACCAGCTGGGGGCCACGTAGACCGGCACCCCGAAGGGGCGGCCCATGAGGATGCCGCCTCCCGGCTCTTCCTTGCGTCCCGGTGCGCCCTTGTCGGGGCCCTCGCCGGGGCCCTTGCCCCCTGCGCCGGGCTGCGGCCGCCCGCTGTCGCCGCTCTCGTCCACGAGGTCCCTTCGGTAGGTGCCGTTTCGGCACGATCATGCAGTGTTCGAGGGTCTGTGGTCGATGGTATGCCGATTGGTGTCAGTGGGGGGTCGTAGGGTCTTCGTCATGACCTCAGTGCCCCGGCCGCCTCAGCCACCCTCGTCCCTTTCGCCGTCGCGGGCGAGCGATTTCATGCAGTGCCCCTTGCTGTACCGCTTCCGGGTCATCGACAAGCTGCCGCAGAAACCCAGTGAGGCGGCTACCCGGGGCACGTTGGTGCATGCGGTCCTGGAGCGGCTCTTCGACAATCCCGCGGCGGAGCGCACGCCGGGCCGGGCCACGTCGCTGATCCCGGCCCAGTGGGACCGGCTGCTGGAGTCGAAGCCGGAGCTGTCGGAGCTGTTCGCCGAGGATCCGGAGGGCGAGCGGCTCGCCCGGTGGCTGTCGGAGGCGGAGCGGCTGGTGGAGCGCTGGTTCTCGCTGGAGGATCCGACGCGCCTGGAGCCCGCCGAGCGGGAGATGTTCGTCGAGACCGAGCTGGAGTCGGGTCTGCGGCTGCGCGGGGTCATCGACCGCATCGACGTGGCACCGACGGGCGAGGTCCGGATCGTGGACTACAAGACGGGGAAGGCGCCGCGTCCGGAGTACGCGGAGGGCGCGCTGTTCCAGATGAAGTTCTACGCCCTGGTGATCTGGCGGCTCAGGGGTGTGGTGCCGCGCCGGCTCCAGCTGGTCTACCTCGGCAGCGGCGACGTGATGACGTACGACCCGGTGGTGGCGGACCTGGAGCGGGTGGAGCGCAAGCTGCTGGCCCTGTGGGACGCCATCTCGCTGGCCACGGAGACCGGCGAGTGGCGGCCGCGGCCGACGAAGCTGTGCGGCTGGTGCGACCATCAAGCACTCTGTCCCGAATTCGGCGGGACTCCCCCGGTGTATCCGCTGTCGGTGCGCCCGGCGGAATCACCGCAGGATGTCCAGGGCAGAATGGGCCCGGTCCAGGCTGAGGCCGGCCGGCCTGCGGCCCTTGAAGGACATTGAGGAGATCCCGTGGCAATCCGCGTCCTACTGGTCGACGACCAACCACTGCTGCGCACCGGCTTCCGGATGATCCTGGAGGCGGAGGGTGATCTCGCGGTGGTGGGCGAGGCCGGTGACGGTCTCCAGGCGCTCGACCAGGTGCGGGCGCTGCAGCCCGACGTGGTGCTGATGGACATCCGGATGCCGCGGATGGACGGTGTCGAGGCGACGCGTCAGATCACCGGCCCCGGCCGGGACGGCCCGGCGAAGGTGCTCGTGCTGACCACGTTCGACCTCGACGAGTACGTGGTGGAGGCACTGCGCGCCGGCGCCAGCGGCTTCCTGCTGAAGGACGCCCCGGCCAATGAGCTGGTACAGGCGATCCGAGTGGTCGCGGGCGGTGAGGCGATGCTCGCGCCGAGCATCACGCGCCGGCTGCTCGACAAGTACGCGGACCATCTGCCGTCCGGTGAGGACTCCGTCCCGGACACCCTGCACACGCTCACGGACCGTGAGGTGGAGGTCCTGAAGCTGGTGGCGCGCGGTCTGTCGAACGCGGAGATCGCCGCCGACCTGTTCGTCAGCGAGACCACGGTCAAGACGCATGTGGGTCATGTGCTGACGAAGCTGGGGCTGCGCGACCGGGTGCAGGCCGCGGTGTACGCGTACGAGAGCGGACTGGTGCGCCCCGGCGCCCAGTGATCCGGTGAGGGGCGGGCGGCCGGGGCGGCGGGACGGTGTCCCGGGCGGTCAGCTGCGGCCGAGCTCCCAGAGCTGGAGGTCGGCGGAGGAGTTGACCGCCCACTCGACGCCGGTGAGCCCCTCGCGGGAGGCGACGTACTGCTTGCCCTGCCAGACCGGCAGGACGGGGACGTCCTCGGCCACGATGTCCTGGAGCTGCTTGAAGGTCTTGGCGGCGGCGCTGCGGTCGGCCTCGCGGCGGGACTCCGGGATGAGGGTCTTCTGGGCCGCGGTGGACCGGTACGGCGAGTTGAGGAAGTTGTCCTTGTCGAGGAACGGCGCCGTGTAGTTGTCCGGGTCCGGGAAGTCGGGGAACCAGCCCATGCCGTAGGCCGCGTAGTCGCCGCGCACCTCGGCCGGACGGTACTTCGCCCAGGGGGCGCCCTCCACGGAGATGTCGAAGAGTCCGGTGTCGTTGAACTGCTTCTTCAGCGCCTCGAACTCGGCGGCGGTGGCCTCGCCGTAGTGGTCGGTCGTGTAGTGGAGGGTGAACTTCACCGGGGTGTGGATCCCGGCGTCCTTCAGGATCGCGGCGGCCTTCGCGGTGCTGGGCTCACCGTATTTGTTGAAGAACGAGTTGGTGTGCCCGGTGACGCTGGACGGAATCAGTGAGTACAGGGGCTCGGCGGTGGTGCCGTAGACCTCGCTCGCGATCTGCCCGCGGTCGATGATCTGGGCCATGGCCTGGCGGACCGCCTTGTTCTTCACGGCGGGGTCCTCGGTGTCGAAGCCGAGGTAGCTGATCGCGAGGCCGGGCATCTCGGTGAGCTTGATGTCGTCCTTGGGCTTCTCCAGCATCTGCTGCGCCTGCTCGGGCGACATGGTGCGGGTCATCATGTCGATCTTCTTCTCGTCGAGCGCCTTGCCCATGGCTGTGGCGTCGGGGAAGAGGTCGAGTTCGACCTTGTCGTTCAGCACCTTGAGATCCCCCTTGTAACGGGGGTTCTTGGTGAAGACGACTTTCACGACCTGGTCGTTCTTCACTTCCGGCGCCATCGTGTACGGGCCGGAGCCGTCCACCTGGAATCCGCTGCGCGGGGAGGTCGCCGGGTATTTGTCCTGCTGGACTATTCCGGCGGCCGGCGTGGCGAGCTTGTACGGGAAGGTCGCGTCCGGGGTCCGGAGGTGGAATATCACCTCACGGTCGCCCTTGGTCTCTATGGTGTCGATGTTGTTGAGCAGGGCCACCGGTCCGTTGGTGGACTTGATCCGGATGACGCGGTCGATGGAGTACTTGACGTCCTCGGCGGTGACCGCGCCGCCGTCGGCGAATTCGAGTCCTGCGCGCAGTGTGCAGCGGTAGCTCTCGTTGGCCGTGTCCGTGAAGGTGCAGCTCTCGGCCGCCTCGGGCACCGGCAGGCCGCCACCGCGCGGGACGTGCATCAGCGTCTGCACCGTCTGCCGCAGCACGTTCCAGACACCCGCTTCGTAGCCGATGGCCGGGTCGAGAGGGGCGGGGGTGTCATCCGAGGCGACGAACTGGTCCGTAGTGCCGACAACGATGGCGCCGCTGCCATCGCTCCCGCCGTCCGACGCGCCGCAGGCGGCGAGTACGGGCGCGAGCAGACCGACCACGGCCGGCAGCACCAGAGTCTTGCGGTTCATCGTGGACGTTCTCCCTCATGCGGTCATGGAGAAAACGACATTAGTAGGCGCCTCGTCATGGACGGACCGGCACTGCGCCGCACGTAATCAGGGAGCGCGGCGAGTGGACGGCGAGTCGATTTTCCGTTCCCGGAATGATTCGTACACGGATTCACCAATCGGGACACTTGGGTGCACCCGACGAGCGCCACGAGAGATTCCGGCAGCCCTTCGATCACCGGACGAGTGACGAAGGTCACGCGATGAACATCCTTGCGATTTGGCATGTCCCCGCCTAATCGACACCAGGGTTCGACATAAAAGGCACGGTCTTGCGCGAGAGTTTTTCCATTCATTCACAGAAATACTCTCAGTGTGCGGATCACCGCATACCGGTGACCAGCCCGCGGAGAAATGCGAGATCGACTTCCTCGAGCGAACCGACGACCACCCGGCCGGCGGCCGGCGCGATCGGAGACACGGACGGCACAGCGACCACCCGGCACCCCGCGGCCTCCGCGGCGGCCACACCGGTCGCGGTGTCCTCGATGACGGCACAGAGCCGGGGATCGACCCCGAAGCCGCCGGCAGCGGTGAGGTAGGGCTCCGGGTGGGGCTTGGTGCGGGTGACCTCGTCTCCCGCCACCGTGAGTGCGAAGTGGTGACGGCCCACCGAGTCCAGCACCCGGTCGATGATCCGGCGGTGCGAGGCGGAGACCAGGGCGGTGGGAACCTCGTGTCTCGCGAGCTCGGCGAGCAGCCGCGCCGCGCCCGGCATCAGCGGAACACCGTCGGCGATGCGCTTCTCGAAGCGGTCGTTGAGCAGCACGGTCAGCTCGTCCAGGGTGACGTCCGCCCCGGTGACGTCCATGAGGTACCCGGCGCTGCGGGTCATCGGACCGCCGACGACGACGTCCTTCCACGCCTCGTCCAGGCGGTACCCCAGATCGGCGAACACCGACACCTCTGCGTCCCACCAGAAACCCTCGGTGTCGACCAGGGTGCCGTCCATGTCGAGAAAGACGGCCTGCAAGGACGCACCCTCGGCCGTACGGGTCGGGGACGCGGGGATCGTACTGGTCATCCGGCACACCTTCCATGAGGGACGAGAAGGCCGGCCACCTTTCCGGAGGAAGGGCGACCGGCCTGCACTGGACCGACCAGTGTACGACTCGTGCTGCTACCGCGCGTGGAACGGAGCCTTACCGCGCGTTGAAGTACTTGGCTTCGGGGTGGTGGATGACGATCGCGTCGGTCGACTGCTCCGGGTGGAGCTGGAACTCCTCGGACAGGTGAACCCCGATCCGCTCCGGCTGGAGCAGGTCGGCGATCTTCGCACGGTCCTCCAGGTCCGGGCACGCACCGTAACCGAGGGAGAACCGGGCGCCTCGGTACTTGAGCGCGAACATGTCCTCGACCTCGGCCGGGTCGTCGCCCGCGAAGCCGAGCTCGGAGCGGACCCGGGCGTGCCAGTACTCGGCGAGGGCCTCGGCGAGCTGGACGGACAGGCCGTGCAGCTCCAGGTAGTCGCGGTAGGAGTTGGCTTCGAAGAGCTTGGCGGTCTCGCCGCCGATCTTCGAGCCGACCGTGACGACCTGGAGGCCGATGACGTCCGTCTCGCCGGACTCCTCGGGGCGGAAGAAGTCCGCGAGGCAGAGACGGCGGCCGCGGCGCTGGCGCGGGAAGGTGAAGCGGGTGCGCTCCGAGCCGTCCTCGTGCAGCAGGATCAGGTCATCGCCCTTGGAGACGCAGGGGTAGTAGCCGTAGACGACGGCGGCTTCCAGGAGGTTCTCGGTGTGCAGCTTGTCGAGCCAGCCGCGCAGGTGCGGGCGGCCCTCGGTCTCGACCAGCTCCTCGTACGTGGGTCCGTCACCGGCCCGGGCCTGCTTGAGGCCCCACTGCCCCTTGAAGAGGGCGCCCTCGTCCAGCCAGGACGCGTATTCCTTGAGCTGGATGCCCTTGACGACCCGGCTCCCCCAGAACGGCGGGGTGGGAACGGGGTTGTCGACTGCGACGTCGGAGCGGACCCCCTCCTCCGGCTCCTCCGCCTCCGTCACGGCGGTGTCGCGCTTGGGTACACGGCGCTGCTTCAGCTCGGGGAGTACGGCACCCGGAACACCGCGTTTGACCCCGATGAGCGCGTCCATGAGGCGCAGCCCCTCGAAGGCGTCGCGGGCGTAGCGGACCTCGCCCTCGTAGATCTCGTGGAGGTCCTGTTCGACGTAGGCGCGGGTCAGGGCGGCGCCGCCCAGGATGACCGGGTACTCGGCGGCCAGCTTGCGCTGGTTGAGCTCCTGGAGGTTCTCCTTCATGATCACGGTCGACTTGACCAGGAGACCGGACATGCCGATGACATCGGCCCTGTGCTCGTCGGCGGCTTCCAGGATCGCGGAGACGGGCTGCTTGATGCCGATGTTGACGACGTTGTAGCCGTTGTTGGACAGGATGATGTCGACGAGGTTCTTGCCGATGTCGTGGACGTCGCCGCGGACGGTGGCCAGCACGATGGTGCCCTTGCCCTCCGCGTCGGACTTCTCCATGTGCGGTTCCAGGTGGGCCACCGCGGCCTTCATGACCTCGGCGGACTGGAGCACGAACGGCAGTTGCATCTGGCCGGAGCCGAAGAGCTCGCCGACGACCTTCATGCCTTCCAGCAGGGTGTCGTTGACGATGTCCAGAGCCGGACGGGTCTGCAGGGCCTCGTCGAGGTCGGCCTCCAGGCCCTTCTTCTCGCCGTCGATGATCCGGCGCTGGAGGCGCTCGTCGAGCGGCAGGGCGAGGAGTTCCTCGGCCTTGCCCTCCTTCATCGACTTCATGTTGACGCCCTCGAACAGCTCCATGAGCCGCTGCAACGGGTCATAGCCCTCGGCGCGGCGGTCGTAGACCAGGTCGTGGGCGACCTTGACCTGCTCCTCGTCCAGGCGGGCGATCGGAAGGATCTTCGACGCGTGCACGATCGCGGAGTCGAGACCGGCCTTGACGCACTCGTCGAGGAAGACGGAGTTCAGGACGACGCGGGCGGCCGGGTTGAGGCCGAAGGAGATGTTCGACAGGCCCAGCGTCGTCTGGACGTCGGGGTGGCGCTTCTTCAGCTCGCGGATGGCCTCGATGGTGGCGATGCCGTCCTTGCGGGACTCCTCCTGCCCGGTGCAGATGGTGAAGGTGAGGCAGTCGATGAGGATGTCCGACTCATTGATGCCCCAGTTGCCGGTGAGGTCCTCGATGAGCCGCTCCGCGATGGCGACCTTGTGCTCGGCGGTCCGGGCCTGGCCCTCCTCGTCGATCGTCAGGGCGATCAGCGCGGCGCCGTGCTCGGCGGCGAGCCGGGTGACCTGGACGAAGCGCGACTCGGGGCCGTCGCCGTCCTCGTAGTTCACCGAGTTCAGGACCGCGCGCCCGCCGAGCTTCTCCAGGCCGGCCCGCAGCACGGGCAGTTCCGTGGAGTCCAGCACGATCGGCAGGGTGGAGGCCGTGGCGAACCGTCCGGCCAGCTCCTTCATGTCGGCGACACCGTCGCGGCCCACGTAGTCGACGCAGAGGTCGAGCATGTGCGCGCCCTCGCGGATCTGGTCGCGGGCCATCTCCACGCAGTCGTCCCAGCGGGCCTCCAGCATGGCCTCGCGGAACTTCTTCGACCCGTTGGCGTTCGTACGCTCACCGATCGCGAGGTACGAGGTGTCCTGGCGGAACGGCACGGTCTGGTAGAGCGAGGCGGCGCCGGGCTCGGGGCGCGGGTCGCGGACCGCGGGGGTGAGATCGCGGGCTCGCTCGACGACCTGGCGCAGGTGCTCGGGCGTCGTGCCGCAGCAGCCACCGACCAGGGACAGGCCGTAGTCGGTGACGAAGGTTTCCTGCGCGTCCGCCAGCCCCTCGGGGCCGAGCGGGAAGTGCGCCCCGTCCTTGGTCAGCACGGGCAGGCCCGCATTGGGCATGCACATCAGCGGTGTACGCGAGTGCTGGGCCAGATAGCGCAGGTGCTCGCTCATCTCGTCCGGGCCCGTCGAGCAGTTCAGCCCGATCAGGTCGATGCCCAGCGGCTCCAGGGCGGTCAGGGCGGCGCCGATCTCCGAACCGAGCAGCATGACGCCGGTCGTCTCGAAGGCGAGCGAGCAGATCAGCGGCACGTCGATGCCCAGGGCGTCCATCGCCCGGCGCGCGCCGATGAGGCTGGACTTGGTCTGCAGCAGGTCCTGCGTGGTCTCCACGATCAGGGCGTCCGCGCCGCCGGCGAGCAGGCCCTCGGCGTTCTGCTGGTAGCCGTCCCGCAGCACGTCGTACGCGATGTGACCGAGCGAAGGCAGCTTGGTGCCGGGACCCACCGAGCCGAGGACCCAGCGCTGGCGGCCGTCCTTCGCGGTGAACTCGTCGGCGACCTCGCGGGCGATGCGCGCGCCCGCCTCGGACAGTTCGACGATCCGGTCAGCGATCTCGTACTCGTTGGCCGCCGAGTGGTTCGCGCCGAAGGTGTTCGTCTCCACGCAGTCCACGCCGACGGCGAAGTACTCCTCGTGCACCGAGCGCACGATGTCGGGGCGCGTGAGGTTCAGGATCTCGTTGCAGCCTTCGAGGTTCTCGAAGTCCTCGAGGGTGGGGTCCTGCGCCTGGAGCATGGTGCCCATGGCACCGTCGGCCACCACGACTCGGGTGGCGAGCGCCTCACGGAGGGCTGCGGCTCGGTTCCGGCTGTCGGCGGAAGGGGTCGGCAACGAGGCCATGGATGTACTCCCTGGAATGCGACGGCTGTCGGCTTTGCGGCTTCGGCGGAAGGCGCACCCGGCCAGGGTAGCCGGGCGGCGTCCTGAGCCGTCACTCTGTCCCACGAATCGGACTGCATGCTGTTCAGGCGGTCGTCCGGGGTGTCGGGGTGCCGCAGAATTCCCTGGCGATCGAGCATGGGTCGACATCGACCGATAGTGTTCAGCATTGTCGAACGAGGTGGAGGAGTACGGCGCGATGGCCAAGAACATCCAGTCCCTGGAGCGGGCAGCCGCGATGCTGCGTCTGCTGGCGGGCGGCGAGCGGCGGCTGGGACTGTCCGACATCGCCTCCTCCCTGGACCTGGCCAAGGGCACCGCGCACGGCATCCTGCGCACGCTCCAGCACGAGGGTTTCGTCGAGCAGGACGCGGCGTCCGGCCGCTATCAGCTGGGGGCCGAGCTGCTGCGCCTGGGCAACAGCTATCTGGACGTCCATGAGCTGCGGGCCCGCGCCCTGGTCTGGACGGACGACCTGGCCCGCTCCAGCGGCGAGAGCACCCACCTCGGCGTCCTGCACCAGCAGGGCGTACTGATCGTCCACCACGTCTTCCGGCCCGACGACAGCCGTCAGGTCCTGGAGGTCGGGGCCATGCAGCCACTGCACTCCACGGCGCTGGGCAAGGTCCTGTCGGCCTACGACCCGGTCGCCCACACGGAGGCCCTGGAGGCGGAGCGGCAGTCCTTCACGCCCCGCACGGTCACCGACCCGGAGGAGTTCGAGTCGATGCTCGACCTGATCCGCGCACGGGGCTGGGCGGCGGACGTGGAGGAGACCTGGGAGGGCGTGGCCGCGGTGGCCGCCCCGATCCACGACCGACGCCGGATGCCGGTGGGGGCCGTGGCCGTGACCGGTGCCGTGGAACGGGTGTGCGCGGACGGCGAGCTGCGGCCGGAGCTGGTGGCGGCGGTACGGGACTGCGCCCGCGCGGTCTCCCGGGATCTGGGCGCCAGGCGCTTCTGACCTCCCCGCGGGGCCCTCGGTAACGATCGAGTTATAGGACACACAACCCTTGACGCCTCATTCACCTGAGAGAAACACTGCCGTTCACCGGTCGGCATTGTCGAACGCTTAACGCAAATACGCGTTAGGGTGTGGCAGAGCCAAGGCCGGCAACGCCCTCACACGAGGGCGCGGACCACCGGAGGGACCCGGGGTTCGGCTTCCCTGGACGAAGGACAAAGGAGTCGCGGGTGTCCAGCTCCGACATCTTCATCGGCGAGACCATCGGTACCGCCGTACTCATCCTGCTCGGCGCCGGTGTCTGTGCCGCCGTCACGCTCAAGCACTCGAAGGCACAGAACGCCGGCTGGCTCGCCATCACCTTCGGGTGGGGCTTCGCGGTGCTGACCGGCGCCTATCTCGTCGGCGGCGTCTCCGGCGCGCACCTCAACCCGGCTGTCACCATCGGCCTCGCGATCGAGGGCGGCACCAAGTGGAGCGACGTACCGCTCTATCTCGTCTCCCAGCTGTTCGGCGCGATGATCGGCGCCGTGCTGTGCTGGCTGGTCTACTACGGACAGTTCCGGGCCCACCTCACCGATCCGGAGGTCCTGAGCGCCCATACGGGTGAGGAGGGCATGGTCGACAAGGCCGCCGCCCCCAAGGCCGGTCCGGTGCTCGGCGTGTTCTCCACGGGTCCCGAGATCCGTAACGCCGTACAGAACGTCACCACCGAGATCATCGCCACGGTCGTGCTGGTCCTGGCGATCCTCACGCAGGGTCTCAACAACGACGGCAACGGCCTCGGCACGCTCGGCGCCCTGATCACCTCTCTGGTGGTCGTGTCCATCGGTCTTTCGCTCGGCGGCCCGACGGGTTACGCGATCAACCCGGTTCGCGACCTCGGTCCGCGTATCGTGCACGCGCTGCTTCCGCTGCCGAACAAGGGCGGATCCGACTGGGGCTACGCCTGGATCCCCGTCGTCGGCCCCCTCGTCGGCGGCGCGATCGCGGGCGGGCTCTACAACCTCGCCTTCGCGTGAGCCACAGGGCCCAGAGCCGTCACCCCCAAGACCACACAGACTTCCGGGAGCACACCGTGACCGACGCACACACCACCGGCACCCACGGCACCGGGCCGTTCATCGCGGCCATCGACCAGGGCACCACCTCCAGCCGCTGCATCGTCTTCGACAAGGACGGCCGGATCGTCTCCGTCGACCAGAAGGAGCACGAGCAGATCTTCCCGAAGCCGGGCTGGGTCGAGCACGACGCGACCGAGATCTGGGAGAACGTCCAGGAGGTCGTGGCGAGCGCCATCGTCAAGGCCGGCATCACCGCCGCCGACGTGAAGGCGATCGGCATCACCAACCAGCGCGAGACCACGCTGCTCTGGGACAAGCACACCGGTGAGCCCGTCCACAACGCCCTCGTCTGGCAGGACACCCGCACCGACGCGCTCTGCAAGGAGCTCGGCCGCAACGTGGGCCAGGACCGCTTCCGCCGCGAGACCGGGCTGCCGCTCGCCTCGTACTTCGCCGGCCCCAAGGTCCGCTGGCTGCTCGACAACGTCGAGGGGCTGCGCGAGCGCGCCGAGCGCGGCGACATCCTCTTCGGCACCATGGACTCCTGGGTCATCTGGAACCTGACCGGCGGCACCGAGGGCGGCGTCCACGTCACCGACGTCACCAACGCCTCGCGCACGCTCCTGATGAACCTGCACACCATGGCGTGGGACGACAAGATCCTCACGTCCATGAACATCCCGCCGGCCGTGCTGCCCGAGATCCGGTCCTCGGCCGAGGTCTACGGCAACGCCAAGGGCGGTGTGCTCGACGGCGTGCCGGTGGCCTCCGCGCTCGGTGACCAGCAGGCCGCGCTGTTCGGCCAGACGTGTTTCGCCGAGGGCGAGGCCAAGTCCACGTACGGCACCGGCACCTTCATGCTGCTGAACACCGGCGAGACGCCCGTCAACTCCTACAACGGGCTGCTGACCACGGTCGGCTACCAGATCGGCGACAAGAAGCCGGTCTACGCCCTGGAGGGCTCGATCGCCGTCACCGGTTCGCTGGTGCAGTGGATGCGCGACCAGATGGGCCTGATCCAGTCCGCGGCCGAGATCGAGACCCTGGCCTCGTCGGTCGAGGACAACGGCGGCGCGTACTTCGTGCCGGCCTTCTCCGGCCTCTTCGCCCCGTACTGGCGCCCCGACGCCCGCGGCGTCATCGCCGGTCTCACCCGCTACGTCACCAAGGCGCACATCGCCCGTGCCGTACTGGAGGCGACCGCCTGGCAGACCCGCGAGATCAGCGACGCCATGACCAAGGACTCCGGCGTCGAGCTGACCGCGCTCAAGGTCGACGGCGGCATGACCTCCAACAACCTGCTGATGCAGACCCTCGCCGACTTCCTGGACGCCCCCGTGGTGCGCCCGATGGTCGCCGAGACCACCTGCCTCGGCGCCGCCTACGCCGCCGGCCTGGCCGTCGGCTTCTGGCCCGACACCGACGCGCTGCGCGCCAACTGGCGCCGGGCCGCCGAGTGGACCCCCCGCATGGACGCGGACACCCGCGACCGCGAGTACAAGAGCTGGCTCAAGGCCGTGGAACGGACCATGGGCTGGCTGGACGACGAGGAGTAGACAACATGACCACCCTGCAGAGCGTCCCCGCCCTCGGGACGCACCCGGCCTCCGGCTCCCTCCCGAGCCGTGCCGAGACTCGGGAGCAGCTCTCCAAGGCGACGTACGACCTCCTGGTGATCGGTGGCGGCATCCTGGGCATCTCCACTGCCTGGCACGCCGCGCAGTCCGGGCTGCGGGTGGCCCTGGTGGACGCCGGCGACTTCGCCGGCGCCACCTCCTCCGCCTCCTCCAAGCTGCTCCACGGCGGTCTGCGCTACCTGCAGACCGGCGCCGTGAAGCTGGTCGCGGAGAACCACTTCGAGCGCCGTGCGGTATCACGTCAGGTGGCCCCGCACCTGGCCAATCCGCTCACCTTCTACCTCCCCGTGTACAAGGGCGGGCCGCACGGCGCGGCGAAGCTCGGCGCCGGTGTGTTCGCCTACTCGGCGCTGTCCGCCTTCGGTGACGGTGTCGGCCATGTGATCAGCCCGGCGAAGGCGCAGCGCGATGTGCCGGAGCTGCGTACGGACAACCTGAGGGCCGTCGCGGTGTACGGCGACGACCAGATGAACGACGCGCGGATGGCGCTGATGACGGTCCGCGCCGCAGTCGAGGCGGGAGCGACCGTCCTCAACCACGCGGCGGTCACCGGGCTGCGGTTCACGCGGGGCCGGGTGACAGGAGCGGACCTGCAGGACCGTACGGACGGCACCGAGTTCGGCGTCACCGCACGGCTGGTGCTGAACGCCACGGGTCCGTGGGTCGACCACCTGCGGAAGATGGAGGACCCGAACGCGGCTCCCTCCATACGCCTGTCCAAGGGCGCGCACCTGGTGCTCAAGCGCACCCGCCCCTGGAAGGCCGCGCTGGCCACGCCGATCGACAAGTACCGCATCACGTTCGCCCTGCCGTGGGAGGACATGCTGCTGCTCGGTACGACGGACGAGGAGTACGAGGGCGACCCGGCGGACGTCGCGGTGACCGAGAAGGACACCGCGCAGATCCTGGACGAGGCGGCGTTCTCGATCAAGGACCAGCAGTTGTCGCGCGATCTGATCACGTACTCCTTCGCGGGGCTGCGGGTGCTGCCGGGCGGCCCCGGCGACACGTCGAAGGCCAAGCGCGAGACCGTGGTGACCGAGGGCCGCGGCGGGATGCTGTCGGTCGCGGGCGGCAAGTGGACGACCTTCCGCCACATCGGCCGCACCGTGATGAACAAGCTGGCCGCGCTCCCCGGGCACCCCCTCGCAGAGGACATGGAGCCGATGGCCCGGCTGCCGAGGAAGCTCCCGCTGCCCGGCATCGCCAACCCGAACGCGGTGGCGCACCGGCTGCTGGTCGACGGCGGTACGCCGGGCCCGCGGATGTCGGCCGACACGGCGCGGCACCTGGCCACCCACTACGGTTCGCTGGCCTTCGACATCGCCCGGCTGGCCAACGAGAGCCCGGCGCTCGCCGAGCGCATCCATCCCGACGCCCCGGAGATCTGGGCGCAGGTCGCCTACGCGCGCGACCACGAGTGGGCCGAGACCGCGGACGACGTGCTGCGGCGCCGGACGACGCTGACGATCCGGGGTCTGGCGTCGGACGAGATCCGGGCAGGCGTCGAGGCGGTGCTGGACGACCGCAGGAGCTGACACGCGCGAACGGGGGCGGCGTCCGGGGGGACGCCGCCCCCGTTCGTGTGTGCCGGGTCACAAAGGGCTGTTTCGGACTCTGCCGCACGGAACCGGGCGAAACGGTGCGGCTTCGAGGAACAGGAAGGGCACAGGTCGGTCCCGAAGGGCGCACCCGCCCTCTCCGGGGACGCATAATGGGCCGATACATCGGATGTCTGGAGGTCGCCCATGGCTGTCACTGACGAGGCCATCGAGAAGATCAAGGGAATGATCGTCTCGGGTGCGCTACGGCCCGGCGATCGTCTCCCCAAGGAGAGCGAACTCGCCGCGGAGCTCGGCCTGTCCCGCAACTCGCTGCGGGAGGCGGTACGTGCCCTGTCGCTGATCCGCATCCTCGATGTGCGCCAGGGCGACGGCACGTACGTCACCAGCCTCGATCCCCAGCTGCTGCTCGAGGCACTGAGCTTCGTCGTGGATTTCCACCGCGACGACACGGTCCTGGAGTTCCTGGCGGTCCGCCGGATCCTGGAACCGGCCGCGACCGCGATGGCGGCGACCCGGATCAGCGAGGAGCAGCTGGACGTGCTGAGCGCCCAGCTGGACGCGCTGGGCGAGCGCCCCTCGGTCGAGGAGCTGGTGGCCTGCGACCTGGAGTTCCACCGCGGCATCGTGCAGTCCTCCGGCAACTCGGTGCTCTGCTCGCTGCTCGACGGCCTTTCCGGGCCCACGACCCGGGCACGGGTCTGGCGCGGTCTGACCCAGGAGGACGCGGTGAGCCGCACGCTCCACGAGCACCGGGCGATCGTCTCGGCGCTGCGGGACCGTGACGCGGAGGCCGCGCGGGCCTGGGCCACGGTGCATGTGGCGAGCGTGGAGCAGTGGCTGCGGTCGACGCTCTAGCCCCGGGGCGGGGCCTACCGGGGCTCCGCCCCGGACCCCGGTCCTCAAACGCCGGACGGGCTGGAGTGGCCCGTCCGGCGTGAGTGAACCGAGAGGTTCAGTCCTGCTTCTCGCCGCTCGCGTAGCGGGAGATGACGAGGGCCAGGATGATGATGGCGCCGTTCAGGAACTGGTTCCACAGCGCCGGGACACCGCCGAGCGTCATCACGTTGACGACCAGTTGCAGCGTCAGTACGCCGGTCAGCGCGCCGAACAGCGTGCCGCGCCCGCCCTTGAGGCTGATGCCGCCGATCACGGCCGCGGCGAACACCTGGAAGATCCAGCCGTTGCCCTGGGTCGCCGAGACCGCCCCGTAGTGACCGGTGTAGAGAACACCGGCGAACGCCGCGAGCAGACCAGCCACGCCCAGCACGATCCAGGTGACCCGGTCGACCCGGATGCCGGCCGCGCGTGCCGCTTCCGGGTTGCCTCCGATGGCGTACAGCGAACGCCCGTGACGCAGCCAGGCCAGGACCGTACCGCCGATCGCGAACAGGACCAGGCAGATCCAGACCGCCGCGGGCACACCGAACCAGGAGGTCTTTCCGAGGTAGCGGAAGGACTCCGGGACGTCGGTGATGGACTTGCCTTCGGTGATACCGACGTGGAGCCCGCGCAGCATCGTCAGCATGCCGAGGGTGGCGATGAAGCCGTTGACCCGGACCTTCAGCATCAGGAAGCCGTTGACGGCGCCGATGGCGAGACCCACGAGCAGGCAGAGCGGGATCGCCGACCAGGTGGGAAGCAGTCCGAGGCCGGCGAAGCGGCCGTCCTCGCTGGGCAGCACCAGCCACATCGCGACGACGGGGGCAATGCCGATCGTCGACTCCAGTGACAGGTCCATCCGTCCGCAGATCAGGATGAGCGCCTGGCCGAGAACCAGCAGGCTCAGCTCGGAGGACTGCTGTACGACTCCGATCAGGTTGGAGGAGGTGAGGAACGCCGGCGAGACGATGAAGCCGATCACCATCAGCACCAGGATCACCGGCACCAGAGAGAAGTCGCTCCACCGGATCAGCTTCAGCCGGTTCAGCGGGCTGTCGCCCGCGAGCGGGCCCTTCAGCGCGCTGTCGATGTCTTCGGCCGCCGGGGGCCGTACCGTGCCGGTCATTCCCTTTCCCCCACACCTTCCATGGCGGCGACGAGTTCTCCGTCGGCCCACCCGCTTGCGAATGTCTCGACCACACGTCCGTGGAACAGGGCGAGTACGCGGTCACAGACCCGTAGGTCGTCCAGTTCGTCGGAGATGATCACTGCGGCGTCACCCCCGTCGGCGACCTGCCGTACGACCCCGAGCAGCGAGTCCTTGGACTTGATGTCCACGCCCGCGGTGGGCCGGACCGCCACCAGCACGCTGGGCCTGCGAGCCAGTGCGCGGGCGACCACCACCTTCTGCTGGTTGCCGCCGGAGAGCCCGGAGACGGGCTGCTCGGGCCCCTGGGTCTTGATGTCGAGCGAGCTGATCATGGCCCGGGCGAACTCCCTGGTACGGGAGGGCAGAACCGTCCCCCACGGGCCGAGCTGGTCGGTGACCGTGAGGGTGGCGTTCTCGGCGACGCTGCGCCCGAGGACGAGGCCCTGGGCGTGCCGGTCCTCGGGGATGTAGCCGATCCCGGCGTCCAGCGCGTGCGGCACGCTTCCCGGACGCACGGCCGTGCCGTGCACCAGGACCGTGCCGCCGTCCGCCTTGCGCATGCCGGCCAGCACCTCGCCCAGTGCGGTGTTGCCGCTGGCGGCGGATCCGGCCAGGCCGAGCACCTCACCGGGGTGCACCTGGAGGTCGACGGGTTCGAACCAGCCCTTCAGGTTGAGCCCCCGGACGCTCAGGACGGGCTCCGTGGTCGAGCCGGCCGGTGTGGCCGTGCCGGACGCGTGCCAGGCGACGGCGCCACCGGACTTCTCCCCCGTCATCGCCGACACCAGATCGTCCTTCGCGACGTCGGCGACCGGGGCGGTCAGGACGTGGCGGGCGTCGCGGTAGACGGTGACGGCCGTGCACAGCTCGTACACCTCCTGCAGGTGGTGGGAGATGAAGAGGAACGCCACCCCCTGGTCCTGCAGTTCCCGGAGCTTGTCGAAGAGCCGGCCGATGCCGCGGGCGTCGAGCTGGGCGGTCGGCTCGTCGAGGATGATCAGCCGGGCGCCGAAGGACAGCGCGCGGGCGATCTCCACGAACTGCCGCTGCTCGACACCGAGATCGCGCGCCCGGGTGTCGGGGTCGACCTGGACGCCGTAGTCGGCCAGGAGCTGCTCCGCCCGTTTGCGCAGCTTCCCCCAGCTGATCCAGCGGGCCTTGTCGTCGAACCGGTTGAGGAAGAGGTTCTCGGCGACGGTCAGATCGGGGACGACCATGGACTTCTGGTAGACGCAGGCGACCTTCGACTGCCAGGCCGTGGTGTCCCCGAAGGCGGGCGCGGGTTCCCCGCCGAAGGCGACCGTGCCCGCGTCCGCCCTGTGAAGTCCGGTCAGTACGCTGACCAGCGTCGACTTGCCCGCGCCGTTGCGCCCGACGAGTGCGTGTGACTCACCGGGCTGGACCGTGAGCTTCACCCCGTCGAGCGCCACGGTCGGCCCGAAGCGCTTGACGACGCCTTCCGCCTGTACGGCAGGTGGTGGTGCCAGGTCCATGACTAGCTCTTCTTCTCCAGCTGGTTGGCCCACAGCTTCGGGTCGTCGACGTTCTCCTTCGTCACCAGGGGCGCGGGAAGCTGGTCCTCGAAGCCGTTCGGGATCTTGATGATGTTCGAGTCGTGGTCGGTGGGGCCCTCCTTGAAGGTCTTCCCGTCCAGGGCCGCCTTGGCGTAGTACAGCGCGTACTTCGCGTACAGGTCGGCGGGCTGGGAGATCGTCGCGTCGATCTTCCCGGCCTTGATGGCGTCGAACTCCTCCGGGATGCCGTCGTTGGAGATGATCGTGATGTGTCCCGGGGCACCCGCCGGCTTCAGCAGCTTCTTCTGCTCCAGCAGCGCGAGAGTGGGCTGCAGGAAGACGCCGCCGGCCTGCATGTAGATGCCGTTGATGTCGGGGTGCGCGGCCAGGGTGGACTGGAGCTTGGCGGAGGCGACGTCGCCCTTCCAGTCGGTGGCGAGCTCGAACACCTTGATGCCCGGGAAGTCCTTGTCCATGCAGGCCTTGAACGCCTCGGACCGGTCGCGGCCGTTGATCGAGGACAGGTCGCCCTGGAACTCGACGACCTTGCCCTTGCCCTTCAGCTGCTCGCCGAGGTACTTGCAGGCGTTCGTCCCGTAAGCCTTGTTGTCGGCCCGCACCACCATGTAGATGTTGCCCTTGTCCGGGCGGGTGTCGACGCTGATGACGGGGATCTTCTTCTCGTTCAGCGTGTTGAGCGACTCGGTTATCGCGCCCGTGTCCTGAGGAGCCATCACCACGGCCTTGGCACCCTGGTCGGTGAAGGTCTGGACGTTGGCGACGAGCTTGCCGATGTCGTTCTGGGAGTTGGTCAGCGGCAGCGTTCTGACCTCGCCGTCCTTCACCCCCTTCTCGACGTAGTTCTGGTAGGAGTTCCAGAAGTCGCTGTCGCTGCGCGGCAGGTCGATGCCGATCTTCTCGTTGCCCGCGCCCCCGTCCGATGATTCGCGGTTGCAGCCCGCCAGGGCAGTGACGGCCAGCAGTACGGCGCAGGCGGCCGCACTCGTCGTACGCACTCTCATGGGTGTCCCGTTCCTTTGTGGAGTACCGGCTCGAAGGATCTGATGGCATTGCGGGGGTGCGTGGTACAGGTGGTGCGGATGCTGTGAGAGGTGCGGTCCGGCCGTCCCGGTCCGGGCCGCGCGTCCCGGGTCAGCTGCCGGCGGGGCGCAGGCGCAGGCCCTGCATTCCGCCGTCGACGGCCAGTGCCGTGCCCGTCACGGAGGCGGCGCCGGGGCCGGCGAGGTACACGATCGCGGCGGCCACCTCGTCGGCGGAGACCAGCCGGCCCAGCGGCTGCCGGGCGTTGAGGGCCGCGCGTTCGGCGGCCGGGTCGTCGGCCCGGCCGAGGAGCCGGCCGATCCACGGTGTCTCCGCGGTTCCCGGGTTGACGCAGTTGACGCGGACACCCTCGCGGACGTGGTCGGCGGCCATGGCCAGCGTCAGGGACAGGACGGCGCCCTTGCTCGCGCTGTACAGGGCGCGCTGCGGCAGCCCCGCGGTCGCGGCGATCGAGCAGGTATGGGTGATCGAGACGGCTCCGGGACGCGTCACCGCGGCGCGGCGCAGGTGCGGCAGCGCGTGCCGGGCGGTGCGGACCATGCCGAGCACGTTGACGTCCAGGACCCGGGTCCACTCGTCGTCGTCGTTGTCCTCCACGCTGCCGATGGATCCGATGCCCGCGTTGGACACGAGCGTGTGCAGGGAGCCCAGTTCGGCGGCGGCGCGGTCGACGGCCGCGCGGACGGCCGCGTCGTCGGTGACATCGGCCTCGACGGCGAGGGCACCCTCGGGCGCCCCCGCCGTGTCCCGGTCGAGGACCGCGACACGGGCCCCGCGCTCCAGCAGCATGGTCGCGACGGCGGCCCCGATGCCGGAGGCACCACCCGTCACCAGAGCGTTCATCCCCTCGAAGTCGCGTGTGCCGGTCATCGGCTGTCCTCCTCGTCGGTGCGGCGGGCCTGCCACACGGGGCCCTCCGGGTAGCGGTGTGCGGCGATCGATTCGGGGTGCATCCGGGCGGAGAAGCCCGGCGTCGCCGGAGCGGTGTACCGCCCGGCCTTGATCACGGTGGGGTCGACGAAGTGTTCGTGGAGGTGGTCGACGTACTCGATCACCCGGTCCTCCCAGGTGCCGGAGACCGCCACGTAGTCGAACATCGAGAGGTGCTGGACCAGCTCGCACAGTCCGACGCCGCCCGCGTGCGGACAGACCGGCACACCGAATTTGGCGGCGAGCAGCAGGATCGCCAGGTTCTCGTTGACCCCGGCGACGCGGGCCGCGTCGATCTGGACGAAGTCGACGGCTCCGGCCTGGAGCAGCTGCTTGAACACGACGCGGTTGGCGACGTGTTCGCCGGTGGCTACCTTGACCGGCTGCCCGGCGCGCACGGCGGCGTGGCCGAGGACGTCGTCGGGGCTGGTCGGCTCCTCGATCCAGTGCGGGTCGTACGGCGCGAGCGCGGTCATCCACTCCACCGCGTCGGCGACGTCCCAGCGCTGGTTGGCGTCGACCGCGATCCGTACGCCGGTGCCGACGGCCTCCCGCGCGAGCGCGAGCCTGCGGACGTCGTCGCCCACGTCGCCGCCGACCTTCAGCTTGATCTGGGTGAAGCCGTCGGCCACGGCCTCCTTCGCCAGCCTGACCAGCTTGTCGTCGGAGTAGCCGAGCCAGCCGGGCGAGGTGGTGTAGGCCGGGTACCCCTCGGCGCGCAGCCGCTCCGCGCGCTCGGCCCGGCCGGGCTCGGCGGCGCGCAGGATCGCGAGCGCCTCCTCGGGGGTGAGGGCGTCGGTGAGGTAGCGGAAGTCGACGAGGGAGACGAGCTCCTCCGGTGTCATCCCGGCCAGGAACTGCCAGACGGGTCTGCCCGCGTGCTTGGCCGCCAGGTCCCAGGCGGCGTTCAGGACCGCGCCGGCGGCCATGTGCATCACGCCCTTCTCGGGGCCCAGCCAGCGCAGTTGCGAATCATGGGTGAGTTCCCGGTACAGCTCACCGAGGTCGGCCGCGGTCCGCGGCACAGGACGCCCCGTCAGGTAGGGCCGCAGCGCCTCGATGGCGGCCGCCATCACCTCGTTGCCGCGCCCGATGGTGAAACAGAAGCCATGCCCCTCGATACCGCCGCCGTCCTCGTCCGCGGCGTCAGTACGGAGCACGACATAGGCGGCCGAGTAGTCGGGGTCGGGGTTCATGGCGTCCGAGCCGTCCAGTTGTTCCGAGGTCGGAAAACGGATGTCGTGGACCTCGAAATCCGTGACGGTCTGACTCATGTGCGCCCCCAGGGGAAATAACATCGGACCTCTGCTCTGGTCATCCGATGTATAGCGCCCTGAAGGTCCCAACGTCCAGGGTTGAGCGGAAACTGACCCCACACAGCTCGGATGTATAGCGGTACGGATGCTCTGCTCCGGGACGTGATGTGCTGCTGCCGGCCGGGTTCACCCGACCGTGCGCAAGGGCTGCGGCGGGAGTGGCCGGAAGCCGTAAGGTTGTCCCGTACGCAAGGGAACTTCGGAAGGAGGCCTGGGTGATCGAGCTCGAGGGGGTTCCCGAGCTGATCGACCCGGTCATGGTGGCCGCGTTCGAGGGGTGGAACGACGCCGGTGACGCCGCCTCCACGGCGGTCGCACATCTGGACCGGGAGTGGAAGGGCGAGGTGTTCGCGGCGCTGGACGCCGAGGACTACTACGACTTCCAGGTCAACCGCCCCACGGTCTGGCTGGACGGTGGGGTGCGCAAGATCACTTGGCCCACCACCCGGCTCTCCGTGGTCCGCATCGGCGGCGACAAGCCCCGGGATCTCGTCCTGGTCCGGGGCATCGAACCGTCGATGCGCTGGCGGTCGTTCTGCAACGAGATCCTGGGATTCGCCCATGAGCTGGGCGTCGAGATGGTGGTGGTGCTCGGCGCACTGCTGGGCGACACCCCGCACACCCGGCCGGTGCCGGTCAGCGGTGTCACGTCCGATCCGGATCTGGCGCGCACCATGGACCTGGAAGAGACCAAGTACGAGGGTCCGACCGGCATCGTCGGCATCCTCCAGGAGGCTTGTACGCACGCCGGCGTGCCCGCGGTGAGTCTGTGGGCGGCGGTGCCGCACTATGTCTCGCAGCCGCCCAACCCGAAAGCCACCCTGGCGCTGCTGAACCGCCTGGAGGACCTCATCGGGCTGCGCATTCCACTGGGTGAACTGCCCGAGGACGCACGCGCCTGGCAGCTCGGGGTCGACCAGCTGGCCGCCGAGGACAGCGAAGTGGCGGAGTACGTGCAGACGCTGGAGGAAGCCCGGGACACCGCGGAGCTGCCCGAGGCGAGCGGCGAGGCCATCGCCCGGGAGTTCGAGCGTTATCTGCGGCGCCGGGATCCCGGGCCCGGCCAGGGACCGGGCGGGCACGCCACGGAGAGCGGCGAGAGCTCGTATCTCCGGGACCCGTCGAGCGGCCGGACCAGGCCGCCGAAGCCTCCCCGGCCGGAGACCGGCCCCGGGGCGGCGGGCGGGACTGGCAGCGGCACCCCGCCGGATTCGTCGGAGGACCCGTCGGACGACTCCTCGGAGGACTGATCCGGGCAGCGTGGAGCCGGGCGGGTGCCAACCCGCCCGGCTCCCCTGTGTCGCCGCGACCATTCAGGAACAGACGAAGCGCGCCGCGCCCCAGTCCCCGTGGTCGCCGGTCTTGGACCCGTTGGTGTCCGTGACCTTCAGACGCACATGCCGCGCTCCGTCGAGCGGCACGTCGACCGGTACCGTCGCCGACGCCCCGGTCACCTTGGACGAGGTCCACAGCACCTTGCCGTCCGCCTCGACGGAGAAGGCCACCTCGCCGTAGCCGTTGATCTCGTCGTCGATCCCGGCATCAGCGGTGAACTTCGAACACTGTCCGCCGAGGTAGACCTCGATGTCGGAGTCGGCGTGCGTGCCGATCCCCTTCTCGTAGACCTTCCCTGCCAGGGTCAGCGGGTGCCCGTCCGCACCGCCCGATTCGCCGTTGCTGCGGTCGCGCTCCGCGGGCCCGTACCCGTTGGTGGAGGTCAGCCACTCCAGGTCGCTCGCCCAGGCCTCACCGGTGGGTGGCGCCGGCATCACGGCTGTGGCGAAGCGCTGGAGCACCGTGCGGGACTCGCCCGCCGACCGGTAGCGCGTGAGCGCCGTGATCCGGGTCTCCCCCGCCTTGGCGTCCTTCGCCGGGGTGACCTGCACCTCGACCCGCCGGGTGGTGCCCGCCGGGATCCGGTCCACGGCCGCGGCCGGCGCGGCCCGCCAGCCCTCGGGGACGTCGAGCGAGACCACGGCGTCGGTCACATCGGCCGTGCCCGCGGTGACGTCGACGGCGACGGTACCCGTCGCCCCGGCGCCCACTTCCTGCCCCTGCGGCGCGGAGAGCGCAGCGGTCGCCGCGGCGGCACGACCGCCGACCGCGCTGGTGTTCTCCAGCTTCACCGAGAACTTCTTGCCCGTGGACAGCGGTACGGTCTTGATCTTCACCACGCCGCCCCGGTCGTCGCGGTCGTACCACCAGCCCTGCTCCGCCTCGGCGAAGGCGGCGGCGGAGTCCAGGCGGGGCAGCTTGCCGGCGAGCTTCACCGCGCTCGGCGCGGAGCCGGTGTGCACGCTGAACTCGTACGGGCGGCTGCTCTGCTTCCCGGTGAACTTCCCCTTGCTCTCACCGATGTTCACGGTGACGTCGCCCGCGCCCTCGGCCGGCGCCCGGACATCGGCGGTCTGCGTGGCGTAGGCGCCGTCGCGGTGCTGCCGGGTCACGCCGTCGTCCTCGTACAGCGTGAAGGACGAACGGCCCTGCGGGTAGATGTCCCAGGCGAGCGGGGAGGTGGCGGTGCGGTCCTGGTAGGAGCGGATGCCCGGCCACATCGGCACGGTGGCACCGCCCTTGACGAAGAGAGGCAGGGTGTCGAGCGGAGCGTCGTAGTCGTCGACGGTGACCGGCCCCTCGTACGTCCGTCCGCTCCAGTAGTCGGTCCAGGTGCCCTCGGGCAGATAGATGCCGTCGCGCTCGGTGCTGTCCTCGTAGACGGGGGCGACGAGGAAGTCCTCGCCGGACATGAACTCGTATTTCGCGGCGTCCGTCGCCGCCTTCGGGTCGTCCGGGTACTCCAGCACCAGCGGGCGCACCATGCCGACACCGGTCTTCGTCGCCTCGTGGGCGTAGGAGTACTGGTAGGGCAGCAGCGACTCCTTGAGCTTCAGGTAGTCGCGGTTGACCGAGGTGTACGGCTCCCCGTAGCGGAAGGGCTGCTTGTCGCTGGCCGCCCAGCCGTCCATCGTCATCGTGGTGCCCAGGAACATCTTCCACTGGAGGTCACGGGTGTACGTCTTGGCGCTGCCGCCGAAGATGCCGTCGACGTCGCCCGTGGTGTAGGCGAGGCCGGACATCGTGGCGCCCGCGTAGGTCGGGATCTGCCAGCGGATGTAGTCCCAGGTGCCGTACTGGTCGCCGGACCACTGGACACCGCAGCGCTGTGCGCCCGACCAGCTCTCGGGGGCGTACGTGAAGCCACGGGCGTCGCTGTTGTCCTCGATGCCCTTGTAGGCGTCCTTGCAGCCGTCGAGGGCGAACTTGTATCCCTCGCCGACCCAGGCCACGTCGAGCTTGGCGACCCGCTGGCCCGCCTTGACCTGGTCACCGAGCTTGTCGATGCCGTCCTCGGTCCACAGCCCGAGCTGCGTGCCGCGGTCCCGGAGGCCCTCGGCGGTCTCCGCCAGGTCCTCGTAGCCGCAGCCGTAGCCGTCGTTGACGAGCATCCAGCCGTTCGGCATGTCGTTCTCGACGTAGCCGTCGGCGACCCCGAGGGCGTCCAGGGTGTGCCGCTCACCGCGGTTGGCGTTGTGCAGGTAGCAGTCGGCGTCGCCGATCTCCAGCCCGTACACCGGGGGCAGGAAGGGCTTGCCGGTCAGCTTCGTGTACTGGCCGATGACGTCCTTGGCGCTGTCGCCCGCGAAGTAGTAGGCGTCGAAACGCCGTTCCTGCTCGGTCGTGGTCACCGGCTCGGTGAAGGCGTAGGTGCCCGGCGCGAAGGTGTTGCGGAAGACGCCGTAGCCGGCCGACGAGAGGTAGAACGGCACCGAGTTGGGGTGCCCGCCGTCGTCCCAGTTGTAGTCGACGCCGACCTCGACGGTCTCGTCCCGGTGCGAGGTGTTGCCGCGGCCGTTCTGCATGCCGGCGCCGTAGAACTGCTCGTCGGCGCCGCGTGCCAGGGTCTGGGTGGTCTTCTCGCCGTCCCAGCTCAGCCCTTTCGCCTCGGACCAGACCTGGCTGCCGTCGGCCCGGTACAGGGCGAACCGCAGAGGCGACTTGTAGACACGCAGGGTGACATCGCCCGTGGAGAGGTCGTAGCGGTCGCTGCGCTCCTTCCACCGCGTGCGGGGCCCGGTGCCCTGCGGCAGGACGATGGCATCGCCCGCGGGATCCTCGAAGGTCCCGTCCGGGGCGAGTTCGATACGGAAGGTCTCCTCGGACACGAAGCTGACGCGGGCCTTCGCGGTCCCCGCACTCAGCCGGTACACGGGCCCGTCGGCCGTGAAGCCGGTGAGGTCACCGACCGTCGTGCCGACGGGTTCGGCCGGGTCCGCCGCCTGAGCGCTGCCCGGCCCCGCGAGGGCGGCGGACAGACCCAGCAGCGCTGCAACTACTGCCCCTCTGATGCGCGTTGATGATTGCATAGAGCGCTTTTAGCGCAGCATCGAGCATTTGACCATGGACAAAACGGAAACGGCCCCGAACTTCATCAAGAAGTTCGGGGCCGGTGAAAGGACGGCGGTCCTGCGGGCAGTTACAGCGCGACACCGAGCAGGGCGTCGACGGTGCGCGAGACGAGTCCCGGCGCCCCCTCGTCCGTCCCGCCCTCGGCGCTCTGCCGCTCGGCCCAGCGGTCCACGGCGGCCAGGGCGGCCGGGGCGTCCAGGTCGTCGGCGAGGGCCTCACGGACCTCCTGCACCAGGGCGTCGGCGGACAGTCCGTCGGGCCGGGAGACGGCGGCGCGCCACCGTGCGAGCCGCGCCACGGCGTCGGCGAGCACCTGGTCGGTCCACTCCCAGTCGGAGCGGTAGTGGTGCGAGAGCAGCGCGAGGCGGATCGCCGCCGGGTCCACGCCGTCGCGGCGCAGCGCCGAGACGAAGACCAGGTTGCCCCTGGACTTGGACATCTTCTCGCCGTCGAGGGCGACCATGCCGGCGTGCACGTACGCCTGGGCGAACGGGTGCTCGCCGGTCAGCACCTGGGCGTGCGAGGCGCCCATCTCGTGGTGCGGGAAGGCGAGGTCGGAGCCGCCTCCCTGGATGTCGAAGCCCATGCCGAGGTGATCCAGGGCGATGGCCACGCACTCGATGTGCCAGCCGGGCCGGCCGGCGCCGAGCGAGGCGCCGTCCCAGCTCGGCTCGCCCTCGCGGGCGGCCATCCAGAGCATCGGGTCGAGCGGGTTCTTCTTGCCCGGGCGGTCCGGGTCGCCGCCGCGCTCCGCGGAGAGCAGCCGCATCGCCTCGGCGTCGAGGTTGGAGACCTCGCCGAAGTGCGGGTCGGTGTCGACGGAGAAGTACACATCGCCGTCGAGTTCGTAGGCGGCGCCCGCGTCCCGGAGCCGTTCGACGAGCGGCACGATGCCGGGTATCGCCTCGACGGCTCCGATGTAGTGCTGCGGCGGGAGCATGCGCAGGGCAGTCATGTCCTCACGGAACAGGGCCGTCTCGCGCTCGGCGAGCTCGGTCCAGTCCTGCCCGTCGCGCACGGCCCGCTCCAGCAGCGGGTCGTCCACGTCGGTCACGTTCTGGACGTAGTGAACCTGCCGCTTGGTGTCGAGCCACACGCGCTGGACGAGGTCGAACGCGTTGTAGGTCGCCGCATGACCCATATGGGTCGCGTCGTACGGCGTGATGCCGCAGACATAGATGCGGGCGACGGGACCGGGGTCAAGGGTGATCCGTCCGCCGGTCGCGGTGTCGTGGATCCGAAGGTCGCGGCCCTTGCCAGGCAGGGCGGGGACCTCAGAAGCGGGCCAGGCATGCATGCCACGAGCGTAACCGGACGCGGCTTCCGGATACGAACCGGAGGGGGGATCCTGACCGAAGAGGCACTCTTGCGCCGCCGCCCGGAAAATGCATGCACCGCCGGCTCCGAGGCCCCACGGCCGTCACAGCGGCTCGATCACACCGGTGGCCACGGGATGGCAGGCCACTCGCCGCTCGGCTCGCGGTGCAGCCCCGTGCCCCGCAGCGCCTCCACCCTGGCCCGCAGGGCCTCGATCTCGGCAGCGGTGATCAGTTCCCCCAGCCGGGTGACCAGCGCGGCCCCCGGCTCCAGCTCCGCGGCCAGGCGGTCGAGCACGTCGACGGCCTCCGCCGTCAGGGGCTCCCCCGCCCAGCCCCACAGCAGCGTGCGCAGCTTGTCGTCCGCGTTGAAGGTCACACCGTGATCGATGCCGTACAGGCGGCCGTCGGGCGCGGGCAGCAGATGGCCGCCCTTGCGGTCGCCGTTGTTGATCACGGCGTCGAGGACCGCGAGCCGGCGCAGCCGGGGATCGTCCGCGTGGACCAGCAGGGCCGTCTTCCCCTCCGCCACCTCGGCGAGGGCGACGGGCTTCCAGCCCTCGCCCGGCTCCTCGTCCTCGACGAGCGCCAGCAGCCCGGGGGCGTCCTCGTCCTGCGGGGCCGCCTCGATCCAGAGCTGGCACATGCCCTGGCCGTACGGGCCGTCCCGGAGCACGGTCGGGGGCACCAGGCCCCACCCCGTGACCTCGGAGACCTCGTAGGCGGCCACCTCGCGCTGGGCGAGGGTGCCGTCGGGGAAGTCCCACAGGGGCTGCTCACCTGCCACCGGCTTGTAGACGCAGTTCGCCTGCTCGCCCTCGTACGCGACCGAGCAGTAGAGCACCGCGTTGGACGCCCCGCGGACCTGCCCGAGGACCGTGAGCTGCCCCTTGCCGAGCAGGGTGATCAGCTCGTCGTCGGTCAGGCCCCGCGACGGTATCCGTTCTGGCGCGGGCATACGTGTCCTTCCGGGTCGAGCGGCAGGCTGCACAGGGGGCACGGGGGGCGGCCGGCGTTCACGACGTCCAGGGCGCGTTTGGCGAAGGCCCGGGCCTGAGCGCCGCTGAGCCTGACCCGGAGCATCGGCGGGCCGTTCTCCTCGTCCTGGAGCAGCCGCTCCTCGGCCTCGGCGAGGTCCTCTACGGAGTCCGCGTCCAGTTCGACCAGGGCCTGCGCCTCGACGATCATGCGCTGCTCCTCGCCGTCCCAGGCGAGCGCCATGGTGCCGACCCGGAACTCCTCCTCGACGGGGACGTCGAGCGGAGCCGTGTCGGTGACGTCCGTCGGGGCCACGACCGGAACCGGCGAGTTGCCGCCGGTGCGCCGCACCACTTCGTCGAGCAGTTCGTCCACCCGCTCGGCGAGCGCGGCGACTTGGGTCTTCTCCAGGGCCACGCTGGTGACACGTCCGCCTGAGGATGCCTGCAGGAAGAACGTACGACGTCCAGGCAGCCCGACCGTACCGGCCACGAAACGGTCCGGGGGGTCGTAGAGGAACACCTGACGGGACACGTCCTGTCTCCCTTGAAATTGACGGCATATGAGGGTCGGCCGGGCCTTCCCGGGAGAGTCCCCCGGGAAGGCGCCTACGGCGCGTCCACCCTACTGCGCGGAGCGATCACGGTGCCCCAGCGCCGCCGCCGACCGCCGCGTTCCCTTCGCCGCCGGTCTCCGAACCCGCTCCGGCGCTCGCGTCCGGCGCCGGTTCGCGGGGCGCCAGCGAGGCGAGATCGCCCGTGTCGCCGAGGCGCAGGAGGAACGGCCGCAGCCTCGTGTAGCGGATCGCGGTGACGGAACACGGATCGGCGTGGACCCGCTGGAAGAGGTCCAGATGCATGCCGAGGGCGTCGGCGACAAGGGACTTGATGATGTCCCCGTGCGAGCACATCACATAGACGGCGTTCTCACCGTGCTCCGCCTCGATCCTCGCGTTCCAGTCCCGAACCGCGTCGACGGCTCGTGCCTGCATCGCCCGCATCGACTCGCCGCCGGGGAAGACCGCGGCGGAGGGGTGCTGCTGGACGACGGTCATCAGCGGGTCGTCGGTGAGCTCCGCGAGCTTGCGGCCCGACCAGTCCCCGTAGTCGCACTCACTGATGCGCTCATCGGTGTGGAGCACCAGCTCCGGCCGGGCCCCGAGCAGCGGCCGGAGTGTCTCGCGGCAGCGTTGCAGGGGGCTGCTGACGGCCGCGGCTAGGGGCAGGGCGGCCAGCCGTCCGGGCAGTGCGGCGGCCTGCTCGGTGCCGCGCTCGTCGAGCGCGACGCCGGGGGTACGGCCGGCGAGCACCCCGGACGTGTTGGCTGTGGAGCGTCCGTGGCGTACGAGGATCAGGGTCGGCATACCGGCCAGCGTAGGGCCTCCCGTCGGGATCGGGCCGGGCCGGGGAGCGGGGTCCGGTGCCGTGCGTCGCCGGGCGGCGGACGAGTCATGGCGGACGGGACCCCGGCGGCCGACGACGCGGCGAGGCGCGGCGCCGGGCCCCGCGACCCCGCGACCCCGGCCCGATCCGGACGAGAGGCCCTGAGCCGCCGCCTCAAGGTGCGCCGGGGACCGAAGCAGGGGAGAATGCGCGCGTGATCGTGGACTGCGCCATTTACCGGGACGGACGCCGCACCGACGGCCCCGCCGACTTCTCCGACGCCCTCGACGAGGCGCGGGCCAGCGGCGACGCGTTCTTGTGGATAGGCCTGCACGAGCCCACGGAGAAGGAGTTCGAGCTGGTCAGCAGCGAGTTCGGACTGCATCCGCTGGCGGTGGAGGACGCGCTGGCCGCGCACCAGCGTCCGAAGCTGGAGGTGTACGACGACTCGCTGTTCGCCGTGATCAAGCCGATCGTGTACGAGCACGAGAGCGACACGGTCAGCGCGGACGAGCTGATGGTGTTCATAGGCGACTCCTTCGTGGTGACGGTCCGGCACGGCGAGGGTGCGCCGCTGGCCGCGGTCCGCCGCCGTCTGGAGGCCGAGGCCGATGTGCTGAAGCACGGGCCCACGGCGGTCCTGTACGCGATCAGCGACGCGATCGTGGACCACTACATAGACGTCGCGGGTGAGCTCCAGGTCGACCTGGAGGAGCTGGAGACGCAGGTCTTCGCCCCGACCGGAACCGGCGACTCCAAGAACACCGCGGCCCGCATCTACACCTTCAAGCGCCAGGTGCTGGAGTTCCGCCGGGCGACGGTCCCGCTGGCCGCACCGATGGCCCGGCTGGCGAGCGCCGGGGTGCCGTTCGTGCACGAGCACTCGCAGCCGTTCTTCCGGGACGTCCAGGACCACCTGACGCGCGCCAACGAGCAGGTGGAGGGGCTGGACCGGCTGCTCTCGGACATCCTGTCGGCGCATCTCGCGCAGATGGGGGTGCGGCAGAACGACGACATGCGAAAGATCTCGGCCTGGGCGGCGATGGCCGCCGTGCCGACCATGGTGGCGGGGATCTACGGCATGAACTTCGAGCACATGCCGGAGCTGCGGTGGGTCTGGGCGTATCCGGCGGTCGTGCTGCTGATGGCGGGCGCGGTCGTCGGCCTGTACCGCCAGTTCAAGCGGCGCGGCTGGCTCTGACGAACGGCCCGGGGCGGCCGCCCGTCAGGCGAACTCGGGTGCCGGTACGGCCGGCCCGCCCAGCGCGTCACGCCGCTCGGGGGGCGCCAGGCTGACCATGCGCCGCCAGCCCAGGAGCCGCTCGTAGGCGTGGACGGCGTGGATTCCCGCCGCCAGCACCGCGGCCTTCGGACGCGACCATCCCAGGACGCGGCCCATGTGGTCCATCACGGCAAGGCTGACGTCGCGGTAGACCCGGATCTCGGCGAGGGCGCACTCGCGCAGGATGTGCTGGATCGTCCGGCCGTGGCCGGCCGCGGCGAAGCGCAGGAGCTCCTCGTGGCAGTACGCGAGGTGGTTGTCCTCGTCGTTCGAGATCATCCTGACCGCACGGCCCAGGTCGGGGTGGTCGGCGAAGTACCTGCGCAGCAGCTGCATCTGCTCGGACGCGCGCTGTTCGGTCACCCGGCTGTGCGCGAGGTACGTGATGATGTCGCGCTCGGTGAGCGGTTCCTCGCGCCCCAGTTGCTCATGGGCGAGTCCGATGCCGTGGTTCTCCAGCAGCATCGTGTAGTCGGTCTCGTGCGGGACCGGGACCGGCGTCAGGCCGCGCTTCCTCAGCAGGGCGTTGAAGATGCGCCCGTGCTTGTCCTCGTCGGCGCCGTGCCGGGCGATCTTCGGGGCGAGCGCGCGCTGGCTCGCGGGCACGAGCGCCGCGATGCGGCCGTTCTCCCAGCCGCCCTGGGACTCCCCGCTGGCCGCGATGGAGCAGAACAGCCGGAAGGCTTCGTCGTCGTCCAGAATCTCCTGGAACAGGTTCTTTGCCGAGAGCATCACTGTCACCTCCGTGCCGGCGTCCGCCGAGCCACAGTCAAATGCGCCCGCTCCCGACGGGCAACAGGAGGGCTCCCCCACTGGGCCGAACGGGGTATCCGTCCATCGGCGGGCCACCTTTCTGGCGAACCGTTTCCGCACGCCCCGTAACCCCACCGCCCCGCCCGCGTTGTTCCCCGTGACGGCCGTGGCGGGGAGGACCCCCGAGCCCCCACCACGGCCGTAGTGCTGCCCGGGACGTCCTCAGGCGAGCCCGGACCGCTCCAGCGCGTCCGTGCCGGCCCGCAGCGCGGCGATCCGCTCGTCGAGCGTGAACCCCGCGGGGGCCAGGGTCAGGGTCGTGACACCGGCGGCCGCGTACGCCTGCATCCGGTCGGCGATCCGCTCCACCGATCCCAGGAGCGTGGTCTGGTCGATCAGCTGGTGCGGAACGGCGGCGGCCGCACCGGCCTTGTCGCCGGACAGGTACTTCTCCTGGATCTCGGCGGCTTCCTTCTCGTAGCCCATGCGCTGGGCCAGCTGGTTGTAGAAGTTCTGCTTGGGGCTGCCCATGCCTCCGACGTACAGCGCGGTGTACGGGCGGAACATGTCGGCGAGGCCCTTGACGTCGTCGCCCACGGCGAGCGGCAGCGTAGGACAGACGTCGAAGCCGTCCATCGTCTTGCCGGCCTTCTCGCGCCCCGCCCGCAGATGCGTCATCGCGGTGTCCTCGAGGTGGTCCGCGGAGGGGAAGATCAGCAGGGCGCCGTCGGCGATCTCGCCGGTCTGCTCGAGGTTCTTGGGCCCGATGGCGGCGATGTACAGCGGGATGTGCTCGCGCTGCGGGTGGACGGTCAGCTTGATCGGCTTGCCCGGACCGCCCGGCAGCGGGAGCGTCCAGTGCTGCCCCTCGTACGACAGCCGCTCACGGGCCATCGCCTTGCGGACGATCTCGACGTACTCCCGGGTGCGGGCGAGCGGCTTGTCGAACTTGACGCCGTACCAGCCCTCGGAGACCTGCGGACCGGACACCCCGAGGCCGAGGCGGAAACGTCCGCCGGAGAGGGAGTCGAGGGTGGCGGCGGTCATCGCCGTCATGGCGGGCTGACGGGCCGGGATCTGCATGATCGCGGAGCCGACGTCGATGGACTCGGTCTGCGCGGCGACCCAGGACAGCACGGTCGGCGCGTCGGAGCCGTACGCCTCGGCCGCCCAGCAGACGTCGTAGCCGAGCCGGTCCGCCTCCTGCGCGACGGCGAGGTTGTCGCCGTCCATTCCCGCACCCCAGTAACCGAGATTGATGCCGAGCCGCATAGCCGCTCCCCTTACTGATCAGTAACGTCCCTGTGTTCCGGACTCTAGCGCGCGGGAACGCGATACGGCAGGGGCCACCCGGGCACCGGTTGTCCACAGGCCTGCGACGCGTGGGGCCGTGGCCAGTAATCTCAGCGCCCATGGAGCAGAGGCATCTCGGCCGCACCGGCCTTCGAGTGTCCAGGATCGGGCTCGGCACCCTCACCTGGGGCCGGGACACCGACGAGCACGACGCTGCCGAGCAGCTGAAGGCGTTCTGGGAGGTGGGCGGCACCCTGGTCGACACGGCGGACGTGTACGGCGGCGGGGAGGCCGAGTACCTGCTCGGGCAGCTCGTCGCGGGCCTGGTGCCCCGGCACGATCTGGTCATCGCCACCAAGGCCGGCAGCGTGGCCGATCCGTACCGCAGGTTCGACGGCTCGCGCGGGCATCTGCTGGCCGCCCTGGACGCCTCGCTGGCGCGGCTCGGTACGGACTACGTGGATCTCTGGCAGGTGCACGCCTTCGACCCCATGACGCCGCTGGACGAGACGCTCCAGGCGCTGGACATCGCGGTCTCCAGCGGACGCGCCCGGTATGCGGGGGTGTCCAACTTCTGCGGCTGGCAGCTGGCGAAGGCCGCGACCTGGCAGCTCGCCGCACCCGGGGTGCGGACCCGGCTGGCCAGTACGCAGATGGAGTACTCGCTCCTGCAGCGGGGCGTGGAGCGCGAGGTGCTCCCGGCCGCGCTCGACCTCGGCGTGGGGCTCCTGCCGTCCTCCCCGCTGGGCCGGGGGGTGCTGACCGGCAAGTACCTCACGGGAACCCCGGCGGACTCCCGCGGCGCCTCCGAACTCCTGGCCCCCTTCGTCGAGCCGTATCTCGACGACCCGGCGAGCCGCATCGTGCACGCGGTCGCGACGGCGGCCGACGGACTGGCCACCACACCGCTCCAGGTGGCACTGGCCTGGGTACGGGACCGGCCGGGAGTGGTGGCCCCGATCATCGGCGCGCGCAACGCGCGGCAGCTCACGGAGGCATTGTCAGTGGAGGCGCTTAGTCTTCCTGACGAGATCTGCCAGGCGCTCGACGACGTGTCGGCGCCCGTGCACCGCTATCCCGACCAGGACTGGAGCACGCTGTGACTGCGCTTCCCCGGGGGGAATCCCCCGGCCCCTCGGCCACCGACGACGACAGCGCCGTCGCGGACGAACCCGGCACCGCGCCCGCAGCCGCCGAGGAGGCCGCCGGACCCGCGGACGCTGACGGGTCCGCCGGCTCCACGGAATCCGGGGCGAGCACGGAGACCGCCGAGGGCGGTTCCTCGGAAGGCGACGCCACCGCTGCCGCGGCGCCCACCGAGGCCGAGGCGGAGCTGGCCGCCCAGCGCGAACTGCGGGAGCGGATCGAGAAGCGCAAGGCCGAGAAGGAGGGCCCCATCGCGGCCGGTACGAAGCTGAGCGGCCCGGCCGCCGATCTGCTGGCGGCCGTGCGGGCAGTGGAGAGCGGGGAGAAGCCCGGCACCGCGTTCTTCGACTCCCCCGCCCCGTCCCCGGCTCGCCGGACCGTCCCCGCACCCCCGCCGGAGCGCGCACGGTCGGCCGAGCCCGTACGCGCGTCCCGGGCCGCGTCGCCGGAGGCCCTCGCCGCCGTGGCGGCCGTGCTGGCCGAGGGCGGAGCTCCGGAGGCCCTTGCGGGCCCGGCGGCCGCCGTCCTGGGCGCGCAGGCCGCCGAGGCGCTGCGCGAGGACCCGTGGCAGCTGCTCTCCCTCCCCGGCGTCGGCCCGGAGCAGGCCGACGGCTTCGCCCGGGCGCTGCTGGGCGCCGGCTGCGGGCCCGACGACGAGCGGCGCACCGCGGCCCTGGTCGGCTGGCTCCTGGAGCGTGCGGCGCTGCAGGGCCACACCGCACTGGACGCGGAGGAGGTGCGCTCCGCGCTCGCCGGGCGGGCGGTGGCCGACCCCGACGCGGCGGTGCAGCACGCCATCGCCGAGGGCGTCGTCCTGGTCTTCCAGGACGGCCCGGAGGACGAGGGCGGCGGCGAGGAGGCGGGCCGGGAGAGCGACGAGGAGGACGCGGGCGACGAAGGCGCCGAGCCGGTCCAGGTGCTCCTCGGCCTCGACCGGTACGCGCTGGCGGAGGAGAGCCTCGCCGACGGGCTCGCCCGGCTGGTCAACGCCTGCGAGAAGGACGCCGACTGGGCGGACGCCGCCGCTGCGGCCCCTTCCCCCTCGGCCGCCGAGCTGATCCGTACCGCCGCGGCCCACGGCCTCGTCGCACACACGGGCGGCGAGGCGGCAAGGGCCGAGCCCGCCGCTCTGATCGCGGCCGCCGGGGGCCTCGGGCTGCGCGCCCTGGGCGCCACACACAGCGTGGACGGCCGTCTGCGGCTGGCCGGGGCGGTGGGCGACCCCTCGGCGGCCGTCACACTCGCCGGGCTGCTCTCGGGCGCGGAGGGCCCCGGGCGGGACGAGGAGGGGGCGCTCGCCCTCGACCTGCTCGTCGTGCTGGACGCCCCGCAGCTGGATGTGGAGACCGGCGCGATGCTGGTGGAGTCCCTCGCCGACGGCACCCGTCTGGTGCTCAGCGGCGATCCGGGTGTGCTGGGGTCGGCCGGTGCGGGGCGGGTGTTCGCCGATGTGCTGGCCGCCGGCGCCTGCCCCCAGGCCGTCTCCCGCACCCCTGACCCGGGGCCGATCGGCGAGTTGGTCTCCGGCATCGGCATCGGGGAGCTGAACCAGGTGGAGGCGCCGGGCAAGGAGGTCGTGATCGTCCCCGTGCGGGACGCGGGCGAAGCCGTGCACCGCACGGTGCAGCTGGTCGCCGACTCCGTTCCGCGCGCCATCGGCGTGCCGTCGTCGGACACCCAGGTCATCACGGTCGGCCACGGCGGCTCGGCCGGCACCCGGGCGTTGAACGAGGCGCTCAAGCAGCGGCTCAACCCGGGCCCGGGACGCTTCGGCGGTTTCGACCCCGGGGACCGAGTCGCCCATGTCCCGGCGCCGGGCAGGACCGTGCCCGGTGTGGTCGTGTCCGCCGACGCCGAGGGCCTGCACCTGGATTGCGCGGGGAGCCCCGTCGTCGTGCCGCAGGAGCGGGTCGCGACCGCTGTCCGGCACGCCTGGGCTCTGAGCGCCCACCAGGCGGCGGGGATGCGGTGGCCCGCGGTCGTCGTCGTACTGCCCGGGGACGCGGCTCAGGGGCTGAGCCGCCCCTGGGTCTACACCGCGTTCGGCCGGGGGGAACGGCATCTGTCCGTGGTGCACGGCGTCGACCAGGCCCTGCCCCGCGCGGTGGCCCAGTCCCCAGCCGAGGACCGCACCACCCGGCTGCGCACGCTGCTGGAGGCGTCCGAAGGCTGACGACGGCCGGAGGGCTGCCGGGCGGCCCCGGCCCGGCCGGGAGGCACCCGACCGCCCCCTAGGGCAGGGCGGACGCGTCGTGCGTCCGCCCGGCGGCCGGCTCCGTCAGGGGCTGCGAGGAGGATCAGGTGCGGCAGCCGGGCGTCAGGTCCTGTCCCGCGTCAGACCGTCCAGCTCCTCGTCCAGATCGTCCTCGTCGAAGACCGCGCTGACGTCGAAGCGGCAGACCACCAGCTGCGGGTCCGCGTCGTCGAACGGGGCACCGAGCCACTCCCCCGGCTCCGGCAGCTCGTCCACGGCCGCGACCCAGAGCGTGGAGTCGCCCTCCTCGAGGCCGAACTCCGTGTGCCGGGAGGCGATCTCGTCCGCCTCGTACTCCCCGAAGAGCACCCCCAGTGCGGCGTGCACGCTGCTGCCGACCACGGCCGCGCTCTCGCTGCCGCGGTCCTCGGGGTCCACGTCGGCGAGGCGCTGCGCCTGCGCGAGCAGCCGCTGCGGCTCCACCACCGCGTAATCGCGGCGGATCAGCACACTGAGGGCGTTCGGCTCCTCCGGGCCGCTGTACGGCGGCAGGGAGTCCTCCGCCCCCGGGATCTCGAACGGGGTGACCTCGTCATGACGGTCGTAGAGGAGTTCGTCGTAGACCTCGGCCGCAGCGGCCAGTGCGTTGAACGCGTCGTAGACAGCGGGGTCGTCGTCCCCGGACCGGCGTTCGACCGCCGCGAGGTGGTGGTCGATCGCGGCTTTGACCGCATCGGCGGCGGCGCGTACCTCGGCAGCGGTGGGCTGCGCAGCATCAGACATAGGGCAGACGCTATCCGTACACGGGCTCTGCCCGCACAATAGATGCGATGCCGGAATACGAATTTGTCGACGTGTACGTGCCGCGCGGGGTGTCCCGGAAGGAGACGGCCCGCCTGTTGACCGACCATGCCGAGTACGGGCACTGGGAGTTGGACCGATTGACGCTGCGCCTGGACGGCAGCCGCCGGGTGCGGCTGCGGCGGCGGATCATCCGCCAGCTGCGGGCCACCTGGTGAGACGGAACGGGCCCCGCGCAGCCGCGGGGCCCGTTCCCTTCGCCGTGATGTCCGCCGCCGTCAGGCAGCAGCCTTCGCGCGGCGGTACAGCACCGTTCCCGCACCGGCCAGCAGCAGACCCGCGCTCGCCGGGATGAGCAGGTCGAGCCCGCCCCCTCCGGTGTGCGCGAGCTGCGGCGTGCTCGCCGGCAGGGTCTGCGGCTCGGGCGCGTTCGGGATGGTGCGCGGTCCGGGCGTCGGCGGTGTCACGTGGGTGACGGGGGTCTCCGGAACGACCGGCGGCGTGCTGTCGTTCTCGCACGTGTTGCCCAGCGCGGGGTTCAGCAGCCCGCCGATGGTGACGCTGTTGCCGCAGGCGTTCACGGGGATGTCGATGGGCACCTGGATCTGGTTGCCCGAGAGCAGGCCGGGTGAGCCCTTCGCGGTCCCCTCCGCGGTCGCTCCGCCCCCGTCGTCGCTGCCGGCGGCCCGGTGCTTCCCGGTACCCGGCCGCGCCCCCCGACCGTGGTCGTTGTCCGAGGCGTGGCCCCCCGAGGTCCCGGCAGCCGAACCGTGATGGCCGGCGGCCGCACCGTGCGAAACGTTCGCACAGGCGTTGCCCGCCGCCGGGTTGAGCAGCCCCACGACGTTCACGGAGTTGCCGCAGACGTTGACCGGCACCTCGATCGGGATCTGTACCGAATTCCCTGAAAGCACCCCCGGGGAATTCGATGCGCCGCCGGACGCTCCCGCGTCGGCGTGCGCGTAACCGCCACTGAGCGCGAGGACGCCGCCCGCAGCCGCCATGGTGATCAGGCCTTTACGCGTGACCTGTCGCATAGGTTGTTTCCTGCCTTCTACCTTCCGGAATACCCCCGGACTTGACCGTGCGGGGGCAAAGGACCCGACGGCCCCGGAGCACATGGCGTGCGCTCCGGGGCCGAGCGGGCTCAAACCCTTACGGGTTGACGCACAACGTCAGGCGTTGACGCAGGTGTTGCCGAAGGCCGGGTTCAGCAGCCCGATCACGGAGATCGTGTTGCCGCACACGTTCACGGGAACGTGGACGGGAACCTGAACGACGTTGCCCGAGAGCACGCCGGGGCTGCCGATGGCGGCACCCTGGGCGCCCGAGTCGGCGACGGCCATGCCGGCACCCGCGAGCACCAGACCACCGGTGACAGCCGCAGCGGCGACGATCTTCTTGATCATTATTCCTCCTAGTTGGCAAATGCGGTCCCAGCCGCGGACCGCATCACCTGTAACGAGGAAGAAGTAATGGGGCTACGAGGGATCCTTCCCTTTCACTCGTTCCGGTTAGGTGCGTACACGCTGGCGATTACTGCGACGGGGTATCGGCTTCTCAGCTGTTGTCGATGAAACGGTCGAGCACCCGCGCGCCGAACTTCAGTCCCTCGACCGGTACACGCTCGTCCACGCCGTGGAACATGCCCGCGAAATCGAGCTCCGGCGGGAGCTTCAGCGGAGCGAATCCGAAGCAGCGGATACCCAGGTCGTCGAAGGACTTGGCGTCCGTGCCGCCGGACAGCATGTACGGGACCGCGCGCGCGATCGGGTCCTCGGCCTTGAGCGCGATCTGCATCGCGTCCACGAGCGAGCCGTCGAAGTCGGTCTCCAGCGCCTTGTCGCCGTGCACGTCCTCGCGCTTGACGCGCGGGCCGAGGATCCGGTCCAGGTCGGCCAGGAACTCCTGCTCGTACCCCGGCAGGAAGCGCCCGTCGACATGGGCGGTCGCCTGTCCCGGGATCACGTTCACCTTGTAGCCCGCGCCGAGCATGGTGGGGGCCGCGGAGTTGCGCAGGGTCGCGCCGACCATCTTGGCGATACCACCCAGCTTGGCGAGCGTGGCGTCCATGTCCTCGGGGTCGAGCGGAGTGCCGAGGGCGTCGGACAGCTCGTCCAGGAAGGAGCGCACGGTCTTGGTCACCCGGACCGGCCAGGTGTGCCGTCCCAGCCGCCCGACCGCCTCGCACAGCTCGGTGATCGCGTTGTCGTCGTTGGTCATCGAACCGTGGCCGGCCGTGCCGTCCACGGTCAGCCGCATCCAGTGCATGCCCTTCTGCGCGGTCTCGACGAGGTAGAGGCGCAGGTTCTCGTTGACCGTGAAGGAGAAGCCACCGACCTCCCCGATGGCCTCGGTGACACCCTCGAACAGGTCCGGGTGCTTGTCGACGAGATACCGGGCCCCGTACGTGCCGCCCGCCTCCTCGTCCGCAAGGAAGGCGAGCACGATGTCGCGCGGGGGCTTGCGGCCGCTGCGCATCCGGTCGCGTACGACCGCCAGGGTCATCGCGTCCATGTCCTTCATGTCGACCGCGCCCCGGCCCCAGACGCAGCCGTCCGCGATCTCCCCGGAGAACGGGTGGTGCGTCCAGTCGTGGGCGTTGGCCGGGACGACGTCCGTGTGCCCGTGGATCAGCAGCGCCGGCTTGGACGGGTCCTCGCCCTCGATGCGCGCCACCGTGGAGGCGCGGCCCTTGTGGGACTCGAAGATCTGCGGCTCCAGCCCCACCTCCGCGAGCTTCTCCGCGACGTACTCGGCGGCCGCCCGCTCGCCCGGCCCCGAGTGGTCCCCGTAGTTGCTGGTGTCGATCCGGATCAGGTCACGACAGAGGTCGACGACCTCGTTCTCGGCGCTCTCACCCGAGCCGGTCCTGGCCGCTTTGGTCTCGCTCACGCTGGTTCCCTCCACTGTCGCTGTGGTGCTCCCCCTCATCCTCCCGCGCCCGGCCCGCGCACCCAAGGCCGCCCACCCCCCGTCACGCGCCCGTCACACCGACGGGGGCGTGATCGAGCACCGCCCGATGTTTGCTATGGTTTTCCACGTCGGAACGGGCCGGGCCCGCGAGACAGACACCTTGTCCGGGTGGCGGAATGGCAGACGCGCTAGCTTGAGGTGCTAGTGCCCTTTATCGGGCGTGGGGGTTCAAGTCCCCCCTCGGACACAGAACAGAATGCCGATCAGGAGAGATCCTGATCGGCATTCTGCGTTGTCGGGCCCGGGGCCCTCCGGGACGAGGCCGCCCCGGGTCCGGGCACCACCCACCGCCGACCTCCGGACCGGGCGGACCGCCACTCCGCCCGGCGATCCGGTGACGCGGGGAGCAGCCGCCCACCCCCGGGCACCGCCCCGTCCGCCCGGCGCCGCGGCTCCGGACCGGCCGGGAGGCCGACCCACGCCGGACCGCACCGGCACCCGTCGTCCTGGTCATCGGCATTGCGGACCGCTTCACCATCCGCGTCCCCACTCTTGTTGAAACGGTTCATTCGTAGTTAACGTCACTCCGAGAAGGGCGTTCCCTAGCGAGGAGAACCATGAGCCGCACCGACACCGACACGCTGCCCTGGTACGAGGACCCGAGCCCCGGTTCCGGTGGGCTCGCGCCCCGGGCCTGGTACGCGACGTCCGATGCCTGGCGGATGTCCTTGAACGGCGAGTGGGCCTTCCGGCTCTCCCCCGGGGCGGGCACGGAGGACGAATCGTTCGCCCGGCCCGGGTTCGACGCCTCTGCGTGGGGAACGGTCGCGGTACCGGGCCACTGGGTGCTCCAGGGGGCCGGCGGCGCTCCCGCGTACACGAACGTCGTCTACCCCTTCCCCGTCGATCCGCCCCGCGTTCCGTCCGAGAACCCGACGGGTGACCATCTGCGGACGTTCACGCTGCCCGGGGACCGGCCGCTGGACGGCGAGTTCGCGCTCCGGTTCGAAGGTGTGGAGTCCTGCGCCCGCGTCTGGCTCAACGGGCAGGAGCTGGGCGACTTCAAGGGCTCCCGGCTGCCGCACGAGTTCGCCGTGGGTGATCTGCTGACCTCCGGCGAGAACGTCCTTGCCGTACGGGTGCACGCGTGGTCGTCGGGGAGTTATCTGGAGGACCAGGACCAGTGGTGGCTGCCGGGCATCTTCCGTGAGGTCACCCTCCTGCACCGGCCGCGCGGCTGCCCCCGGGACTTCTCCGTGCACGCGGGCTACGACCACCGGGAGGGCTCCGGGACGCTGCGGGTGGAGTGCGAGGGTGCGGAGGGCCGGGTCCTGGTGCCCGGGCTGGGCGTCGACATCGCCGCGGGCGAGTCCGTGACCCTGCCGGTCGAGCCGTGGACGGCCGAGACACCCCGGCTGTACCACGCGGAGCTGGTGACGGCCGGCGAGCGCATCCCGCTGCGGATCGGTTTCCGCACGGTCGTCGTCGAGGACGGCGTCATCAAGGTCAACGGCCGCCGGCTGCTGTTCCGCGGGGTGAACCGGCACGAGTTCCACCCCGAGACCGGACGGGCCGTCGACGCGCGGACGATGCGGCACGATCTGGCGCTGATGAAGCAGCACAACATCAACGCCGTACGGACCAGCCACTATCCGCCGCATCCCGCGTTCCTCGACCTGTGCGACGAGCTGGGTCTCTGGGTGATCGACGAGTGCGATCTGGAGACACATGGCTTTGTCGACCTGGGGTGGCGCGACAACCCCGTCGACGACGACCGCTGGACCCCCGCCCTCCTGGACCGGGCCGCCCGCATGGTCGAGCGCGACAAGAACCACGCCTCGGTGATCATCTGGTCCCTGGGCAACGAGTGCGGGTCGGGCGGGGGCCTGACCGCGATGGCCGAGTGGATCGGAGGGCGGGATCCGGAGCGCCTGCTGCACTACGAGGGCGATCTGTCCTGCAAGGACGTCGACCTGTACTCGCGGATGTATCCGACGCATGCCGAGGTGGAGCTCATCGGCAAGCGGGCGGAGGAGCCGGTGGCCGACCCTGCGCTCGACGCCCGGCGGCGCGCGATGCCGTTCATCATGTGCGAGTACGGGCACGCCATGGGCAACGGACCGGGCGGCCTGAGCGAGTACCAGCGGCTCTTCGAGCGGTACGAGCGCTGCCAGGGCGGCTTCGTCTGGGAGTGGATCGACCACGGTCTCGCCCACCCCGAGCACGGTTTCGCCTACGGCGGGGACTTCGGCGAGGAACTGCACGACGGCAACTTCGTCTGCGACGGCCTGCTCTTCCCGGACCGCACGCCCTCCCCCGGACTCGTCGAGTACAAGAAGGTCGTCGAGCCGGTACGGATCGGCCCGGGTTCCGTGCCCGGCTCGTTCGCGATCACCAACGGCTACGACTTCACAGGGCTGGAGCACCTCGATTTCGCCTGGTCGCACGAGGTGGACGGCACGGTCGTGGCCTCGGGCACCCTGGCGGTGCCGCCGCTGGCGCCGGGAGCCTCGGCGGAGGTGACGTCCGACGCGGCGGGCGAGGGCCTGCTGACGGTGCGGGCGGTGCTCGCCGAGGACACCGCCTGGGGCGAGCGCGGGCACGTGGTCGCGTGGGGCCAGGTGGAGACGGGTGCGCAGGCCGCCCCGGCTCCGGCGGCCGGCGACCGGCCGCTGCGCTCCGGTGGCGTGATCACCCTCGGGCCGGGCGTCTTCGACGCGGCGACCGGGTCGCCGGTGCGCATCGGGGATCTCGCGGTGGAAGGGCTGCGGCTGGATGTGTGGCGGGCGCCCACCGACAACGACAACGGGGCTCCATGGCAGCCGGACGAGCGGTACGGGCTGCGCTGGCGGGAGTTGGGGCTGCACCGGATGCGGCACAGGACCGATGCCGTCGGGACGGACGGGGCCGCGCTGACCGTGCGGACCCGGGTGGCCCCGGCGGGGTGGGACCTGGGGCTGCGGACCACGTACCGGTGGACGGCCGCCGGGGACCGGCTCGGGCTGACGGTGTCCGTGGCGCCGGAGGGCGACTGGCGGGTGCCGCTGCCCCGGCTCGGCATCCGGTTCGGGCTGCCCGCGGCGTACGGCGATGCGCGGTGGTCCGGCGGCGGACCTGGTGAGGCGTACCCGGACACCCGGGCCGCCGCGATGCTCGGGACGTGGAAGAGCTCGGTGGACGCGCTCCAGACCCCGTACGTCAGGCCCCAGGAGAACGGGGCCCGGGCCGACGTCCGCTGGGCGGAGCTGACGGACACCGGCGGTGCGGGGCTGCGGGCCGAGGGCGGCGCACCGTTCTGGTTCACCGCGCGGCGCTGGACGAGCGAGCAGCTGGACGCGGCGGAGCACAGGCCCGGTCTGGTGGCCGGGGACCACGTCTGGGTCAATCTGGACCACGCGCTCCAGGGCATCGGCTCGCAGTCGTGCGGGCCGGGCGTACTGCCGGAGTATCGGCTCGGCGCCGCACCGGCCGAGTTCTCGTTCGTGTTCACGCCGCTGGGCTGAGCCCGGCCCCGGGCCCCAGCCCCAGCCCCCGACTCCGGCCGGGGCGGGGGCGGGGCCGGGGCAGGGGCCTTCGGTCAGCGGAACAGGCGGCCCGGCAGCAGGTGCTGGTCGCGCAGGGCGTCGCGGACCAGGGCCGCGTACTCGGTCGCGCCGCGTTGTGATGTGTGCGTGTTGTCGCGCTTCTCGTCGGTCAGGTACAGCGCCTTGGAGGCGTCGGGGCCCAGTTCCTCGACGCGTTGCCGGGTGAGCGCGGTCAGGTCGACGAGCGGTACGCCGTGCTCGGTGGCCAGGAGTCGGATCTGCGCGGGCAGGTCGACACCGAGCCCGTTGACCAGCAGGGCGGTCCCGTTGTCCAGCGTGCCGTCGGCGTTGAACCAGCGGCGGACGACCGGGGTGACCAGTACGGGCCGGCCGCCCTCGGCACGGATCGCGTCGATCATGGTGGTGAGATTGGCACGATAGTCCGCCTCGGTCGTCTGCTTGTCGTTGTGGGCGAGCTGGACGAGCACGGTGTCGCCCCGGCGGATCAGCGGGCGGACGGTGGGAAAGAGCTGGGGCTGGTCGAGATAGGTCTGCGAACTCTCGCCGGAGTCGGCGTAGTTGGCAACGGACAGGCCGGCCCGGAGATACTGCGGAAGCTCCTGCCCCCAGCCCGTGTAGGGGCTGCCCGGCTGGTCACAGACGGTCGAGTCGCCGATCAGGAAGAGCTGCGGCGTGCGCGGCCCCGGAGCCACGCGCAGGCCGTCGAGGAGCGGGGCCGGGCCTCCGAAGGTCAGGTCGAGACCGGCGCTGCCGCCGGCCCCGGTGGGCTCCCCCTCGGGCTCGCGCACATTGACGGTGAAGGTACGGATCACCTGTCGCCCGGCGGCAGTCGGCGTCTCGCCGAGCACGGTACGCCGCGTCTCCGCAGTGACGGTCGTGCGGCCCTCGGTGGCGCCGCCGATGCGCGCGGTGACGCGGTAGGTGCCGGGCGCCACGTCGAAGTGGCAGATCACGGGGGCGGTTCCGGTGCAGCCGGCGGGGGCGGGCGCGGTCCCGCCGGCGGCGGCGGGTGCGGCGAGGGCGACCACGGCGGACACGGCGGTCAGCAGGGCAGGGCCGGTTCTGCGCGCAGCGGGCATGGCGGGGCTCCTTCGGAGATGCGGGTGCGGTACGGGCTCCCTTTGCACCGCAAGCGCTTTCTACCCCTGGCCCGACTTCGTTGAATCCTTTCAGTCCAGGGAAGTTCCTCGCGCCCCGGCCCCTGCCGCCCGCGGCTGCCCGTGGGCCCCCGCCGCTGTGGAAGGATGCCGGGAACCATGAGAACCAGCACCAAGGCGTCCGGCGGGCCCCGATGAGAGGGCGCGCGAAGCCTCCGCCGTCGCCGCTGCCCCAGCGCGACGGGGTCGACCCCGTCCGCGTACTGCTCCCGGTGGATCCCGACGGGCGGTGGCCGACGGTCCGTGATCATCTGCTGGCGCGCTTCGCCGACGCGATCGGCGCGGAGCGGGTCGACGCCATGCTGGCCGGGGGCCGGTTCGTCTCCGTCCGGGGCGCGGTGACGGGCCACGAGCCGTACACGGCGGGCCGGTATCTCTGGTTCCACCGGGACTTCGCGCCGGAGGAGCCCGTCCCCTTCCCTGTCGGCGTGGTCCACCGGGACGAGCACCTGGTCATCGCGGACAAGCCGCACTTCCTGGCGACGACTCCGCGCGGCCGGCACATCACCGAGACCGCGGTGGCCCGGCTCCGCCGCGAGCTGGGGCTGCCACAGCTTCAGCCCGCCCACCGGCTGGACCGTCTGACCGCGGGGCTCGTCCTCTTCGTCGTGCGACCGGAGGAGCGGGGTGCGTACCAGACGCTGTTCCGCGACCGCCTGGTCCGCAAGGAGTACGAGGCGGTGGCACCGTACGCACCGCGGCTGGAGCTCCCGCGCACCGTGCGCAGCCGCATCGTGAAGGAGCGCGGGGTGATCGCCGCCCGCGAGGAGCCCGGCGAGCCGAACAGCGAGAGCCGGATCGAGCTGCTGGAGCACCGGGGCGGGCTCGGCCGTTACCGGCTGCTGCCCGCCACCGGGCGCACGCATCAGCTGCGGGTCCATATGAACAGCCTCGGGCTGCCGCTCGTCCATGACCCCGTCTACCCCGTGGTCGAGGCGGAGGGTGCGCCGGACGATTTCTCGCGTCCGCTGCAACTCCTGGCCAGGCTCCTGGAGTTCACCGACCCGGTCACGGGAGAGCCGCACCGCTTCGAGAGCGGGCTGCGGCTCTCCACGTGGCCGCGGGAGTAGTCCGGGACCTCAGTGGCCGCGGGTGATCCACTCGTCCAGGTGCGGGGCCTCCGCGCCGATGGTCGTGGAGTCCCCGTGTCCGGTGCGGACGGTGGTCGCGGGGTCCAGGGCCAGCAGCCGGTCCCGGATCGAGGCGACGATCGTCGGGAAGTGCGAGAACGACCGCCCGGTGGCGCCCGGCCCGCCCTGGAAGAGCGTGTCGCCGGTGAAGACGGTCGTCAGCTCGGGGGCGTACAGGCAGACCGCGCCCGGGGCGTGGCCCGGGGTGTGCAGGACGGTGAGCGTCGTGCCGGCGATCCGCAGCTCCTGGCCGTCGGTCAGTTCACCGTCCGGGGCCCGGTCCGGGTGGGTCTGCCTCCACAGCGGCAGGTCGTCGGGGTGCAGCAGGACCGGTGCGCCGGTGGCATCGGCGAGTGCCGGGGCCGCGTCGATGTGGTCGTTGTGCGCGTGGGTGCAGATGATGGCGCGCAGCGTACGTCCGCCGAGCGCGTCCTCGATGGCGGCGGCGTCGTGGGAGGCGTCGATGACGACCGCCTCGGTGTCGTCACCGACGATCCAGACGTTGTTGTCGACATCCCATTCGCCGCCGTCGAGGGCGAAGGTGCCGGAGGTGACGAGGTGGTCGATGCGAGCGGTCATCAGAAGACCACCACCGAGCGCAGGACGTCACCGTCGTGCATGCGGGCGAATGCCTGCTCGATGTCGCCGAGGCCAATCGTCTCGGTGACGAACGCGGCGAGGTCGAGCCGGCCCTGCTGGTGCAGGTCGATGAGCATCGGGAAGTCGCGCGAGGGCAGGCAGTCGCCGTACCAGGACGACTTGAGCGAGCCGCCGCGGCCGAAGACGTCCAGGAGCGGGAGTTCGAGCTGCATCTCCGGGGTGGGGACGCCGACCAGGACGACGGTGCCCGCGAGGTCCCGGGCGTAGAAGGCCTGCTTGTACGTCTCGGGGCGGCCGACCGCCTCGATGACGACGTCGGCGCCGTTGCCGTCGGTGAGCGAGCGGATGGCCTCGACCGGGTCGGTGGAGCGGGAGTTGACGGTGTGCGTGGCACCCATCGTCCTGGCCGTCTCCAGCTTGCGGTCGTCGATGTCCACGGCGATGATCTTCGCCGCGCCGGCCAGCCGTGCACCCGCGATCGCCGCGTCTCCGACGCCGCCGCAGCCGATGACCGCGACCGAGTCGCCGCGGCCGACCTGGCCGGTGTTGATGGCGGCGCCGATGCCCGCCATCACACCGCAGCCGAGAAGGCCGGCGACGGCCGGGGAGACCTCGGGGTCGACCTTGGTGCACTGGCCGGCGGCGACGAGGGTCTTCTCGGCGAAGGCGCCGATGCCCAGCGCCGGGGACAGCTCGGTGCCGTCCAGCAGGGTCATCCTCTGCTTGGCGTTGTGCGTGTCGAAGCAGTACCACGGGCGTCCGCGCAGACAGGCGCGGCACTGTCCGCACACGGCACGCCAGTTGAGGACGACGAAGTCGCCCGGCTCGACGTCGGTGACGCCGTCGCCCACGGACTCCACGACGCCCGCGGCCTCGTGGCCGAGGAGGAAGGGGAACTCGTCGTTGATGCCGCCCTGCTTGTAGTGCAGGTCGGTGTGGCAGACGCCGCACGCCTGGATCTTCACCACGGCCTCACCGGGGCCGGGGTCCGGAATCACGATCGTCTCGACCCGTACCGGCTCGTTCTTTCCCGGTGCGATGACCCCTTGTACGTGCTGCGCCATTCCCGTGGTCTCCCTTTCCCGACTTTCCCTGAGATCGATTCCCGACTTTTCCCGAGATCGATCACGAACAACCGTACGCGGTGCAGGGGGCCGCGGTGGTGCGCCGCGTTGGCGCACCACCGTACTGCCGCGGCGTCCCGCGGGTCAGTCCCCGTACACGCGGCGGCCGCCCACGTACGTCGCCAGAACTCGTGCCTCGGCGATCTCCTCGGGCGGTGCGGCGTAGGGGTCGCGGTCCAGGACCACCAGGTCGGCGAGGGCGCCGGCCCGGATGCTGCCCGTGTCGTCCAGGTGGTTCACGTAGGCCGAACCCGCCGTGTACGCGGCCAGCGCACCGGTCAGGGAGATGCGCTGCTCCGGGAGGAAGACCCGGCCCTCCCCGCCGGGTGCGACGCGGTTGACGGCGGTGTGGATGCCGTGCAGCGGATCGGCGCTGCTGACGGGCCAGTCGGAACCCGCGGCCACCGTGGCGCCGGAACGCAGCAGGGCGGCGAACGGGTACTGGAGCGCGGCCCGTTCGCGGCCGAGGAAGGGGATGGTCAGCTCGTCCATCTGGGGTTCGTGGGCGGCCCAGAGCGGCTGGATGTTGGCGGTGGCGCCGAGCGCGCGGAAGCGGGGGATGTCGTCGGGGTGCACGATCTGGAGGTGGGCGAGGTGTGGCCGGGTGTCGGTGCGCCCGTTGGCGGCGCGGGCGGCCTCGACCGCGTCCAGGGCCTCGCGCACCGCCCGGTCGCCCAGCGCGTGGAAGTGGGTCTGGAAGCCGAGGGCGTCCAGCTCGGTGACGTACCGGCGCAGTTCGACGGGGTCGACGAAGCTGGTGCCGCTGTTGGCCGTGGCGCAGCCGCAGGCGTCGAGGTACGGCGCGAGGAGGGCGGCGGTGCCGGTCTCCGCGACCCCGTCCTGCATGATCTTCACCGATCGGGCGCGGAAGTTGCGGCCGGCGGATGCCTCGCGCCGGGCGACGAGTCCGGGGATCTGTTCGGTGCCCAGTTCGCGGTCCCACCACAGGGCTCCGGTGACGCGGGCGGTGAGCGAGCCGTCCCGGTCGGCGGTGAGGTAGGCGTCGGCCACGTCGTCCATCGGGCCGTAGGTGCCGACGATGGCGTCCTGCCAGGCGGTGATGCCGTACGCGTGGAGCAGGCGCTGGGCGCGAAGGAGGCCGGCGAGCCGGTCGGCGGCCGTGGAGCGGGGGGTGTGGCGGGCGACCAGGTCCATGGCGCCCTCCTGGAGGAGTCCGGTGGGCTCGCCCCGGCCGTCGCGTTCGATGCGGCCGTCGGCCGGGTCGGGGGTACGTGTGGTGATGCCGGCGAGCGCGAGGGCCCGGCTGTTGGCCCAGGCGCCGTGGTGGTCGCGGTTGACCAGGAAGGCGGGGCGGTCGGGTACGGCGGTGTCGAGCTGCTGCCGGGTGGGGGCGCCTCCGGCGAAGGCGTCCATGGACCAGCCCCCTCCGGTGATCCACTCACGTTCCGGGTTCGCGTCGGCGTAGGCCCGTACCGCGGCGATGGTGGCGGGGGCGTCGCCGGCGTCCGTCAGGTTGCACTGCGCGAGTTCCTGCCCGGCGGCGACGGGGTGGATGTGGGCGTCCTGGAAGCCGGGGAGGAGGAGGCGTCCGGCGAGGTCCACGACCTCCGTGCGGGGGCCGATGAGTTCGCGGACCTCGTCGTGGCCGACCGCGGTGATGCGGTCGCCGGTGACGGCGACCGTGGTCGCGCGGGTGCGGGCGGCGTCCATCGTGAGGACGGGTCCGCCGGTGAGGACGAGGTCGGCGGGCGTGCGGGGCATGGTGGTTCCGTTCCGTGGGGTGGTGGGCTGTCGGGTACGGGAGGTCAGGCCGGGCCGGCGGCGGGCTCCGTCGTCGCGGCCGGGGTCACGGAGCGGCCGGTGACGAAGTAGGGGGATTTTCTTGCCCACTTGGCCCAGGCGGCGGCGACGACGCCGGTCAGCAGCATGACGGCCGGGCACAGGAGCATGAACCACCCGTTGTCCGGGCTGATCTCGAAGTGGTCGGCGGAGGTGTAGAACGTCCAGCAGAGATAGCCGCCGAGGCCGAGCAGCACGGCGGCGCTGGCCACGGGGAGCACCACCGCCCGCAACGCCTGCGTCCAGCCTTCCCGCAGGGCGCCCCGGAAGCGCGCCGCGGCGGCCAGCGCGGTGAGGGCGTAGTAGAGGGCGACGACGACCCCGATCGCGTTCACGGAGGCCAGGATCAGGTCACCGACCTTCGGGATGACGAGCGAGAGGACGGCGACGGCCGCGGCGACGCAGCCGATCACGACGGTTCCGGCGGCGGGGGTTCCGTAGCGCGGGCTGACCTTGGTCCAGAGCGGTCCGAGCGTGCGGTCCCGGCTCATCGCGAACATGCCGCGCACCGTCGGTATGACCCCGGACTGCAACGAGGCGACGGCCGAGAAGGTGAGCGCGATCAGCGGAAGCGCGGCGATCGGCCGGTCGGCAAGCCGGTCGCCGAAGTAGGTGAGCCCCTGGGCGCCGTGGCCGGTCAGCTCGTCGAGGGACAGGACGCGCTGGAAGGCGAAGGAGCCGAGCAGGAACAGACCCAGCATGGTGAAGAGCGTGAGGAACCCTGCCTTGGAGGCGTCCTGCGGATCGCGGATCTCCTCGGTGACGCTGAAGGTGGACTCGAAGCCCCAGAAGCAGAAGACGGAGAGCAGGAGGCCCTGGGCGAGTTGTTGTCCGGAGGGAATGGTGAGCGGATTGATCCAGTCGAGGCTGAAGGGGTGGGGGCCGGCGAACAGGCCGTATCCGCAGAAGCCGAGCAGTACGGCGTACTCGAAGACGAGAAGGTACTTCTGGAGGTTGGCGGCCGAACGGATGCCGGTGATCGCGGTGAAGGTGACGGCGACCAGGACCACGATGCCGAGCACGGTCGACTGGGCGTTGGAGTCCGGGTCGAGCCGGAGTCCTGCCACCCTGTGCAGCCCGCCCTCCCCCGCGAGCTGGATCAGCGCGGAGCCGGTGACGGTGGTGGTGTACGCGAGGAACACGACCGTCGAGACGATGCCGATCCAGCCGACGAGGAAGCCGAGCCAGGGGCTCAGGGAACGGCCGACCCAGACGTAGCCGCTGCCCATGTTCGGCTCGACCCGGTTGAGCCGGGAGTAGGCGCTCGCGATGCCCAGGATCGGCAGGAAGGCGAGCAGCATGATGATCGGCAGGTGCAGCCCGACGGCGCCGGCGGTGACGCCGAGTCCGATGCCGATGCTGGTGGTGGCCGCGGTCGACGAGGCCGCGATGGCGAACCCGTCGACCACACCGAGGCTCTTGCGCAGGGCCGCGGGCTGCTGCACCGGTCCGGGTGGTTCATCGCGGTAGCGCGTACGAGAGGACGTCACGGTCGCTCCTTCACCGAGGGGCGCTTTTCGGCCCCGATGGCGGCACATCGAACTCCTCGGGGGTTCCACAGGTCAACGCTGTTGTCATAAGGTGCCGCCATGAACGCGATCGAGCGGGTGGTGCCGGAGGGGGCGAGGCGCCGGCGGCGTCCCACCAAGCAGGGCACGGTTCTCTCGGAGCAGTTGATCGTGGAGACGGCACTTCGGCTGATCGGCGAGCACGGGGCGGGGGCGCTCACCGTGCGCCGGCTCGGGGCCGCCGTGGGATGCGATCCGAGCGCGCTCTACCGGTACTTCCGCGACACGGACGAGCTGTTGCTGGCGGTGGCCGACGAGTTGATCGGACGGACGCTGCGCAACTGGCGGCCGACGGGTGACTGGCGGGCCGATCTGCGGTCGCTGGGACTGCGGATGCACGCGGACTACTTGGCCCACCCTCGGGCGGCCATGCTGACCTGCGCACGGGTGACCGGGCGCACGCACGAGATCCGGTCGGTGGAGGCGATCCTCGGGGTGCTGCGGGGTGCGGGGTTCCCGGATGCCGAGGCGGTGCGGGTCTACCACGTGTTCGTCGATCAGACCCTTTCCTTCGCGGCGCTGGACGCTTCGACGCTGGCGCTCCCGGAGCAGGCCAGGGCCCTGGAGGCGCAGGCCTGGCCGGACGTCTACGCGCGGCAGCCGGCGGACACGCATCCAAACATCGCGGCGACCGCGCCGGTGCTGGTCGCGGAGATGAGCCGCAGCGGCTACCCCGCGGCGCTGGAGATGATGCTCGCCGCCGCCGCCGCGCGGCTGCAGCACGTGACGCCGTGAGCGAGTAGTTCAGGGCGCGAGCATGTCCGGAGCGGGACACCCCGGGGCGTCCGGCTCAGGGCGCGAGCACGTCCGGAGCGGGGCCGGGTTCAGGGCGCGAGCACGTCCGGAGCGGGACACCCCGGGGGCGCCCGGCTCAGGGCGCGAGATACCCGGAGCGGGGCCGGGTTCAGGGCGCGAGTACACCCGGAGCGGGACACCCCGGGGGCGTCCCGTTCAGGGCGCGAGCACGTCCAGTTCGTGCAGGGCGCCCACCGCGATCTCCTTCGTCAGCCGCTCCGCCGCGGCGGCGTCGCCCTCGCGCACCGCCTCGGCGAGCCGGACATGGAGGGTGACGGCCGCCGGGTCGGGGTCCTCGAACATCACCTGGTGGTGGGTGCGTCCCGCGAGGACCTCGGCGACCACGTCGCCGAGGCGCGCGAACATCTCGTTGCCGGAGGCGTTGAGGACGATCCGGTGGAACGCGATGTCGTGTTCCAGGTATCCCTCCAGCTGCTGGCCGCGCGAGGTGGCGACCATGCCGAGGGCCCGTTCGGTGAGTTCTGCGCACTGCTGCGGGGTGGCGTTGCGGGCGGCGAGCGAGGCGGCGACGGGTTCGATCGCCGAGCGCAGGACGGTCAGCGAGCGCAGTTGCCGCGGGCGGTCGGCGCCGGCCAGCCGCCACCGGATGACCTGCGGATCGTAGACGTTCCACGCCTCGGTCGGCCGTACGGTCACCCCGACGCGGCGCCGGGACTCGACCAGGTGCATGGACTCCAGGACCCGGATCACCTCGCGGACGACCGTGCGGGAGACGTCGAAGCGCTGAGCCAGCTCGTCCGTACGCAGGACCTGGCCGGGCGGGTGCTCACCCGCGGCGATCTCCAGACCCAGGGCGTCCAGCACATGTGTATGCAGCCCCTGGCTCTGTGTGGTCATGGGCCAAGAGTACGGGGGCACCCTCAGGAGGCCGCCCGGGGAATCCCCTCGTCGATCACAGTCGGAATGAAAAGTACGACGTTTATGTCACACCATCTTGAATAAGTCGTACGTATAGGTTTCAGTAGCGCGACGGACCGGTGTCGAGGACGACATCGAAGAAGACAGCGAGGCACCGTAATGAGCACCCCCCACGTCGTCGTGGTGATGGGCGTCGCAGGGACCGGCAAGACCACGATCGGTCCCCTGCTCGCCGCCGAACTGGGCGTTCCGTACGCCGAGGGCGACGACTTCCATCCCGCGGCGAACATCGCCAAGATGTCGGCCGGCACCCCGCTGGACGATGCGGACCGGTGGCCCTGGCTCGATGCGATCGGGCAGTGGGCACACGGCCGGGCCGGACTCGGCGGCGTGGTCAGCAGCTCGGCGCTGAAGCGCGCCTACCGCGACCGGCTGCGCGGCGAGGCCCCCGGTGCCGTCTTCCTTCATCTGAGCGGCGACCGGCAGCTCATCGAGGAACGGATGGCCGGCCGCAAGGGCCACTTCATGCCGACCGCACTCCTCGACTCGCAGTTCGCCACGCTCCAGCCCCTTGAGGACGACGAGGCCGGCGTCGCCGTGGATGTGTCCGGCACCCCCGAGGAAATCACCCAGCGAGCCGTCGCCGCGTTGCGCCGGCTCGATACCTAAGGATCTTCACCGTGACCAGTCTCAGCGTCGAGATGCTGGCAGCGGACGCCGTCGAACCGATCACTTCGGCCGGCAACGCGCAGTTGGGCATCGCCGTCCTGGCGGGCATCGCCGTCATCGTTCTGCTCATCACCAAGTTCAAGATGCACGCGTTCCTCGCGCTGACCATCGGCTCACTGGCGCTCGGTTCGTTCGCCGGCGCCGCGCCGGCGAAGACGATAGCGAGCTTCACCGCGGGCCTCGGCTCGACCGTCGCGGGTGTCGGCGTCCTCATCGCGCTCGGCGCGATCCTGGGCAAACTGCTCGCCGACTCCGGCGGCGCGGACCAGATCGTCGACACGATCCTCGCGAGGACGAGCAACCGGGCCATGCCGTGGGCGATGGTCCTCATCGCCTCGATCATCGGTCTGCCGCTGTTCTTCGAGGTCGGGATCGTGCTGATGATCCCGGTGGTGCTCCTCGTCGCCAAGCGCGGCAACTACTCCCTGATGCGGATCGGCATTCCGGCGCTGGCCGGGCTGTCCGTGATGCACGGGCTCATTCCCCCGCACCCCGGCCCGCTCGTCGCGATCGACGCCCTCGGCGCCAACCTGGGCGTCACCCTGGCCCTCGGCGTCCTGGTGGCGATCCCGACGGTGATCATTGCCGGTCCAGTCTTCTCCCGCTACGCCGCCCGCTGGGTGGACATCAAGGCGCCGGAGAAGATGATCCCGCAGCGCCCGTCCGAGGACCTGGACCGCCGGCCGAGCTTCGGCGCCACCCTGGCGACGATCCTGCTGCCCGTCGTCCTGATGCTGGCCAAGGCCCTCGTCGACATCGTCGTGGACGACCCGGAGCAAGGTCTCCAGCGCGTCACCGATGTGATCGGCTCGCCGCTCATCGCCCTGCTCGCGGCGGTCATCGTGGGCATGTTCACCCTGGGCCGCGCGGCCGGATTCACCAAGGCCAGGCTCTCCACCACCGTGGAGAAGTCCCTCGCCCCGATCGCCGGTGTGCTGCTCATCGTGGGCGCCGGCGGCGGCTTCAAGCAGACGCTGATCGACGCCGGTGTGGGTCAGATGATCCTGGAGTTCTCCGAGAACTGGTCGATCCCCGCCCTGCTGCTCGGCTGGCTGATCGCCGTCGGCATCCGCCTCGCGACCGGCTCGGCGACGGTGGCCACCATCTCGGCGGCCGGACTCGTGGCCCCGCTCGCGGCCGACATGTCGACCTCGCACGCCGCCCTGCTCGTCCTCGCCGTCGGCGCGGGCTCGCTCTTCTTCAGCCATGTCAACGACGCGGGGTTCTGGCTCGTCAAGGAGTACTTCGGGATGGACGTCGGCCAGACGGTGAAGACCTGGTCGGTGATGGAGACCATCATCTCCGTGGTCTCCATGGCCTTCATCCTGCTCCTGTCACTGATCCTCTAGACGCTCCCCCGGCTCCCGCCACAGCGGGTGCTCGCGACGGGCCCACTGGCGCTCGACCGACCCGGTGCGCATGCCACGGCGTGCCTCCGGGTCGGCGAGCGCCATCGCGATGTGTCCGGCCAGCACGATTCCGACCGCCAGCGCCAGCCAGTCGTGGACGAACGTCGCGGCGGTCCGCCACATCAGCGGGGCGAGACCCGTGAACCACATCAGCAGCCCGGTGCCCGCCATGACGAGCACCGCTCCCGCGATCCACGCCGCGTACAGCTTCTGTCCGGCGTTGAACTTCCCGGCCGGGCGGGATTCCGGCCGCCGGTCACGGCGGCGTACCGCCCGCAGCCACTGCCGGTCGTGCGGCCCGAAGCGGTTGAGCCGGCCCAGATCGGCCCGCAGCGACCGTGAGAGAAGCCCGGCCAGCAGCGGTACGGGGACGATCAGCCCGGACCACTCGTGCACGGTGACCACGAGATGGCGGCGCCCGACGAGTTCGGCGAGCTGAGGCACGTACAGGCAGGCCGCCGACACCACGCACACGAGCATCAGCCCGGCCGTGGTGCGGTGCACCCAGCGCACCGGACCGCTGAAACGGCGTACCCGGCCGGCCGCTTCAGGTGGTGGGGGCATCGTCGCGGCCGTTGGACCGGCCGACCCAGGCGTCGACGTCATATCCGAGCTTCTCCCAGTAACCGGGGCGTACGGAGTCCGTGACGGTGATCCCGGAGAGCCATTTCGCCGACTTGTAGAAGTACATCGGGGCCACGTACAGCCGGACCGGCCCGCCGTGGGAGTGGGACACCGGCCGGTCCTGCATCCGCAGCGCGACCAGCACATCGGCCCGGCGGGCCTGATCCAGGGTCAGGCTCTCGCTGTACGTGCCGTCGAAGCAGGTGAACCGGACGGCCTTCGCCCCGGGCCTGACCCCCGCCGCGTCCAGCAGGGCGGAGAGCCGTACACCCTCGAAGGGGGTCTCGGGCACGCGCCAGCCGGTGACGCACTGGACGTCGCGGACCATACGGGTCTGCTCCATCCGCCGCAGGCTGTCGAGGGTGTACGTGACCGGTCGGTCGACCAGCCCGTCGACGGTCAGCCGGTAGTCGGCGGCGCCCTTCCTCGGTACGGACGTGGCGACGGAGTAGTAGCGGAAGCCGCCGCCGTTGGGCAGCAGTCCGGTCAGTCCGGTGGGGTCCTTGTCGGAGAGCGCGCCCAGCCCGGACTCCAGGGTCCGTTGCAGTACGGGGGCGGCGACGAGCCCGGCGGCGCCGAGGCCGAGCATCGTCAGGACGAGCCGACGGCCCACGGGCGTGCCGGTGCCGTCCGGGTCGGGGCCCGGCTGCGCCGGATCCGGCTCCGTGCCGGAAGAGGAACTGTTCACCCGTCGATTCGAGCACTCGGGGCCACCGGACGCCAGGGGCGGGGGACCTGCGTCACCGTCCCGTCAGATTCTCCCCGCCGACGGCGGGCCGCGGATGCCAGACTTGCGCCATGCCGAACCGTGAAGCGCTCAAGCCCTTCCTTCTCGCGTTCCCCGGCCCGCTGCGCGACCGTCTGGTCGCCGCCGTGCTCGACGGACGCAAGGTGTCGACCACCGGACTGCTCGTGGAGTACCAGGTGGAGAAGGAGGAGCCGCCGCCCGTGGGCGAACGGTCCGCCCTCATCGACTCGGACGGGCGGGAGATCGCGGTGCTGGAGATCACGGAGGTGCGGATCCTGCGGCTCGGTGACGTCGACCTGCACCACGTGCTCGACGAGGGCGAGGGCGACACCTCGGTGGCCGGGTGGCGGGAGAGCCACGAGCGGTTCTGGCACAGCGACGAGATGCGCGAGGCGCTCGGCGACCCGGACTTCACGGTCGACGACGACACCATGGTCGTGGCGGAGCGGTTCCGGGTCGTCGAACTCATCGAACCGGTCTGACCGGCTCCGTCCTCACAGCACCTCCGCCTCCGCCCTCTCCCGGTTCGCGCCCTTGCCGACGCCCAGGCGGCGCCGGAGCGCGAGCAGCCGGGGGTGGCGCTCGTGCAGCTCGGCCGAGCGGCGGTCGAGCTCCTGGCCCAGACGTTCGGCGCGCTTCTCGATGTCGAGCTCGTCCAGGATGCGGTCGACCTCGGCGAGCAGGGCCCCGTGCAGCTGCCACTTCCTGGGATGCTCCTGGACGGCGGCCAGCAGCATGTCGGCCACCAGGTCCCGGGTTGTCCGGCTGGCGGTGAGCGCCTCGGTGAGCCGCTCCTCGGCCTCCTCGGCGCTGGCGGCCACCGGAGTGGTGATGAGCACCGAGAAGCTTTCGATGGCCCCCGCCATCTGCTCGAACAGTGCCGTGATGTGCCCGGCGACCTCAGCGGGGAAGAGGGGTTCGTCGACCCGGTCCTTGGCGAGGTCGGTCAGCGTCCTGGACAGCACCCGCACGACGACCGCGCAGATCTCCAGCGTGTCCAGACCGGTGCGCAGCACCACCCGGTGCAGCAGCCCCTGCCGCACCCTCGGGTTGTACATCAGGCTTTCCTCGGCCTGCCGCAGGGACGCGTCCACCTCCACGATGTCGTGGTCGAGACGGCGGGCCCGGTGCAGCCGGTCGGCTGCCTCCGGGACGGTGACCGGACGCGCGAGGTCGCTCCCCAGGTCGCGGAACATCTGCCCCATCTCGCGGGCCAGTCCGTCGATGGACGTGCCCGCGGTCTGCACCCAGACGGGCGGGGCGAACAGCAGGTTGAACAGCAGGCCCACACCGGCGCCGATGAGTGTCTCGTACACGCGCTCCCACGCCATGCTGGACCGCGCGGTTTGTGAGGTGACGCCGAGGACGAGCATGGCGCTGATCGCCACCTCGGGGACGAACTCGTCGACGCGGACCAGTCTGCCGATGATCAGCGCCGTGAAGATGGTCAGCCCCAGGCTCCACCAGGAAATGCCGACCAGGGCGCTGAACCCGCTCGCGATGAGGACGCCGACGATGACGGACACCACACGCTTGACCGACATGTTGACGGTGGCGTAGAGGGTCACCTGGACGACGAGCAGTGCGGTCAGCGGTGCGGTCAGGGGTGCGGGCTCGGTCAGCGTCGCGGTCGCCACGGCATAGGCGATCACCGCCGCGCCCGTGGAACGCAGGGTCTGCGCGGCCACGGGCTCGGTGGTGCGCCGGACGAGGTTGATGACGGGTTCGGCTACTCCTGGCATCTTGTTCCCATGCCCCAATCCGGCGCCTCGGCACGGTTCGGGGTCCGGAACCCCACCGGACGGACGCGCGCGGGGCCGTGGGCGGCCCGCCGACCGCCCGCCTGCCGCTCTATCCGACCGCCGCCGCGGCCGCGCGCCCCGCTGCCCGGCCGGAGAAGATGCAGCCGCCGAGGAAGGTGCCCTCCAGGGAGCGGTAGCCGTGCACTCCGCCGCCGCCGAAGCCGGCCGCCTCGCCGGCCGCGTACACCCCGGAAAGCGGGCTGCCGTCGGCGGTGAGGACGCGGGAGGAGAGGTCCGTCTCCAGGCCGCCGAGGGACTTGCGGGTCAGGATGTTGAGCCGTACGGCGATCAGCGGCCCGGCCTTCGGGTCGAGGATCCGGTGCGGCGCGGCCGTACGGATGAGCTTGTCGCCGAGGTAGGTGCGCGCGCCCCTGATCGCGGTGATCTGGAGATCCTTGGTGAAGGGGTTGGCGATCTCGCGGTCACGTGCGGTGATCTCGCGGCGCAGCTCGTCCTCGTCGATGAGCGGTTCGCCCGTCAGGGCGTTCATTCCGCGGACCAGAGCGCCGAGGTCCTTCTCGACGACGAAGTCCACGCCCTGGTCCATGAACGCCTTCACCGGCCCCGGCACGTCCGCGCGCGCCCGGCCGATCACGTCACGGACGGACTTGCCGGTCAGATCGGGGTTCTGCTCGGAGCCGGAGAGCGCGAACTCCTTGCCGATGATCTTCTGGTCGAGGACGAACCAGGTGTAGTCGTGGCCGCTGTGCATGATGTGTTCGAGGGTGCCGAGCGTGTCGAAACCGGGGAAGAGCGGCACCGGCAGCCGCTTGCCGCGGGCGTCCAGCCAGAGCGAGGACGGGCCGGGCAGGATCCGGATGCCGTGCTTGGCCCAGATCGGGTTCCAGTTCTCGATGCCCTCGGTGTAGTGCCACATCCGGTCGCGGTTGATGTGGTGGGCCCCCGCCTCCTCGGTGATGCCGAGCATCAGCCCGTCCACGTGGGCGGGGACGCCGGACAGCATCTTCGCGGGCGGGGTGCCGAGCCGCTCGGGCCACTGCGCGCGTACGAGGTCGTGGTTGCCGCCGATGCCGCCGGAGGTGACGATCACCGCCTGGGCCCTGAGCTCGAACGTGCCGGCCGTCTCCCGGCTGCTCGCGGTGCCGCGGGCCGCGCCGCTGGGCTCCAGGACCTCGCCGCTCACGGTGTCGACGGTGCCCCCGGTCCGGCCGAGGCCGGTGACGCGGTGGCGGAAGCGGAAGCTGACGAGCCCCTTGGCGACGCCCTCGCGCACCCGGCGCTCGAAGGGGGCGACGACGCCGGGGCCGGTGCCCCAGGTGATGTGGAAGCGGGGGACGGAGTTGCCGTGGCCGTTCGCGTCGTAGCCGCCGCGCTCGGCCCAGCCGACGACGGGGAAGAACCGCAGGCCCTGGGCGTGCAGCCAGGAGCGCTTCTCGCCGGCGGCGAAGTCGACGTACGCCTCGGCCCACTTCTTGGGCCAGTGGTCCTCCTTGCGGTCGAAGCCGGCCGTGCCGAGCCAGTCCTGGAGGGCCAGCTCATGGCTGTCCTTGATCCGCATGCGGCGCTGTTCGGGCGAGTCGACGAGGAAGAGACCGCCGAACGACCAGTGCGCCTGACCGCCGAGCGACTGCTCGGGTTCCTGGTCGAGCAGAATGACCGAACGGCCCGCGTCGACGAGTTCCGCGGTGGCGACCAGCCCCGCGAGTCCTGCCCCGATCACGATCACGTCAGCGTCGTACGCCATGGGTTCCATCCTTGTCGGGGCGACCGGGCCGCGGTCCGGCGGAAGGACCGCACGTCACCCGTGCGGCCGCTCGCGAAGTTACTCGTGCGTCAGATCTTCGGCACCGGCCGTCCCGGCGTCAACCGCCCGGTCGGCGGCGCTCCTTCCGCACCGGTGGTTCCCAGGCGCTATCGTCGATACAAATCACCCTCTTCCGGCCTGACTCGGGGTGGAGAAGCGTGTCGGTGCTGGTCCTCGTGCTCGCCGTGAGTGCGGCCTGTTGTCTGGGGTTCGGCTTCGTGCTGCAGCAGGCCGCCGCCAGTCACGCCCCGAGGCGTGACTACCTCTCGCCCCGCCTGCTGCTGGACCTGATGCGGGTGCGCAGCTGGCTGGCCGGTATCGGGCTGATGGTCTGCGGCATGGTGCTGGGCGCCCTGGCCCTGGGCAAGGGCGAGGTCTCCGTCGTCGAACCGCTGCTGGCCACCAATCTGCTCTTCGCTATGGCCCTGTCCCGTCACCGCACCGGCCAGCGGCTGGGCCGGCAGGGCTGGGCGGGCCTCTGGCTGCTGGCCGGCGGGGTCGCGACGTTCCTGGTGGCGGGCGAGCCGAAGGGCGGGCAGGCGGTGTCGAGTCCACTGCGGCACTGGCTGGTGATCGGCGTGGTGGTGGGCCTGGCCCTGCTGCTGACCGCGTTCGCCAAGCGCTCCCGTTCGGGGGTGTCCCCCGCGCTGCTCGCGGTGGCGGCGGGCCTGCTGTACGGACTCCAGGACGCCCTCACCCGGGTCAGCGGGGAGCGGTTCTCCGACGGGGGCTGGGCGGGGCTCTTCACCAGCTGGCAGCCGTACGCGGTGCTGGCGCTGGGGGTGACCGGGCTGATCCTCGTACAGAGCGCTTTCGAGACGGGCCCGCTGCGGATGTCCCTGCCCGCGCTGACCGCGGCCCAGCCGCTGGCCGGGATCGCCTGCGGAATCGGCTTCCTGGGCGACCAGGTGCGTACGGACACGGGCGCGCTGGCCTGGCAGGCGGCCGGACTCGCGGCGATCGTGGCCGGGATCGTGCTGCTGGGGCTGCACCCGGCCATGCCGGAGGGCCCCGTCGGCGGCCGTCGTACACAGAGCCTCCAGCCGCACTGAGCGGTATCCGGTCCCTCACCGCCTTCCGGCTCTCCCGGCCGCCGCCCACCCGCCGTGGACCGAGGCCGGACCACCGGCCCGGCCGTGCGATGCGTCCTGGGGCAGTGAGCGTCGTCGGAGCCTGATGTTGGATGAGGGTATGAATCCTTCTGACGAGATCCTGGACATCGTCGACGAGAACGACAGGGTGGTGGGGCAGGCGCCGCGCGGCGAGGCGACCGCGCGGGGCCTGCGCCATCGCTGCGTCTTCATCGAGGCCCGCGACGCCGACGGCAGGATCTTCGTGCACCGCAGGACCGCCACCAAGCTCGTCTTCCCGTCCCACTACGACATGTTCGTCGGCGGGGTCGTCGGTGCCGGGGAGTCCTATGACGAGGCGGCCCTGCGTGAGGCCGAGGAGGAGCTGGGCGTCGCGGGCCTGCCCCGTCCCGAGCCCCTGTTCAAGTTCCTCTACGAGGGCGGCGGACACAGCTGGTGGTCGCCCGTCTACCGGGTACGGTGCGAGCTGCCGGTGAAGCCGCAGGTGGAGGAGGTCGCCTGGCACACCTTCCTCACGGACGCGGAGCTGGAGCAGCGGCTCACCGACTGGCAGTGGGTGCCGGACGGCCTGGACGGCTACCGGCGACTCCAGGCATTCCGGACATCTGACTGAAACCGGTCACGAAGGCACGAAGAAGCGGCAGATAAGGTCCGAGCGTGAAGGAATTTGTGCAGGGTCTGCGGCTGTGGTTCGCGCCGCAGCGGATCCGCGAAGAGGGCGACACCCCCGACTACCGCTTCTCGCTCGCCAACGAGCGGACGTTCCTCGCCTGGATCCGGACGGCTCTCGCACTGATCGGCGGCGGTTTCGCGGTCGACCAGTTCCTGCCCGAGCTGGCGTGGGGCGTCCGTGCGGGTCTGGCGCTGGCGTTGCTGGCGGCCGGTGTGCTGTGCGCTCTGCGGGCCGTCAACCACTGGGTGCGGTGCGAGAGGGCGATGCGGCGCGGGGAGGACCTGCCCGTGTCGCGTTTCCCGACCCTGCTGAGTCTGGCGGTGGCCGTCGTGGCTGTGGCGATGGTGGTGGTGGTCCTGTTCGGCTGGGAGGGCCGGTGACCGCGGCGGAACGCGACCCGGGGCTCCAGCCCGAGCGGACCAGGCTTGCCTGGCGGCGTACGACGCTGTCGTGCACGGTGGTGGCACTGCTCGCCGGAAAGCAGGCGCTGCACGGCGGGGTTTCGCCGGCCGGGGTGGTCGCCCTGTCGCTGAGCGTGCTGGCCTGGCTGGGGTTCCTGCGGGTGGCGAACCGGCGGGTGCAGGGCATGGGCACCGCGCGCCCGCAGGCGCTGGGGGCCCGCGCGGCACTGACGGCGGCGGCGTGCACGGTCGCACTGGCGGTGTTCGCCGCCGCGATGCTGTTCTGAGCGGGACGCCCGTGGTCGGCGCTCCCCGGGCCACCGCCCGCCGCACCGCCGTCCCGAGCGGCACGCCCGTGGTCAGCCCTCCCAGTCCACGGTGACGACGATCTTTCCACGGGTGCGGCCCTCGGCATTGAGCCGGTGGGCCTCCGCGGCCTCGGCCAGGGGGAAGACCCGGTCCACATGAACCGCGACGATGCCCCGCTCGGCCAGCTCCGCCAGATGGGCCAGGTCCTTGGCGTCGGGTCGCACGAACGCGTACGTGCCGCCGTAGGAGAACACCTCGTCGTCCACGATGGAAGCAAGGCGCCCCTCCGGTGCGAGCGTCTCGGCGGACACCCGCAGGGCCTCCCCGCCCACGGTGTCGAAGGCGGCGTCGATCCCGTCCGGGGCCAGCGCCCGCAGCCGGTCCGCGAGCCCGTCCCCGTACGCCACGGGTTCGGCACCGAGCTGCCGCAGGTGGTCGTGATTGCGTTCGCTCGCGGTGCCGATGACCCTGCATCCGGTGTGGCGGGCGATCTGCACGGCCATCGAGCCGACACCGCCGGCTGCCGCGTGGACGAGGACGGTGTCGCCGTTGCGGATGTGCAGCGAGCGGTACAGCACCTGGTAGGCGGTGAGGCCGGCCAGGGGAAGCCCCGCCGCCTCCTCGAAGCTCAGGCTCAGGGGTTTGCGCGCCAGGGTGCGCACCGGCGCGGCCACGTACTCGGCGAAGGTGCCGCGGCTGAGGAAGTCCTCGCGCACGTATCCGATGACCTCGTCGCCGACGGCGAACTCGTCCACGGCGATGCCGGGCTGGACGACGACCCCCGAGACGTCCCAGCCGGGGATCACCGGGAAGACCGTGTCCAGCGCGGCGTCGAGGTGTCCCTCCCGGGCGACGCGGTCGACCGGGTTGACCGCCGCGGCCCGTACCTTCACCAGGACGGTGTCGGGGCCGACCTTGGGGTCGGGGCGCTCCCCGTACTCCAGGACATCTGCCCCGCCGAACCTGCTGTAGCTGATCGCCTTCATGTACCGACACTCGCCGCGGGGCGGTGTGCCCGCAACTCAGGCCGGCGCCGGCGGGGCGGACCGGCCGTCACCAGCGCGGGATCGACGGCGTCGCCCATCCCGGCTCGGCCTTGCGCATCGCGGCGGCGTCGTCGCGCTCGCGCATCGTGCCGTCGTCGTCGAGCCACCGGCGGTGCAGCACGGCGAGGCGTTCCCGGTCGAGTTCGATGCCGAGGCCGGGGGCGTCGGAGACGGTGAGCCGCCCGTCCTCGAAGACATGGCGGGCGGTGATGACGTCCTCGGTCTGCCAGGGGTAGTGGCTGTCGCAGGCGTAGTCGAGGTTGGGGACGGTGGCCGCGACGTGCGTCATGGCGGCGAGGCTGATCCCGAGGTGGGTGTTGGAGTGCATGGAGAGACCCACGCCGAAGGTGCGGCAGATGCCGGCCAGTTCCCGGGTACGGTGCAGCCCGCCCCAGTAGTGGTGGTCGGAGAGGACGACCTGGACCGCGCCCCGGGCGAAGGCCTCCGGGACCTCGGCGAGCGTGGTGACGCACATGTTCGTGGCCAGCGGTACGCCGGTGCCGGCCGCGACGGCGGCCATCAGCTCCGTGCCGCTCGCGGGGTCCTCCAGGTATTCGAGTACGTCCCCCAGCTGCTCGGCGACGTACAGCGAGGTCTCGACGGACCAGGCCCCGTTGGGGTCCAGGCGCAGCGGTTGCCCGGGGAAGGCCTCGGCCAGGGCGCGGACCGCGGCGATCTCCTCGTCGGGCGGGAAGACGCCGCCCTTCAGCTTGAAGGAGGAGAAGCCGTACTCACGGGCGAAGCGCCGCGCCTGGGCGACGACTCCGGCCGGGTCGACCGCCGCGCCCCAGTCGTCGCGCTCGCCGCCCTCCGGGTGAGCGGCCCAGCGGTAGAAGAGGTAGGCGCCGTACTCGACGCTGTCGCGGACCTTGCCGCCGAGCAGCGCGTGCACCGGCAGACCGACTGTCTTGCCCAGGGCGTCCAGGCACGCCACCTCGAAGCCGGAGACCACGGAGAGCCGCAGCTTGTCCGCGGTCTGGACGCCCCGCAGCCCGCCCGCGTCGACCCGCTCGTCGGCCGCGCGTGAATCGCCGCACACCTCGTCGGCGAGGGCGAAGAGCCCGTTCACATCGCTGACCGGGCGCCCGACCAGGGCCGTGGCGAGCGGCCGGGCCAGTTCGAGGTACTTGCCGTCGCCGTAGGTCTCCCCGATGCCGGTCGCACCGCCACGGGTGACGACCTCCACGATGAGCCGGGGGGTGTACGGCTGATGGACGCCCTGGGTGTTCAGGAGCGGCGGGTCGGCGATGAGGATCGGGGTCAGCCGGACTTCGTCGATCAACCAGTCTGTATTCATACATGAACTCTATTCAGCCATGCGACCGAATGCCAGAGCCTGTCCGTCATCCGGGCCAGAGTCACACATTCCGTTGCGGAAGTTCACTGGACGACATACCGACTGGTCGGCATCATGAACACCGACGTCTTATTCATCCCGGAGGTGCGCACGATGAGCCCAGTCCACCCGCCAGGTCTCGACCTCGACCGCTTGCGCGGTCATCTCGACCGCGAGCGGCCGGGTCTGGTGAACGGACCGCTCGACGCCCGGCTCATCGAGGGCGGCCGTTCGAACCTCACCTACGTGGTCACGGACGGCAGCGGCCGCTGGGTCGTCCGCCGGCCGCCGCTGGGCCATGTGCTGGCCACGGCGCACGACATGAAGCGCGAGCACCGGGTGATCAGCGGGCTGCACCCGACGGCCGTCCCGGTCCCCGAACCGGTACTGCTCTGCGAGGACGACTCGGTCATCGGCTCGCCCTTCTACGTCATGGAGTACGTCGAGGGCACCCCTTACCGTACGGCGGAGCAGCTCGCCCCGCTGGGCGCGGAGCGCACCCGCAAGGCGGTGCTGGGCCTGGTCGACACCCTCGTGGAGCTGCACGCCGTGGACCCGCAGGCCGTCGGCCTCGGCGACTTCGGGCGCCCCGAGGGCTTCCTGGACCGGCAGCTGCGGCGCTGGGGCAAGCAGCTGGACGCCTCCCGCAACCGCGAACTGCCCGGCATCGACGAGCTGCACGCGGCGCTCGGCCGGCAGCTGCCCCACTCCCCCGCCCCCACGGTCGTCCACGGCGACTACCGCCTGGACAACGTGCTGATCGGGTCCGACGACGAGATCAAGGCCGTCCTCGACTGGGAGATGTCGACGCTCGGCGACCCGCTCACCGACCTCGGCCTGCTGGTGATGTACAGCTCCGACCTGGACCTGCCCGAGTCGCCGGTCTCCACCACCAGCGGGGCGGCCGGTCACCCCTCCCCCGCCGAACTGATCGAGCGCTACGCCGCCCGTTCCGGCCGGGACACCTCCGGCATCTCCTGGTACACGGCGTTCGCCTGGTTCAAGCTCGCCGTGATCCTGGAGGGCATCCACTACCGCTACACCCTGGGCCAGACGGTCGGCGGCGGCTTCGACCGCATCGGCGACCTCGTCCCCGTCTTCATCGAGCACGGCCTCACCACCCTCCAGGAAGGCTGACCCACCCCATGGACTTCGCATTCGACGCCCGTACCGAAGAGCTGCGCGCCAAGCTGCTCACCTTCATGGACGAGCACGTCTACCCCGCCGAGCAGACCGCGGAGGAGCAGCGCGCAGAGCTGGCGTCGCCGTGGGACACCCCGCAGGTGGTGGAGGACCTCAAGGCCGAGGCCCGTGAGCAGGGCCTGTGGAACGTCTTCCTGCCGGACGCCGAGTACGGCGCCGGGCTCACCAACCTCCAGTACGCCCCGCTGGCGGAGATCCTGGGCCGCTCCCCGCAGTTGGCGCCGACCGCGCTGAACTGCGCGGCGCCGGACACCGGGAACATGGAGGTGCTCGCCCAGTTCGGCACCGAGGAACAGAAGAAGCAGTGGCTGGAGCCGCTGCTGGCCGGTGAGATCCGGTCCGCGTTCGCGATGACGGAGCCGGAGGTCGCCTCTTCGGACGCGACGAACATCGAGACCCGGATCACGCGGGACGGGGCCGACTACGTCATCAACGGGCGCAAGTGGTACATCTCCGGGGCGATGAACCCGGACTGCGCGATCTTCATCGTGATGGGCAAGACCGATCCGGACGGCGAGGACATCCGCCGTCAGCAGTCCCAGATCCTGGTCCCCCGCGACACTCCGGGCCTGACGGTGAAGCGTGCCATGAAGGTGTACGGCTACGAGGACCACTACCACGGCGGTCACGCCGAGGTGATCTTCGACAACGTGCGGGTTCCCGCCACGAACCTGATCGGTGAGGAGGGCGGCGGCTTCGCCATCGCCCAGGCGCGGCTGGGTCCGGGCCGGATCCACCACTGCATGCGGCTGATCGGCATGGCCGAGCGCGCCATCGAGCTGATGTGCCGGCGCGCGGTGGCCCGTACCGCCTTCGGCAAGCCCCTCGCCCAGCAGGGCGTCGTACAGAACTGGATCGCTGACGCCCGGGTCACGGTGGAGCAGCTGCGGCTGCTGGTGCTGAAGACCGCCTGGCTGATGGACACGGTCGGCAACCGCGGTGCGCACACCGAGATCCAGTCCATCAAGATCGCCACCCCGCGCGCGGTGGTCTCCATCCTCGACCAGGCGGTGCAGCTGCACGGTGCGGGCGGGGTCAGCCAGGACTTCCCGCTGGCCGAGCTGTGGGCGGCCGCGCGGACGCTGCGGCTGGCCGACGGTCCGGACGAGGTGCACCAGCGGTCGCTGGCCCGACGGGAGATCAAGAAGTACCTGTAGGGGGCGGGCCGGTGGCCGGGCGGCCGACAGGTCAGTGTCCGTCGGCCCCGATCCGGTCCAGCACGTCCGTGTACAGGGAGCGCCGGTCGGGCCGGGCGCGGGCGGCGGCGTGGCGGAGGGCCGGGACCGCCGCCACGCCCAGCTCGACGAGCCCCTCGGCCGCCGCCTCGCGTACGACGGCGTGCGGGTGCCCGAGCAGCGCTGCCACCGCCGGAACCGCCGGCTCCCAGCCGGCCCGGCAGAGCGTCCGGACCGCCATGCGCACCACGTCCGCCCGGGGGTCCTCCAGCAGTATTTCGGTGTGGCGCAGATGGGCCTCCCTGCCGAGCATCACCCGTGATGTCCGGTGGGCACGCAGCCGCACCTTGGGCCGGGGGTGGGTGAGCAGACCGCCCAACAGCGCCCGGAGCTGCCCACCCTCGTCCGGTTCGGGACCGGGGTACTTCTGTGCCAGTTCCGTGAGCGCCCGGCAGATCTGCTCCGGCGTGCCGGTTGCGGCCAGGTCCAGCAGTTCCTGCCGGGTCGGGCTGCTCCCCCTCGCAGCGGGGACGGCCGCACCGCGGCCGCGGAGAACCGCCACTGCCGCCGCGTCGTGCTGCCCGGCGTCGGGGCCCCGCAACGGCCCGTCCACGAGACACAGACGGTCGGCGAGTTCACTGTGCCCTTCCGTACGCAGACGCCGGCAGGTCCGGGTCAGAGCCGGGGTTCGCAGCAGCGGGCGGCCGGCGAGCAGGTCCAGGAAGCCCCAGGCCCCGGCGTCGAGGCGTTCGCCCAGCGCTTCGGCCAGTGCGTCGGCGGGACAGCCGCGCAACGCGTCCCCGACGGCCCGGGCCACGGCGGGCGGCGCGTGTTCCCACCACTCCAGCAGCAGCGGGACCAGCCGTGCCGTCTCCCACGGGCCGAGTGCCGCGGCCGTGCGTGCCACCCGCTCGCGCAGGATTCCTTCGCTCCGGAGTTCCCTCTCGCCGATGGCGGCGAGCGCGCGGGCGAAGCCCGCTTCGGCGGGCAGGGCGACCCGGCCGCGCAGGTACGCACGAAGCACGGCCAGCCGGGCCTCCGGCTCGGGCCACCGCGCCAGCGCCTCGGCCGCGGTCTGCCTGCTCTCCGCCTCGGCCGACCCCAGCATGGCGAGCAGCCGCTCCCGCAGGGCCGCAGAACGCGGCTGGTCCAGGCCGTCGAACCGGACCCGGCGCGGTGACGGCTGCGGTGCGCGGGAGGTCTCCGCGATGGTCCAGGCGGGCGCGTCGAGGGGCTGGAGCCACGACATCCAGTCGATGAGCGCGGTGCCGGCCCCGGGGCCGGCACCGCGGTGGGCCTCGATCAGCGCGGCCAGCCGGTCCCGCGAGGGGATTTCGCCGTCGTCCGCGCGGCGGAACTCCGCCAGGGCGCCCGATGTCCGGACCGCGTCGGCCAGTGCCCTCCGCCAGGCCCGGGTCCCCGCGGGCACGGCTGCGGCGGCGTCGGGCTCCGGTACGGCGAAGGCCTCCCGGAGCACGGCGGTCTCGGCCCGCCAGGGGTCCGCGCCGAGACGGGCGTCCGCGAGGGCCCGGTCGAGATCGGCGCGGACCGGTACCCCACCGAGGCGGCGCAGGAGTGTCAGCGTGGACCGGCTCGGCAACGCCGGCGCGGGGCGCAGTGCGCGCACCGCGGCGAGGGCGGCGGCCTTCGCGGTGGCCGTGAGCAGCGGCGCCACCGCTTCGAGCACCGTGATCAGAGCGTGCCGGTCCCCGTCCCGGGCATCGGCCAGGGCGTCCAGCAGGAGCGGGGCGGACCGGGCGAACGCCGTGAGCTCCGCATCGCTCCGGGGCTCGGCGCAGAGCCCCAGTACGAACCGGAGCACCGTGGCCCGGGACTCCGGCCGCGAGTCCGCCAGCGCGAGCCACTCGCCCACCATCGGCCGCAGCTGTTCCGACCGGGCGGGGCCGATCGGCACGTCCTGCCCGGCCAGACGCAGCGCGGCCACCGGGTCCCAGCCCCCGGTCACCAGGGTCGCGATGTCACGGTCCGCCGCACCGGACGCCGTCGGCGGGCCTCCGGCTGCCGGTGCGGTGATCCCGTGCCGGGCCATGGCCGGTGCCAAATCCTTCATGGTGCCGGAGGCCGGTGCGATCCGCCGGGACGCCACCAGGGTCAGCAGGTCGAGCGCCACCGGTGACTTCTGTTCGTCCAGGGCCAGGACGGAGCGTGCGGCGAGGACGCCGTCCAGGCCCTCCAGCAGCAGGCGACGGGCGGTGTCGTCCCGGCTGTGTTCGGCGGCGGCGACGAGGGTGGCCGCGTAGGCGTCGCCGAGCACGGCGCGCAGGGCCGCGACGAGGGCGGCACGCAGACCGGGGTTGCCCTCCTGTCCGAGCCGGGACAGGAGCTTCGGGACCGCTGCCGGCGCGCCTGCCCGTATCAGCGCCTCGCCTGCCGTCTTTCTGATGTTCATGTTCGGATGGTCGAGGCAGGCGGCGATCGCGGAGCTCGCCCAGTGGGCCCGGGCGTGGCCCAGGGCGAGCAGGGCCTGCCGGACGGTCTGGATGTCCCGGGCCCTCGTCAGCGCGATGAGCGTCGCCGAGAGTGCCTGGGCGTCCTCGCCGGCGGCGTCGTGGGCGAGCAGGGCGATGACGTGCTTGCGTACGTGCCGGTCGCGGTGACGCAGCAGTCGGTGCACCCGTGCCCGAGTGCCTGCCCAGGGCACCCTGCGCAGGAGTTCGAGCAGGACCACCTGCTCGTCGTCGGACAGTCCGGGGCGGTCCAGCAGTTCCAGTGCCAGCGTCGCGACCAGCGCGTTCCCGGCCTCCCGCGCGTCCGTGGCGCCGAGCAGGCAGACGGGCCGGATCGCGCGCCGCGCGTGGAGCCGGCGGCCCAGGGCACCCAAGGCGACCAGGACCTCCTGCGGCACCACGGGCTCACCGGCCGGCTTTCCGTGCTCCCCCGTCCGGTCGGCCGCGCCCGGGCCCCTCGCGGCGGCCTGCCCGGCCACGATGCGCAGCAGCAGGTCGGCGATGACCGGGAGGGTCTCGGCACCGCCGTGTGCCGCCAGCCGGCACAGGGCCGCCACCGGCGCTTCCGGGTCCAGGTGGGAGCTCAGCAGTGCCAGTTCCCGCGCATCCGGGGCGCCGAGACCGGCGGCGATGCGGGGCGGCAGGTCGAGGGGGTCGAGCCGTGCGAGAAGGGCGCTTCGCTGTACGGGATCGCGGTTCAGCAGCCACAGCAGTTCGAGGGCCCGGCCGCGTACGGGCCGCAGGTGCGGCGCGGTCATGCCCGTGGTGAGGCCCAGGCCTTCGCGCAGTGCCCGTACCGTCCGCTCCCCGCCGATTGCCTCCAGCGTGTCCAGGGCCGCGGCCGGCACCGAGGGCAGCAGGGCGATCACGGCCTCCTCCGCGTCCGCGTGGCGCAGTGCGCGGATCACTTCGAGGAAGGGCGCCGGCGCGACGGCTGAGGGGAGTACGTGGGCGATGGCCTCGCCGATCGGGAGATCACCGGCCCCCTGCCCGGCCAGGGCGACGAGCAGGGCGAGCCGTCGCGGCCATCCCGGATCGCCGGACGGCGCGTCCGTCAGGATGCCCAGTACTTCCTTGCGGGATGTGTAGAGGACCGTCGCCACGTCGCGCGGCGGGATCGAGTGATCGGACAGTGCCAGCCCGATGACCGTGCGGACGTGGTGGGCGGCCGGGAAGTGTCCGCGGCGGTGGAGACCGCGCAGGCAGGCCATGGCCGGGGCGCCGAGCAGCAGGGGATCTCCGGCGGCGACGGCGGTCAGCTCACCGATGTCGTCGCGGTCCGCCAGTTCACCGAGCAGCTCCATCCCGCGTCGCCGAAGGCCCGGCGCGAGGCCGGGATCCGCGACGACCCGGCGCAGCAGTCCGCGGTGCCCGTGGCGGGCGGCGGCCGCGAGGGCGGCGTCAGCCACCACGGGCCATTCCCCCGCGGCTTCCCCTGCCTGCCCCACCGGCTGCCCGGGCCGCTCCCGTACCGGATCGGGGAGGAGGAACGGCGTGAAGAGGCCGGGCGGCAGTGGGTCCGTCGCCGCCCACGGTTCGGCGAGTTCGTCCAGCACGCCCGCGACGACCGGGGCTTTCGCGGCTCCCAGGAGGGTGATCAGCTCCGCCCGGACCAGCGCCGGGGTCAGCAGTCCGGCGTGCAGGCCCTCCCGGGCCAGCCGCAGGGCTTCGGCCTGGAGCACCGGATCGTCACTGGCCGCCAGCTCCTCCACGAGCCGCCCCGGCCGCTGCGTGCCGGCGATCCGCGCCCCTCGCACGGCCTGGTACAGGAGCTCGCCCCGTGCCTCGTCGCGGAGCACCCGGGGATCGTGCAGCACATCGGCGCGCAGCCAGGCGATCCGTACCCGTGCGGGCAGGTGCCCGGCCGTGCGCCACGGCGGCCGGGGGCGGCCTGCCAGGCGGTGGCCGAGTCGCTCGTGGAGCACGGCCAGCAGCAGATCTGCCTCGGGCGGTCCGGTGAGCGACGCGGGCAGCAGCCCGGCGAGTGCGTCCAGCTCCTCGTCGTCGGTCGGGAGGCATCCGTCGACGCGCTCGGCGAGCCGGACCAGCCCCGCATGACGCTGCCCGGGATCCGTGTGCCCGATCAGTCGGCCCAGGTCATGGATCTCTTCGTCGGCCGGCATCCGCATCGTCGGATGCTAACGGGGCGCCCTGCGCCTCCACCACCGCGTTTCGGGCTCTCGCGCCCGTGTCAGCGGCGTCAGTAGCCGCCGTACGGTACGTGGTCGGCCAGCGCCAGCTCGCGGACGAAGGCCCGCACCCGCAGCAGGCACCGGGCGAGGATCCGGACGGGTACGAGCCGGTGCGGCCCGTAGGCCACGGCCCACAGGGCGGGGACACGCGTCGAAGTCTGGATGTGCGCCATATGTCCAGCTTCACCCCGCCACCGGCTGCGGGCCAGCCGATGGATCCGGCGGCTGCGTCACCGCCGTAGGTGGACGGGGACTCGCCGGCTCCGCCCCTTCGGTCCTCGAGACGCCCCTACGGCCGCAGGGCTCGCAGCAGCAGGTCGGCGAGGTGGTCGGCGACCTCCTGCTGGGTCAGCGGGCCGTCCGGCCGGTACCAGGTCGACAGGTGGTGGACCGAGCCGAAGTGGTAGTCGACGATCAGGTCCGCCGGGGTGGCCGTGGAGAACACCCCGCTGCGCTGGCCCTCCTCCACGAGTGCGCGGAAGCGCTCGTGGTAGCGGCGGCGCTCCACGCGGACCTGCTTGTTCTTCTCGGGGCTCAGGTGGTGCATGGACCGGAAGAAGATCGAGGCGTCGTCGAGGTTCTCGATGGTGGTGACGACCACGTCGGCAGCGGCTTCGCGCAGCCGCTGCTCGACGGGGGCGTCGGCCTCGGCGAAGGCGTCGAGCCGCTCCTGCTGGAGCCGCAGCACCCGTGCGTAGACCTCCTGGAGGAGGTCCTCCTTGGAGCCGAAGTAGTGGTAGAGCGCGCCCTTGGTGACGCCGGCCGCCTCGACGATCTCCTGGACCGACGTGCGGTCGTACCCCTGCTCGGCGAAGAGCCGGGTGGCGGCGGCAAGCAGCCTCTGGGGGACGGGGGTACCGCTCCCGTCCGTCGCCTTGGCCATAGCCGCCACCTTCCTTCCGTGAGTTGCGTGCACCGGTTCTAGCGGGGTGAACGCAGTTCCCGCCTGAGGATCTTCCCACTTGCGGTCTTGGGAAGTTCCGTCAGGATCTCGACTTCACGCGGATACTTGTACGCGGCGAGCCGTTCCTTGCAGTACGCACCCAATTCGCCGGGTTCGACCGAGACGCCGGGCCGCAGACTGACGTAGGCGCGTACCGTCTCGCCGCGGTAGGTGTCCGGGACGCCGACCACGGCGGCCTCACGCACCGCGGGGTGCGTGTACAGGACGTCCTCCACCTCGCGCGGCCATACCTTGAAGCCGGACGCGTTGATCATGTCCTTCTTGCGGTCGACGACGTAGAGCCAGCCCTCGCGGTCCATGAAGCCGATGTCGCCCGTACGCAGCTCACCTTCGGGGAACGCGGCGGCGGTGGCCTCGGGCAGCCGCCAGTAGCCGGAGACGACCTGGGGACCGCGCACCGCGATCTCGCCCTGCTCACCGAAGGGGACCTCCGCCCCGTTCTCGTCGATGATCCGCACGACCGTGTCCGGGCCGGGCACGCCCACCGAGAGGGTGCCGGAGACCGGGTCGACGGGCGCCTCTCGCTCGGGCGGCACGGAGGCGCACGGCGCGGTGCACTCCGTGAGGCCGTAGCCGTTGCGGATGTACGGGCCGAAGCCGGTCCGGAACTTCTCGACGAGTGCGGGGGGCAGCGGTGCGCCGCCGGAGGAGATCACCTCGAAGGACTCGAAGTGCCCGGGCGTGGCACCGGGGGTCGCGGCGAGCGCCATGAAGGCGGTGGACGGGCCGACGGTGTACGCGGGCCGGTGCTCGGCGAAGGCGTCGAGGACGACGCCGGGGTGGAAGCGGTACGCGAGGACCAGGGTGCCCGCGTTGGCGAGGCACGCGGCCAGCTGGCAGACCATGCCGGTGATGTGGAAGAGCGGGGCGAGCACGAAGTAGGCGGCGCCCTCGGCGATGGGGTGGCCGGTGCGCTGGCGCTCCGCGTTGACCATGATGTTGCCGTGGGAGTTCATGGCGCCCTTGGGGGTGCCGCTGGTCCCGGAGGTGTAGCTGATCAGCGCCACGTCGGTGGCCCTCAGCTCCCGGCCGGCCGGGGCCGCGAGACCCTGCCGGGCGACGGTCACCAGGTCGTCGGCGTCGTCGGCGGCCGGCATCCGCTCGAAGTTCAGCACCCGCTCGTCGTTCTTCGTCTGGAGGTCCAGCTCGCAGGCGGTGACGGCGATCCGGACGGACGGGGCGCCGGCCGCGGTGTCGCGCAGATACGCCTCCCAGGCCCGGTCCGAACAGATCAGTGCCGTGACCTCGGCGTCCTTCAGGACGTGGCCGACCTCGGCGGACTTGTACATCGGGTTGAGCGGGACGACCGTCGCCCCGGCCTTCCACGCGCCGAGCAGCGCGAGCACGAACTGCGGGGAGTTCTGCAGCATGATCGCGACCCGCTCACCGCGCTCCAGACCCCGGGCGGCGAGATACCCGGCCACGGAGTCGGAGAGCTCGTCGGTCTCGCGGTAGCTGAGGCGTCCGTCGAAGTAGGCGAGCGCGGGGTGGCCGGGGGCCCTGGCCACGGAGTCACGGAAGGCGTGCACCAGGGTCTCGGCGGGGCTGACCTGGGCCCGCTGCGCCTGGCTGAGCAGGTGCAGCCAGGGCTTGGCCGCGTAGATCGACTCGCTCATGCGCCGACCCCCTCCCACTTCCGCTGAAGGTGGTTCATGTTGCCGAGCCAGTGGTCGGTGTCCTTGGCCCGGGCCTCGTAGTAGCCGGCGACCTCGGGGTGCGGAAGGACCAGGAAGCGGTCGGCGGCCATGGCGTCGAAGAGGGCCTCGGCGACGTCCTCGGGCTCGATCGCGCTGGGGGCGAGGACGAGCTTTCCGGCCGATCCGGCGGCGGTGAGCATGTCCGTGCGCACGCCCTGCGGGCAGATCGCGTGGACCTTCACCCCTCGGTGGCGGTAGGTGAGGGAGAGCCACTCGGCGAAGGCGACCACGCCGTGCTTGGTGACGCTGTACGGCGCCGCGCCGATCATCGTCAGCAGTCCGGCGGCGGAGGCCGTGGAGACGAACCTGCCGCTGCCACGCTCCAGCCAGTCGGGGATCAGCGCCTTCGCCGCGCGGACGTGGGCCATCACGTTGACGTCCCAGGCGGCGGCCCAGACCTCCTCGTCGGCGAAGACGTCGCCGGGCGAGGCGAGGCCGGCATTGGCGCAGTAGACGTCGACGGTGCCGTCCAGGGCGTCCCGGGCGGCGTCGATGATCCCTGACGCGTCACCGGCGACCGCGATGCCGCCGATCTCCTCGGCAAGTGTCCTGATCCGGCCCTCGTCGAGGTCGTTGACGACGACCCGTGCGCCCTCGGCTGCGAATCTGCGGGCCAGGGCGGCTCCGATGCCGCCTCCGGCCCCCGTGACCACTACGCCCGCGCCCTGCACCGTACTCATCGGTCCCGCCTCTCTCAGCCGATTGCACCAGCAGACTAACCAGTCGGTATGTCGTCGGGGAAGGGGGTCGGGGCGAGTCATCCGCCACTGTGTCCACAGCCGTCCCGTCCGGCTCGTTCCCTGCGGCCGTCACGCGCGCTAGCGTGCGTGACCATGACAGACGTCGCGATCATGGAGGTAGCTGAATGAGCCTGTCCAGACGTGGATTGCTGGCCGCCGGCGGTGCGGTGGGCGCGCTCGCGGCGACTGCCGCCTCGGCCGGGCCCGCGGCCGCCCTCCCCTCCCCCGGCAAGGGGCACGGCCATGGACACGGCCGGGTCCGCACCGGCTTCGACCGGCTGGCGGCGGACGGCTACGCGCTGCTGAAGGGGCAGCGGGTCGGCGTCGTCACGAACCCGACCGGCATCACGTCCGACGTCCGGCACATCGTCGATGTGATGCACCCGGACGAGCGCGTGAACCTGACCGCCGTCTTCGGCCCCGAGCACGGTTTCCGCGGCACGGCGCAGGCGGGCGGCTCGGAGGGCCGGTACGACGACCCGGCGACCGGGCTCCCGGTCTACGACACGTACCTGAAGAGCGGTCAGACGCTCGCCGACGTCTTCACCGCGTCCGGCGTGGACACGATCGTCTTCGACATCCAGGACGCGGGCGCCCGCTTCTACACGTACATCTGGACGCTGTACGACTGCATCGAGGCGGCGGCCCTCGCGGGCAAGAAGCTCGTGGTGCTGGACCGGCCGAACCCCGTGACGGGGCGGGCGGCACTCGGACCCGTGCTCGACCCCGCGTTCGGCACCTTCGTGGGGCGACGGGAGATCTCCCAGGCCCACGGCATGACGGTCACGGAGCTGGCGCTGCTGTTCAACGGCGAGTTCCTCGCGGACCGTCCGGCCGAGCTGGAGATCGTGAAGATGTCGGGGTGGTCGCGCTCGGACTTCTTCGACGGGACCGGGCTGCCGTGGGTGCCGCCGAGCCCCAACATGCCGACGCCCGACACCGCGCTCGTCTACTCGGGCACCTGTCTGTTCGAGGGCACGAACCTCTCCGAGGGGCGCGGCACGACCCGGCCGTTCGAGCTGCTCGGCGCGGAGGGAGTCGACCACACCTGGGCGGCGGCGGCGAACGCGCTGGAGCTGCCCGGCGTGGCGTTCCGTGAGGCGTACTTCGCGCCGACGTTCTCCAAGTTCCAGGGCAGGACGGTCGGCGGGGTCCAGGTGCACGTGCAGGACCGCGAGGTCTTCGACCCGGTACGCACCGGGATCGCGCTCCTCGTGACGGCGAAGCAGTCGTGGAGCGGGTTCGCCTGGCGGTCGGACAACTGGATCGACAAGCTGACCGGGAACACCCGCGTCCGCACGATGATCGACGCGGGCGCCGACACGGACGAGGTCGTCGGGGCGTGGGCGCAGGACCTGGCGGCGTTCCGGGCCGTGCGGAAGCGGTACCTGCAGTACCGCTGACAACGGAACGGGCGGGCCCGGGGGTTCGGGCCCGCCCGGTTGGATCACTCCCTACCTGTGGGCGGGGAACTCCACCACCTGCTGGTACGTCGGGCGGTTCTGCCAGTGGATCGCCTTCTGCGCGATCCCGCCCAGTGCCCGGTGGATGATCGAGTCGGTGCACCACTGCTCTCCGGCCTTGCAGCTGTCGTCGGCCGGGTACACCTCCGCCGCCGGCAGCGCCGCCGCCTGCTTCAGCGAGGACAGCAGGGCCGTGCGGCAGCTGCTCAGGTCACCGTTGCCGCAGTAGGACCTGGCCAGCGGGCCCTTGACCGGCTGCCCCAGAACCTGGCGCAGGTCCTTGTCGGCGAAGCCCCACCAGCCGTACTGGAACGCGGAACCGCTGTGCGCGCCGCTCGGCCCGTGGCTGGCCGCAGGGGACTCGTCGGTGGCGAGGTTGGCGGTCAGCGCACCGTACAGGTCGTCGCCCAGCCCGGGCTTGAACTCCGCTTCGATCAGCCGGGGCCACCACGCGTCCATGACGCGTACCGCGTCGGCGTGGGTGTACGCGTGCGAGCCCGGGCTGCTCTCCTTGCGCTGGGCGCCCGACGCCCGCCAGGAATCGAGCTGCTGGACCACCGTGTTCAGTTCCGGGTCGGTGACCGGCTGGGAGCGGATCACCTTGAGCAGTTCGGGGAGCAGTTGCTCGCCGCGCAGATCGGTGAGCGCGGCGTCCGCCATCGCCCGGGTGAGGGAGGCGCGGGTGACGCCGCCCTCCGCCACGAGCTTCGACACCCGGTCGTCCAGCAGGTCGCCCCGGTGCACCGCGCCGAGTCCGAAACCCGCGGAGGCGTACCCCTCGGCCTGCTTGTTGTTCCAGGAGATGTAGTAGTCCTGGCCGCTGGACTGCGGGTGCTCGGCGAAGGGGGTGTAGGCGGCGGTGTTGGCCGCCGGGTCGTAGCCCTGCCACTCGTACGCCTTCTCCGCCCTGATGGGCAGCGCCGGATCGACTCCGGCCGCGCGGACCGGGTTCATGCCGCTGTTGTAGTAGGCGGTGGTCCGGGAGTCGGCGTAGAACCAGTTGAAGGCGTAGTCGATGTTGCTCGCCGCCCGTTGGAAGGAAGCCGCGTCGGTGACGTAGGACGGGTCGTTGAGCATCTGGAAGCCGATGATGGAGTCGGCCTCGTGCCGGTAGGTGGTGCGCAGTGTGGTGTACGCGACGGGCTTGCCGTCCACCGTGGCGCGGTGGGTGACGATGCCGTAGCCGGTGCGCCACGCCTGCATCCGGTAGGAGCCCTTCGCCGTGGAGTCGGCGACGGTGGGCTTCCAGGAGTTGACGCGCTCCAGCTTCTCCATGGCGGTGCAGGCACCGCGGTAGAGGTAGTGCGTGGAGTCCTTGGTGGGCGTGGAGCCGTCGGGTTCGCACAGACCGACGGTGTAGGTGTCGGTGATGTCCTGGCCTGCCGAGGTGGCGCTCCAGGCGTAGTCCTGGCCGCGGCCCATCTGGATGTACATGCCGACACCGGCGAAGGAGACGCCGCGGGCGCTGATACCGGGGCCCTGGAGCTCCTGGAGCATCATCAGCTGCGGGGCGAAGTAGCCCGTCTGCGGGCCGAACACGGCGACCGGGTTGCCACTCGCGGTGTGCTTGCCGGACACCAGAAGGGCGTTGGACATGCCGCGCCTCTGTGCGCCGGATCCCGAGCCGGGGAGCGATCCCTCCGGGATGACCCCGTCGTCATAGATCCCCTGGGCCTTCTTGAGCGCGGCCGGTGCCTTGACGGGTGTCTTCGCGTCCGTGCCCGCGGAGCCGGTGCGGTCGTGGATCAGCGGCTCGGTGGTGACGGAGCCCGGATCGGGCATCGCCGTCCCCACGGCCTTGTCGGGCTTGTTCGCGTACGGGAAGGAGGTGCCGTCATGGACGGTCAGCACGGCCTCGGGGTCGTTGCGCTGGCGGAAGGACTCCCAGACCTTGGTCCCTTCGGCGACGCCGTACTTCTGCTGGGCCGACAGCAGGGACAGCGCCGCCTGCACCTCACCGCCGCCCCCGCCGCCGAACTGGCCGCCGACGACCGTGGCGATCGAGATCAGGTCGGTGAGTTTGAACGGCTGGATCTCGCCTATGTTGGTGATGGCGTCGATCTTGCCGGTGAGGACGTACTCACCGGGGAAGTACCGGCCCTTCTTCGACTTCTCCCGGTAGGAGTTGATGCCGTCCACGTAGGCCTGGGCGTCCGCCATCGCCTGTTCGCCGCGGGAACCCTCATGGGTCCTGATGTAGTCGACCTGGGCCTCCAGATCGGCCTCGGTGTACGGGGCCTGTGGCCAGAACTGCTGCTCCAGGCCCTGGTTGGCCAGTGCGCCGCCGGCGAACGAGGTCAGTTCACCGCGTCCGATGTGGCGGAAGAGGTCCATCAGCCAGAGCCGGTCCTGACCGGCCGCGAAGCCGGCGCCGAACTCGGTGCCGTAGCGGGTGGTGCCCTTGATGTGCGGGACGCCCGAGACCTTGTCGCGGGTGATGGTGACGTCGTCGCGCGGCGAGGTGACGGACTCGACCTGGTCCTTCGCGACGCCGAAGGAGGCGTCGTTGAAGAAGTCGTTCAGCTTCTGGTCCGTGAGGCCCGTATGCCCGGCCACCAGGCCGTCGTAGCGGTCGAGTTGGTCGTCACTGTGCGCGGGGTGGGTGCCGAACGCCTTGTTGCCGAGGATCTCGACGAGGGTGGCGTTGCCGTTCTCGCCGGGCGGCAGGATGTCGTCGCACTGCCCCTGGCAGTGGTCGACGACGGGGACGGGGTCCGCCTCGGCGGCGCCCGCATGGGGCGCGGAGGCCAGCAGGGACGAGCCGAGGGCGAGAACGGCCGCGACGGTGGCGGCTCGTGTTCTGCCGGTGGGTAGGGACATGCGGGTGCGTGGGGGCATGCGTGCTCCTCGGAGAGGCCGGTCCGCCGGAGGTTACCGACGGTATGACCCATGGGTAAGGTGAACATCGGTCACCTTTTCCGAATCGCCACATCCCGGCACATGACGAGTCGTCATCTCAGTCCGTGGACGGAACGGTCTTTGGATGGAGCCGATCCGGGCAGGCGTACGTCCACTCACTGACGCCGAAGTACGGGCGACGGAGTACGAGCGACGGAGGTGGCGGCGCCATGGCTGGTTTCCGGAGTCTTGCGAGACAGGTCCGCGATCCGCGGAGTGATCTGGCACTGCGGCGGTACTCGCTGCGCAAATGCCTGGAACGCTTCGCACCGTACGGTCACCGGGCGACCTGGGCCCATCTGTGCGCCCGGCACGGGATGGGCCCCGAGGACCGGGCACCCGACCCGGCGCGGCTGATGCGCGCGCTGGACGAACTGGAGAAGGCGCGGGCGGTCTGGCTCGGATACGAGGCGGGGTTCGCCGAGCGCCGCAAGCGGGAGAAACACGAGGGGCTGCGCCGGCCGGCCGCCTTCGACGACTGGCACCGGTGCACCTGGGGCGGGAACGGCGTCGCACGGTGCGAGGACCCGGCGGTCCACCCGGCGGCACCCCTCGCGGACGTACTGAGCAGACTGATCTCGGCCCTGGAGTCGGAGCCGGGCAGCGGTTGCCCGGTGTGCGCACAGGCACGCATCGTGTGGCGGCAGGACCTGGACATCGAACCGGGGGCCGGCCCGGTCTGCACGGGCTGCGGCATCGTCGTACCGCAGCCCGTGCTCACCCCGGACGCACTGGCGAAGGCCAGGCGGACCCGGCTCGGCGACCTGGCGACGATCGCCTGAGGAACGGAGCGGCCCGCCCGGCGCACGGAGCCCGCCGGACGGGCATCCGGCGCGCCCGGACGGACGGTCAGCGCTCTCCCGCGGACCCGCTCGCGGCCCGGCGCTCCGGCATCAGGCGCGAACCGCTCATCCGGTCACCGGAGACGTCGTCCGGGTTGGAGAGCACACACGTGTCCAGCGACAGACAGCCGCAGCCGATGCAGTCGGTGAGATGGTCGCGCAGCCTGGCCAGCTGCCGGATCCGCTCGTCCAGCTCCGAGCGCCACGCAGCGGAGAGCCGGGCCCAGTCGTCCCGGTTCGGCGTGCGTTCCTCCGGGAGCTCGGCCAGGGCCTCACGGATGGTGGCCAGCGGAATGCCGACACGCTGCGCCGCCCGGACGAAGGCGACCCGGCGCAGCGCGTCCCTGGTGTAGCGGCGCTGGTTGCCGCTGGTACGACTGCTGCTGATCAGGCCCTTGGCCTCGTAGAAGTGCAGCGCCGAGACCGCGGCGCCGCTGCGCGCGGAGAGCTGGCCGACCGTGAGTGCATGGAGTGTCTGTGGGATCTGGGGCACTCATCGAACCCTACGTGGCCCGCACCCGGCCGGTCCGTCGTTGACAGGAACGCACCCGCCGACCATGCTGAGCAAGCGCTTAGACAGCGCCGGTACGGGATGGTCGAGAGCGGGAAGGCAGGGACCAGGGACATGGCAGAGCCGAGGATCTTCACGTCCGCGCAGGAGCTGCGCGACGGCGTGGGCGAGCAGCTGGGACACAGTGACTGGCTGGAGGTCGACCAGAAGCGGATCGACCTCTTCGCCGAGGCCACCGGGGACCACCAGTGGATCCACGTGGACCCGGAGCGCGCCGCGGCCGGACCGTTCGGCACGACGATCGCGCACGGCTACCTCACCCTCTCGCTGCTGCCGGCACTCGTACCGCAGGTCATGCGGGTCGAGAACACGAAGATGGGCATCAACTACGGGACCAACAAGGTCCGCTTCCCCTCCACCGTGCCCGTGGGCTCCCGGCTGCGGGCCACGGCGGTCCTGAAGAGCGTCGAGGAGGCGGGCGGCGGCGTGCAGGTCACCGCGGTCGTCACGGTCGAGCGCGAGGGCGGCGAGAAGCCTGCATGCGTCGCCGAATCGGTGTCGCGCTTCTACTTCTGAGTCGCACGAGGGCGTCGGCTCCGGTCCCCGCAGGGGCAGGAGCCGACGCCCTTCGCCGCGTTCGGAACGCGGGGGGTGTCAGCGCTGGGCCGCGACCATCCGCAGCACGAGTCCGGCGTACAGCTCGCCCACCTCGTCCGGCGTGCGGCTGCCCTGCGCGTTGAACCAGCGGGCCACGTCGATGCAGAGCGAGAGCACGGCGAGCGCGGTGCCCGGCACGTCGGGTACGTCGAACTCCCCCGCCGCCACACCTTCGCCGATGATCCGGCGCACCGCCGCGTCGCTCCTGCGGCGCAGTTCGATGATCTCGGTGCGGTGCTCCTCGGCGAGCGCGTCGAGCTCGTACTGGACCACGCGTGCGGTGGTGTGCCGCTCGGCGTGCCAGCGGACGAAGGCCCGCACCGCGCCGGCGAGCCGCTCGGTGGCCGTGCCCTCGCCGTCGGCAGCAGACTCCAGCAGGGTCAGGGCCCGGTCGTGCCCGATCCGGCTGATCCGGTGGAGCAGCTCTTCCTTCGTCTTGTAGTGGATGTAGAGCGCCGCGGGGCTCATTCCGGCACGGCCGGCGATGTCGCGCGTGGTGGTCGCGTGGTACCCGCGCTCGGCGAAGGCGTCGACGGCCGCGACGAGGAGCCGCCGGGCGGCCTCGGGCGTCACTTCGGCCCACGGCGTGTTCTCGCCGTCGGTCTCCTCCGCCGTGCTCATCGTCGGTCGCCCCTCTCAGTCAGCAGGACGAACACCATACCCCGATCCTGAGCAAGCGCTTAGAGGGTCCGGCGGGTGAGATCGTCAGAGCTTCTGGAAGGGGTCGTGCTCGGCGAGGATCTTCTCCAGCCGGGCCTGGTCGACCCGGCTGACGATCCGGCCCGCCTCCTGGCGGTCCCGGATGACCTTGGCCAGGGTGAAGGCGGACGTCACGAGGTACAGCACGCCGATGGCGAGAAAGGCACGCACCCACCCGTCGGCGTCGAGGAAGTAGATCCCCAGGGCCACCGCCCCCAGCGCGATCCCGAAGGACGCGACGGCCTGGCCGTAGAAGGCGGCGGTGTTCTGCTGCTTGACCGATGTCGTCTCACTCATGCCGCCAGCATCGGGCGGTGCGGCGCACCCCGCATCCGTCCGCGTACTCAGACCGGTACTCAGACGCCCGTTCGACCCAGGCGGGACTCAGAAGGCGGAGACCCCCGTCAGGGCGCGGCCGATGATGAGCTTCTGGATCTGGCTGGTGCCCTCGTAGAGCGTCATCACCCGGGCGTCGCGCAGCAGCTTGCCGACCGGGTACTCGTCGATGTAGCCGTAGCCGCCGAAGACCTGGACGGCGTTGTTCGCGGCACGGACGGCGGCCTCGGAGGCGAAGAGCTTCGCCTGCGAGGCGGCGGTCGCGAAGCTCCGGCCGCGGTCGATCAGGTCGGCCACCCTCCAGGTCAGCAGGCGGGCGGCGTCGACGTCCACGGCGATGTCGCTGATGAGCTCCTGGACGAGCTGGTAACTCGCTATGGACTTGCCGAACTGCTCGCGCTCCCCCGCGTATCCCACGGCTGCATCCAGGGCCGCCTGGGCGATGCCGACGCAGCCGGCGGCGACGGACATCCGCCCCTTCGCCAGCGCGGACATGGCGATGGAGAAGCCCTTGCCCTCGGGGCCCATGAGGGCACCGGCGGGCACGCGGACGTCCTCCAGGACCAGCTCGGCGGTCGCCTGGCCGCGCAGACCGAGCTTGCCGTGAATGGTGCGCCGGGTGAGGCCGGGGGTGTCGGTGGGAACCAGGAAAGCCGATATCCCCTTGTGGCCCGGGGTCTCGTTGGTGCGGGCGAAGAGCAGCACCACATCGGCCCAGGTGCCGTTGGTGATGAACATCTTGCTGCCGTTGATGACGTAGTCACCGCCGTCCCGCACGGCCCGCGTCGTCAGGCTCCCGGCATCCGATCCCGTGCCCGGTTCGGTGAGGCCGAAGCAGCCGACGGCGTCACCGGAGGTCAGCCGGGGCAGCCACAGCCGCTTCTGGTCCTCGTCGCCCCACGCGGCGACCGTCTTGGCCACCAGTCCCAGCGAGACCGAGACGATGCCGCGGACCGAGGAGTCCCCGCGACCGAGCTCCTCGGTCACCAGGCAGTAGGCCAGGTGGTCGCCGCCCGAGCCGCCGTACTCCTCAGGGACCGTCAGCCCGAGGAAGCCGAGGGAGCCCAGCTTCCTCACGATCGATTTGTCGACGTTCTCCGCCCGGTCCCACTCGACGGCGTACGGGGCGACGTCGCGGGCCACGAAGTCCTTGGCGAGCTGCCGGACAGCTTCCTGCTCCTCGCTGAGCTCCAGGTTCATCCTTCGACTCTCCACTTTAATTAGCACTGCTAGTTTTAGGGGCGCAGGGCCTACTATGTGCCGCATGGCCCGCCCGCGCAAGCCCCTCCTCAGCAGAGACCGCATCGTCGAGACGGCGAGCGCCCTCGTGGACGCCGAGGGGCTCGACGCGGTCTCGACCCGCCGCCTCGCGGCCGAGCTCGGGGTCAGCGGGCCGTCGCTGTACAACCACTTCCGCAACAAGGACGAGATCCTGGACGCGGTCGCCGACTCGGTCTCCGCCCAGGTCGATCTGTCGATGTTCGACGAATCCGACACCCGCGACTGGCGGGCCGCTCTGCACGACTGGGCCGTCTCCTACCGTGCGGCGCTCACCGCGCACCCGCACATCGTCCCGGTGCTCGCCCAGGGCCCCGGCCGCCGGCCGGCAGGTCTGCGGGTCGCCGACGCGGCGTTCGGCGCCATGGTCCGCGCGGGCTGGCCGCCCGCCCAGGCCACGTACATCGGCGCCCTGATGCGCTACTTCATCACCGGATCCGCCCTCGGCTCGTTCGCCCGGGGCTTCGTGGACGACGAGACGGCGTACGACCCCGCCGACTATCCGCACCTGGGCCAGGCACATCTGCTGGCCGAGCGCCGCCAGCAGGTCGACGAGGGCGCCTTCGAGACGGGCCTGAGGGCACTCATCGACGGACTCGCCCTGCAGTACGTGCCTCCCGCGCCGCAGTTGCGGTAGCCCGCCGCACCGGCGGTCCGCCACTATTCGGTGGGCACCGAACCGTCCGGGCTCTACGGTCAGGTCCATGACGACGCTCCCCTCCTCCGCCGCACCCCCGTCACACCGTGACCGGCGGGCCACGGCCGCCGCCTGCACCACCGTGGTGCTGTGGGCCTCCGCCTTCGTCTCCATCCGCAGCGCGGGCGAGGCCTACTCCCCCGGAGCGCTGGCCCTCGGGCGGCTGCTGGCCGGCTCCCTGGCGCTCGGCACCCTCCTGCTCGTACGGCGGGAAGGCCTGCCGTCGCGGGCCGCCTGGCCGGGGATCCTCTGGTCCGGGCTGCTGTGGTTCGGCCTGTACATGGTGGTGCTCAACTGGGGTGAGCAGCAGGTGGACGCGGGGACGGCCGCGATGGTCGTGAACATCGGGCCCCTGCTGATCGCCCTGCTCGGCGCCCGGCTGCTCGGCGAGGGACTGCCGCGCCGGCTGCTGCTGGGCATGGCCGTGTCCTTCGCGGGTGCCGCGGTGGTGGGCCTCTCCATGTCGGGCGACGGAAGGTCCTCCGTGCTGGGCGTGCTGCTGTGCCTGCTGGCCGCGGTGGCGTACGCGGGCGGAGTCGTCGGCCAGAAGCCGGCGCTCCGGCACGGCTCGGCGCTCCAGATCACCACGTTCGGCTGCCTGGTGGGCACCGTGGCGTGCCTGCCGTTCACCGGCGCACTGATCTCCGACGCGGCCGACGCCCCGGTGTCGGCCACCCTGAACATGGTCTACCTGGGACTCTTCCCCACCGCGCTGGCCTTCACCACCTGGGCCTACGCGCTCGCCCGCACCACGGCGGGGCGGATGGGTGCCACCACGTACGCGGTGCCCGCGCTCGTGGTGCTGATGTCGTGGCTGCTTCTGGACGAGGTACCGGCACTGCTCACCGTCGCCGGTGGGCTGCTCTGCCTGGCCGGGGTGGCGGTCTCCCGGATGCGTCCGCAGACTGGTGCGACGCGGAAGAATCCCGCCTTGCCGGTGGAAGGACCCCCTCATGACGCGGAGCGCCAAGCAGCGGACCGGCCCTAGGAAGGCCAAGGGAGCCGCCGAGCCGACGGGGCGGGTGGCGCCGGGCCGGGCGCGTGACGCCTGGCGCGAGGACTATCCGTACACCTCCAAGCTCGGCCGCAAGGCGTACGACCGGTCCAAGCGAGCCCTGCAGATAGAGCTGCTCAAGCTCCAGCACTGGATCAAGGAGCACGACGAGCGGCTCGTCATCCTCTTCGAGGGCCGTGACGCCGCCGGCAAGGGTGGCACCATCAAACGGTTCACGGAGCATCTGAACCCGCGTGGTGCGCGGGTGGTGGCGCTGGAGAAGCCCACCGGACGCGAGCGCACCCAGTGGTACTTCCAGCGGTACGTGGCACATCTGCCGGCCGCCGGGGAGATCGTGATGTTCGACCGGTCCTGGTACAACCGGGCCGGTGTGGAGCGGGTGATGGGGTTCTGCTCGATGCCCGAGTACCTGGAATTCATGCACCAGACCCCTGGGTTCGAGCGGATGCTGGCCCGTGACGGCATCCATCTGGTGAAGTTCTGGTTCTCCGTCTCGCGCGACGAGCAGCGCAACCGGTTCATGAGCCGCCAGACCGATCCGGTGCGGCAGTGGAAGCTGAGCCCGGTCGACCTCGCGTCGCTCGACAAGTGGGACGCGTACACCGAGGCCAAGGAGCTGATGCTCTTCCACACGGACACGGCGGACGCCCCGTGGACAGTGGTGAAGAGCAACGACAAGAAGCGGGCCAGGCTGGAGGCCATCCGCCATGTCCTGCACCGCTTCGACTACCCCGACAAGGACGCGACGGTGGCCGGGGAGCCGGACCCGCTGATCGTGGGCCCGGCCTCCCGGCTCTTCGAGCAGGGCGAGAGCGAGGCCCGGCTGCTCACCGCGGGGCTGCGGGAGGACGGCCAAGGGCGGGGCAGCCCTTAGGGCCCGTCGTCGCACTGCCGTCCGCCGCACGGAGACGGCAGTGCGACGACAGGCACCTAGAAGACGACCAGCGCCCGGCCGCCCTTGCCGGCGATCATGTTGTCGAAAGCCGCCGGGATGCCGTCCAGCGCGATCCGTTCGGTGACCATCATCGAGAGGTCGAAGCGGCCCGCGCGGATGTGGTCGGCCAGCACCGGCAGATCACGGGCCGGGTCGCTGTTGCCGTACACACACCCGGTCAGGGACCTGCCCCAGTGGAAGATCTCCAGGGCGTTGAACGTCACCTGCTGGTCCTTTCCCCCGATGCCGACGACCGTGGTGCGGCCACCGCGGCGGGTGGACTCCCACGCGCCGCGGATGGTGGTGGCCCGCCCGACGCACTCGACGGCCACGTCCGCGCCCTGGCCACCGGTGAGTCCCCGGATCTCGCGGGGCGTGGTCGCGGAGGCGATCACGTAGTCCGTCGCCCCGGCCCTGCGTGCCAGCTCCTCCTTCTCCGGGGAGACGTCCACCGCGATGATCTTCGAGGCGCCCGCGATCCGGGCGGCCTGGAGCACGGCGAGGCCGACGCCGCCGATACCGAACACGGCGACGGACTCGCCCGTACGGACCTGGGCACTGTGGTGGACCGCGCCGTACCCGGTCAGCACCGCGCAGCCGAGCAGGGCCGCGTCGGTGAGCGGGATGCCGTCCGGGGCGGGCAGGACGCAGTTGGCGGCGACCACGGTCTCCTGCGCGAAGGCGGCGACGTTCAGGCCGGGGTGCAGCTCGGTGCCGTCGGCCGTGCGGGCGTGAATGTTCGCTGCGCCGGCCAGGGCGTCGGTGCAGAGCCAGACCTCGCCGATGCCGCAGTGGTGGCAGCTGCCGCAGGACGGAGCCCAGTTGAGGACGACGCCGTCGCCCGGGGCGAGGTGGCCGACGCCCTCCCCCACCGAGACGACCGTGCCCGCTCCCTCGTGGCCGAGGACCGCGGGCACGGGCAGCCGCATGGTGCCGTTGGACAGGGAGAGGTCGGAATGACAGACCCCGGCGGCGGCGAGACGGATGCGGACCTGGCCGGGACCGGGCTCGGGCAGGGTGATGTCGGTGATCTCCAGCGGAGCTCCGACGGCGGACAGTACGGCGGCGCGGACCACGGACTGGCTCCTTGCTGATCGGGGACGCGGACTCGTCGGGCGGTTCAGAACTGGAGGGACTTGGTCTGGAGGTACTCGGCGAGACCGTGCTCACCGAGTTCGCGGCCGACGCCGGACTGCTTGTAGCCGCCGAACGGGGCGAGCGGGTTGAAGCGGCCGCCGTTGATGTCGACCTGCCCGGTGTCCATCCGGCGGGCGAAGGCGACGGCCTCCGCCTCGTCGGCGGCCCAGACGGCGCCCGCGAGCCCGTACACGGTGCCGTTGGCGATGCGCAGCGCGTCCTCCTCGTCCTCGTACTTCAGGATCGAGACGACCGGGCCGAAGATCTCCTCCTGGGCGATGGCCATCTCCGGGGTGACGTCGGCGAACACGGTGGGGCTGACGTAGTACCCGGTGGCGAGCGGCGCCTCGGGGCCGCCGGCCACGACGCGGGCGCCCTCCTCGATGCCCTTCTCGATGTAACCGCGCACCCGTGCCTGCTGCTTGGCGTTGACGAGGGGACCGACCCGCTCGCCGGGTACGTACTTGGTGACGGCCGCGGCGGCGAGGGCGACGGCCTCCTCGTACCGATCGGCGTCCACCAGCATCCGGGTCCAGGCACTGCACGTCTGACCGGAGTTGGACATCACGTTGGCGATGCCGACGTTGACCGCCTTGGCAAGATCGGCCGAGGGCAGGATGACGTTGGCGGACTTCCCGCCGAGCTCCAGCGCGACGCGCTTGATCGCGCCGCCCGCCGTGGCTCCGATCTGCCTGCCGACCGCGGTGGAGCCGGTGAAGGAGACCAGGTCGACGTCCGCGTGCTCGGCGAGAGCCTGTCCGGCTACCGGGCCGAGGCCGGTGACCAGGTTGAAGACACCGGCGGGCAGGCCTGCCTCCTCGGCGGCCTCGGCGAAGAGCTGTGCGGTGAGCGGGGTGTCCTCGGCGGGCTTGAGGACGACCGTGCAGCCGGCGGCGAGCGCGGGCGCCACCTTGGCGACGATCTGGTGCAGCGGGTAGTTCCACGGGGTGATCGCGCCGACCACGCCGACGGGCTCCAGGAACACGGTGGAGTTGCCGTGGCGCTCCTCGAAGGCGTACGTCGCGGCCAGTTCGGCGTACGAACCGGCGACCAGCACCGGCACGCCCGCGTGCACCGTCTGCGACATCGGCAGCGGCGAGCCCAGTTCGGCGGTGACCGTCTCGGCGATCTCGTCCTTGCGGGCGGCGAGCACGTCGCGCAGCGCGCCGATCCGGGCCGCGCGCTCGGCGGGCGGGGTCGCGGCCCAGCCGGGGAACGCGGCGCGCGCGGCGCGGACGGCGGCGTCGACGTCGTCCGCCGTGCCCGCCGGGACATGCGCGATGACCTGTTCGTCCGCCGGGTTCACCACGGCGATGGTGTCCGTTCCGGCGGCGGGCCGCCATGCGCCGCCGATGTACATACCGTCATGGGCCTTCATGGCTGTTCCTCCCGGACGCGGTGACGGACGAGGTCGTCCGCCCCCTAAACTAGCGCCGTTAGTTTTGCGGCGCCAGAGACGTCGGTCACGTGCCGCGGCCCGTCCGCCGCCGACGACCCGGATCAGGTCGCGGGAGGAGGCGGCGGCGGACGGGGCACCGGTCCGCGCCCTACACCTCCAGGCCCGGAACGTCCTTCGGCAGCGGGCAGATCCGGCGGCCCTGGTGGTCGAAGACGTACAGGTGTGCCAGGTCGACCAGCAGCGGAACCTGGCCCCCGGTGCGCAGCCGCATGTCCGGACCGGTGCGGACGACAAGGTCGCTGGACGTGACGGCGGGGCGGTCGGGACTGCGCACGCCCGGCGGGAGCGGCTCGAATCGCGGTTCGTCCAGGACGGCCACGGGCGCGCCGGAGTGTCCGGTGGCACGCTCCTTGAGCCGCTCCAGGACGCCGACCCCGCCCTGGCCGCCACGGCGTCTGCGCAGGGTGGCGCGCTCCGGGCGGGCCGATTCCAGGTCCGGGACCAGGGCGGGCTGCGAACCGGTGTTGAGGTGGACGAGCGCCTCGTGCCCCTGGTACTCGACGTGCTCGACGATGCCGCTGAGTGCGACCTCGCCGGGGCGCGCCTGGCTGGGCGGGGCGATCCGGACCGCCTCGGAGCGCAGCCCGACGATGATGCGCCGTCCCTGCTGGATGCGCAGCAACTGATGGTCGGGGCTGAGGGGTTCGGGCAGGGGGAGGCGCTGGCGGCCGAGGTCGATCGACATCCTCCCCTCCAGCGGCGCGTGCACGACGGCCTGCAGCAGGTTGATCCGCGGGGTGCCGATGAACGCGGCGACGAACACGTTCTCCGGCAGTGAGTACACCTCACGCGGCGGACTCACCTGCTGGAGCACTCCCCCGCGCATCACGGCGACCCGGTGGCCCAGCGACATCGCCTCGGCCTGATCGTGCGTCACGTAGACCGTGGTGACCCCGAGCTCCTTGGTGAGCTGTGAGATCTCGGCCCTCAGGTGGTTGCGGAGCTTCGCGTCGAGATTGGAGAGCGGCTCGTCCATGAGGAAGGCCGAGGGCTGACGCGAGATCGCCCGGCCCATGGCGACCCGCTGGCGCTCGCCGCCGGAGAGCTGGCCGGGGAACCGGTCCAGGACGCTCTCGATGCCGAGCATCCTGGCCGTGTTCTCGATGCGCTCGTTGTGGTCCTGGCGTGGGTTCTCCAGCTTCAGCGGGAAACCGATGTTGGCGCGGTTGGTCATGGTCGGGTAGAGCGCGAAGTTCTGGAAGACCATGGCCATGCCGCGTTCGCGGGGAGTCAGGTGGTTGGCCTCTTCACCGTCGAGCAGGATCTCGCCCTCGGTGACGTCCTCCAGGCCGGCGATCATGCGGAGCACGGTTGATTTGCCGCACCCCGAAGGGCCCAGCAGGACGACGAACTCGCCCGGGTCGATGGAGAGCGAGAGGCGGTCGACGGCACGCGAGGAGCGTCCGTAGGCCTTGCTGACATTGTTCAGGGTGATGGCGCGAGTCATGTGGTTCCGCCCGGGAGGATGAAGGTGGAGCGGTGGGGAGCGGCAGCAGTGGCCTGAAATTAACTCACTGCGCAGGGTGAGGGAATGACTCGCGCAAAGGTTGCACCGTACCGGGGGTGCGGGGACGTAAGTGTCAGGCGGGATTCCGGTTGAGACCGGCCCGCGTCGGTCCCTCCTCGGGAACGGCCGGATCACGATCAGGGACCCGGCCCCGGCGCCGGGTGCGGCCGCCGTCGCCGCGCGCACCCAGGCCCGCCGCCGCTACGAGCAGCGCGCCGAGCATGACGAAGGGAGCCGCGGTGCCCGCAACGCCGGCGACGAGTCCCGCGGCGGCGGGTGTCGCCACCTGGCCGAGCCGGTTGCCGGTCAGCCGCAGGGCGAGTGCGGTGGAGCGCGCGGCCTCCGGGGCGGCCTGGACGACGGTGGTCATCGACAGGGGCTGGCCGGCTCCGAGGCAGAAGCCGAGGACGGCGAGCATCAGGGCCAGTACCCCGACGGGGACGGGGAGGGCGATGCCCGCGCAGAGCACTCCGGCCAGCAGGCAGGTGGAAGCGAGCAGGCCGGCCCGGCCCAGCACCCGGAGCATCGGGGTCATCACCAGCCGGCAGGCGATGGTGGCGGCGGCGCGCAGGCTCAGTAGCAGGCCGATCGTGGCGGGGGCGATGCCGCGGTGTTCGCCGACGACGGGCAGGTACGCGGTGAGGATGTCGGTCGCGGAGAGCACGGCGAGGCTGATGAAGATCCCGGCCGGGACGCCCCGGGCGCGCAGGATGCTGCCGACGGGCACCTTGGCGGCCGGGGCCCTGTCGCGGACTGCGGGGGCGGTCCGGTGCTCGATGCGCCAGAGGGAGCCGAGGGAGACCGCGGCGACCGCCGCCGAGACGGTCAGGGCGAGCGCGCTGGTGGGGGCCATGGCACCGTCACGCTCGGAGATCAGGTAGCCGGCGGCGATCGGGCCGATGAGCTGGCCGAGGGAGGCGCCGATGGTGAAGTGGCCGAAGTTGCGGTCCTGTTCGGCCGGGGCGGACTGACGGGCGACGATCGACTGGGCGCCGATCACGAAGCAGAGGTGACCGAGCCCCATGACCCCGCTCCAGGCCGCCATCGCGGTGAGCGAGCCCGCCCGGCCGCTGAGGGCGCAGCCGCCGGCGATCAGTGCGACGCCCAGGGGCAGCAGGGGTGCGCATCGGCCGTGGTCGGTCCGGCGCCCCAGCGGCACGGCGGCGAAGAGCGGCAGGAGCGCGTACACCCCGGTGATGACTCCGATCGCCCGCTCGTCCGCACCGAGCGCCAGGGCCCGGTAGGAGACGGCGGGCCGCGCCATCGACACCGCCCCCTGCGCGAAGGCGAAGGCGATGACGAGGCGCAGCAGCCAGCTCCGGCCGGGCCCGGTGGTCTCGGTCATGGATCAGATGATCCCGAACAGGAGTCCGGCCCCGAGCACCACCAGCGAAGTGAGCGCGGCCCACTTGACGGTGAAGCGGGTGTGGTCGCCGAACTCCACCTTGGCCATGCCGACGAGGACGTAGACGGCGGGTACCAGCGGGGACGACATGTGCAGGGGCTGGCCGACCAGGGAGGCGCGGGCGATCTCCAGCGGGGAGACGCCGTGCGCGGCGCCGGCCTCGGCGAGCACGGGCACGACTCCGAAGTAGAAGCCGTCGTTGGACATGAAGTACGTGAGGGGGATGCTCAGCACGCCCGTGACGAGGGCCATGTGCGGTCCCATGCCCTCCGGGATCGCGCCGACCAGCCAGTCGGCCATGTGGTCGACCATGCCGGTGCCGGTGAGCACGCCGGTGAAGACGGCTGCGGCGAAGACCATGCCGGAGACGTTGAGCACGTTGTCGGCGTGGGCCGCGATGCGGGCCCGCTGGTCGGGCATGTGGGGGAAGTTGACGGTGAGGGCGAGGGCGGCGCCGAGCAGGAAGAGCACCGGGATCGGCATCAATTCCATGATCATCGCAGTGAGCAGGGCGACGGTGAGTGCCGCGTTGAACCAGTAGAGCTTCGGCCGCAGGGTGGCGCGGTGGGGGTCGAGGCCCTTGAAACCGTCGCCGGTCTGCCCGGCGTCCTCCACCTCCTCGGATCCCGTGCCGCCCGTACCGGCGCCGGCGCTCCGGCGCAGCCGGTCGCTGCCGCCGCCCGCTGCCACGAGGACCTGCTCCGGCTCCGTCACCGTGTCGGCCCCGCGCGCCTCTTCGGGGGCGAGGGTGAGCGTGCCGAGCCGCTTGCGCTCGCGTCGGCCGAGGACCACGGCCAGCAGGATCACCGCGAGCAGTCCGACGCCGAGGGCCGGGATCATGGGGACGAAGATGTCGCCCGCGTCCAGCTTCAGGGCGGTGGCGGCGCGGGCCGTGGGACCGCCCCAGGGAAGGGTGTTCATGACGCCGTTCGCCGTGGCGGCGACGCCGGTCATCACGACCAGGCTCATCCCCAGGCGCTTGTAGAGCGGGTACATGGCCGAGACGGTGATCATGAAGGTGGTGGAGCCGTCACCGTCCAGCGAGACGATCGCGGCGAGCACCGCCGTGCCCACGACGATCCGCATGGGGTCGGCCTTGCAGAAGCGCAGGATGCCCCGGACGATCGGGTCGAACAGCCCGACATCGATCATCACGCCGAAGTAGACGATCGCGAACATCAGCATGGCGGCGGTCGGCGCCAGATTGCCGACGCCTTCGATGACATAGTCGCCGAGATGGGCGCCCTTCCCCACGGCCACGCAGAAGAGGGCGGGGATCAGGACGAGCGCCGCGATCGGCGACATCTTCTTCATCATGATCAGGACCAGGAAGGTCGCAATCATGGCAAAGCCGAGGATGGTCAGCATATGGATACCTATCGTTCACCTTTGAACTCCCACCGGAGCCGGCGGTGCGGATGACGTTAGGGCGCGCCATATGGCGTTAACAAGACGTTGACATGTGAGCAATACGAGCAAAACCCCAGGTCAACGCGAGGGCGTCACGGTGACGGGGATCCCGTTGAGCACGGCGGTGCCGGAGAGCGGGTCGAGGCGGCTGCCGTCGAGGAGCTGATTGACGTTGACGCCGGGCTGCTCGGCGGCGACGGACATCCTGGTGCCGGGACGGTCGTGTCCCCAGCCGTGCGGAAGGCTCACCACGCCGGTCCGTACGCCGTCGGTGACCTCGACCGGGACCGTGAGCTCGCCGCCGTCCGCGGTGACCGTGGCGGGTGCGCCGTCGGTCAGTCCGAGCCGTTCCGCATCCTCGGGGTGCACCTGGAGGGTGCAGACGTTCGACCCGCCTCGGAGCGCGGCGATGTTGTGCAGCCAGCTGTTGTTGGACCGGAGGTGGCGGCGGCCGACGAGGACGAGCGCTCCGGGGTCCCTGCGGCCGTCGAGGGCGCGGCGCAGCCGCGGCAGATCGGCCGCGATCGGGGCGGGGAACAGCTCCACGCGCCCGCTGCGGGTGGTGAGGACTTCGGGGACGCGGGGAGCGAGGGGGCCGAGGTCGATGCCGTGCGGGTGGGCGAGCAGCCGCTCCAGGCTGAGACCGTCCGGGTCGGTGCCGAAGCCCTCTCCGTACGGGCCGAGGCGGAGCATGAGGTCGAGGCGTCGCTCCGTCCCGGTACGGCCGGTGAGCGCGGCGGAGATGTCTGCGGGGTCCCGTCCGTGAACGGGCGAGAGCGGGTCGGCGACCGCCTTGCCGAGGGCCCGGTCGATGATCATGGTGTCCACGGCGTCCGGCTGCGCGCCGTGCATCCCGGAGACGGCGAGGACGAGCCGGGCGTGGATCTCTGCCTCGTCCATCCGGCCGTCCTCCAGGGGCAGGGCGGGGCGGGTGTAGCGGACCTGGTTGCGCACGGCCAGGGTGTTGAACGCGAAGTCGAAGTGGGCGCTCTGCGAGGGCGGCGGCGGGGGCAGCACGACGTCCGCGTGGCGGGAGGTCTCGTTGAGGTAGGGGTCGACGCTCACCATGAAGTCGAGCCCGTCGGCCAGCGCGGCGTCGAGCCGGTCGCCGTCGGGCGCGGAGAGCACGGGGTTCGCCGCCAGGACGATCAGGGCCCGGATCCGCCCCTCGCCCGGTGTCGTGATCTCCTCGGCCAGTGCGGAGATGGGCAGTTCACCCTTGGCCTCGGGGTGGCCGGAGACCCGGCTGGCCCAGCGGCCGAGGGCGAACCCCTTCCCGGGGGCGGCGGGGCGCGGGGCGCGGGCGGTAGCGGAGAGCGGGAAGAGGGCGCCGCCGGGGCGGTCGAGGTTGCCGGTGAGGACGTTGAGGACGTCGACGAGCCAGCTGGCGAGGGTGCCGTGCTCCACGGTGCAACTGCCGATGCGGCCGTACACGGCGGCCGTCGGAGCGGCCGCGAGCTCCCGGGCGAGGGTACGGATGGTCGCGGCGTCCACGTCGCAGGCCTCGGCGACGGCTTCCGGCGTGAAGTCGCGTACCGCGTCGGCGACTTCGTCGATCCCCTCGACGTGGTCCGCGAGCGCGCCGGGGTCGGTGAGCTTCTCCTCGAACAGGACGTGGGCCATCGCGGCGAGCAGGAGGGCGTCGGTGCCGGGCCTGATGGCCACGTGCCGGTCGGCGAGGCGTGCGGTCCGGGTGCGGCGCGGGTCGACGACGGTGAGGGTGCCGCCGCGGCGTCGCAGCGCTTTGAGCCTGCCGGGGAAATCGGGGGCGGTGCACAGGCTGCCGTTGGATTCGAGGGGGTTGGCGCCCAGCATCAGCAGGTGACCGGTGCGGTCGAGGTCCGGTACCGGGATGGTGTTCGGGTCGCCGAAGAGCAGTCCGCTGGAGACGTGCTTGGGCATCTGGTCCAGGGTGCTCGCGGTGAACAGTGCCCGGGTACGCAGGGCGGCGAGCAGGGCGGGCGGATAGAGCGCGCCGGCCATGGTGTGCACGTTGGGGTTCCCGAGGACGACTCCGGCGGCCTGCGGCCCGTGCTCCCGCACGATGGCCGGCAGGGCGCGGGCGATCGCGTCGAACGCCTCGCCCCAGCTCGCCTCCGTCAGGACTCCGTCCTTGCGGACGAGAGGGGTGCGCAGACGGTCGGGGTCCTCGTCGAGGCCGCCGATCGATGCCCCCTTGGGGCAGATGAATCCCTTGCTGAACACGTCCTCCCGGTCGCCGCGGGCACCGGTGACCCTGGCCCCCTCGATGGTGAGGGTGAGCCCGCAGGTGGCCTCACAGAGGGGGCAGATGCGCAGGGCGGTACGGGAGTTGCTGGGGTCGTGCGACATGAGGCCCTCCCGGGGCGGCGGCAGCGGTGGCGCGGGCACAGGTGAACCATCGGCAGGCACAGCCGAACACGGCCGAGCATACCGACCGGTACGCATGCCGGGGAGGTCTGGGGCCGGAAAGGTTGTCCCGGAGCCCGGGCCCGTCAGTCGAGCACGCGCGCGAGGTAGGCCTGGAGCAGCACCCGGGTCTCGGCGACGATGGCCCGGTCGCCGGACGGGTCGGTGCGGAAGGCGAGTTGGAGGAGGGCGTCGGCGGCCTCCACGCAGACCAGGATGGAACGCAGGAGATCGTCGTCGGACTCGCGGTCCAGGTGACCGGCGAGCAGGTCGGTGAGCCGGCTCGCGACCCGCTGGTTGGCGTCGTCGGCCGGGTCGTCGTCGGGTGCGGGGGCCCCGAAGTCGACGAGGGAGAAGCCGGGGACGGAGCTCTTCATCGCCAGGTACTCGTCGAGCACGGCGTCGATGGCCCGACGCCAGTCCCCTGCCGGGATGGTGACCAGCCGGGCGGTGATCCGCTCGGCGTAACTGTCCAGGTTGCGGCGGGCGAGGGCGTCGGCCAGGGCCCTCTTGTTGGAGAAGAACCGGTAGACGGAGCCGATGGGAACCCCGGCGCGTACCGCCACGGCCCGGGTGGTGAGCTGCTCGTAGCCGGTTTCGTCGAGAAGTTCGGCGCAGGCGTCGAGTATCCGGGCGAGGCGCTCGGCGCTGCGCTGCTGCACAGGGGCGCGACGGAGGTTCGTGTTCGCATGGGGCACGCGTTCCATGATGCCGTGGGCCTCCTGCGCCGGGGGGTGGGGCCTGACCCGCGGGCACGGCCCGGTCGCGGGTCCTCCTGGTGCGGGCGCCGCCCCGCCCGCGGTCTCAGGCGATGAGCAGCGCCAGTCCGCCGATCGTGTAGGCGACCATCAGGACCAGGAGCGGGAGCTGACCGGCGACGGCGCGGCCGGGCGGGAAGAGCCGGACCGAGCGGTCGTGGGCGGCGACGACGCCGAGAACGTGGCCGAGGACGATCGCGACGACCTGGAGCGTGGCGATGCCGCCCGGGCCCAGGGGCGGCTGGGGCGCCGCCGGATTGTCAGTGCCCAGTCCCACCATGACGGTACGTGGACCTTCGGTGACGAAGAGTGTGAAGTAGTGGGCCACGAGGTAGCCGAGGGCGATCGGGACGAGGGAGTGCGCGAAGGCGGTGAGGGGATGGGGCAGTTGGCCCGAGATGAGCCGGGTGGCACCGGCGCAGAGCGCGTAGAGGGTGGCGACGAGCGCGACGGCGCCCAGGAGTCCGAGCGTGCCGGTGCCGGTACGGCCCAGGGCCGAGGTCTGGACGGTGGTGATCCAGGAGGGTGCGTCGGAGAAGCCGTCGTAGGCCGTGGAGCCGAGCATCACGCAGACGGTGGCGACCAGCCCGGGAAGGCGGGGCGTGGCGTCGAGTCCGTTGAACGGGGAGCGCAGGACGAGGCGGCGGTCCGCAGGGCGGCGCCCGAGCGGGGAGAGCCGGGCGAGGAGGCCCGAGTAGACCTCGAACGCGTCGCAGTGGTCGAACCAGCGGGCCCCGTACAGGGCGGCGCCCGCAAGCTGGAGGGTGGAGCAGAGGGCAAGGAAGAGGAGCAGCGCGGTGGGTGAGGCGGGGTCGGGGGCGACGAGTTCGAGCCAGGTGAAGGCGAGCAGTCCGGCCGCCGCGGGCCACATCCCGAGGCGTGGGGGCAGGGGGCGGCCCTCGGCCGGGTCGCGTCCCAGTGCGCGGCAGCCGAGGAGATGGAGGGTGCGCAGCGGGTTGAGCAGCCGCCAGACGGGGCCGAGCAGCAGCGAGGCCGGGACGAGCCCGACCCACAGAAGTACGTAGACGGCGCCGGGCGCCGGGTTGCGGTCCGGGTCGGCCGGGCCGAGGAGGAGATGCAGGACGACCAGGAGAGCGGCGGCCAGGCCGAACGTGCGGGCCGCGATGCGGGTGGGGCGGGCGTCGGCGGCCCGTTGGACGGCGGCAGGCAACGGGCGCCCCGCCCGGTCGCCCCGGAAACGCGAGGACGACCAGAGCAGACCGAGGGCGAGGAAGGAGACGAAGAGCGCGGCGAAGGCTCCCGCGAAAGCGTAGAAGGGCGAGAGGGGCAGGTCGTGCTGGGCGCCGATGCCGTGGGCGAGGACACGCACCGCCGGGGAGTCGTCGAGGGCCGTCACCGCACGACGAGTTGGGTCAGGAGCAGGTCGGACTCGTGCGTCTCGACCTCGAAGAGCCCGGTGCGGTCGGCGGTGAAGGTGAGGGTGACGGTCCGGCCGGCGGGCAACCGGGCCTCCTTGTCGTAACCGTGGACGTGAAGGGTGTCGTCGCGGTCGCTGCGGACGACGAGGCGCACGCTCCGGCCCTTCTTGACCTCGGTGCGCCCGGGGGCGGGGCTGACCTTGCCGTCGCGGAGCGAGATGTCCACGGTGGTGGCGGGGGTGGGAACGGGGGTGGGTGTGGAAGTGGCCCCGCCGAGCGTGGCGGTGGCCTGCACCGGGGCGGCATCGACCGCCCAGGCGGAGTGGTCGTCCGCGTAGAGACGGGCGGTCAGCAGGGTGCCGCCCCCGGCGGCGCGCAGGAGCGACTCCGGGAGGTGGAACCAGGTGCCGTAGACGCGGGCGAGGGGGTGACCGTCGAGGAAGAACCGGGCGTGGCCGCGTCCCAGGAGTGCGGCGCCGCCGACACTGTCCGGGGTGAACCGGAAGTTCCGTACCGTGAGGTGGATGTTCCAGCCGTCCTCCGAGTCCGGCCGCACGGCCACGGCCACCTCCGGCGCGCCCTGGGCGTCGACCTGGCGCAGCCGGTGGCCGGAGCCGTCCTCCGCGCTCAGGAGCCGGCCGGTGCTGCCGGTTGCCTGCTCATGGCTGGTACCGGGTTTGTGGTGGGTGGTGGCCCGCCCTCCACAGGCACCCGCGCCGAGCAGGAGGGCGGCAGCGGCGAACAGGGCGGCGGTCCTGCGTCCGGGGGCCGGCGCCCATGGCCGGTTCAGGTGGCCGTTCACGACGGGTCCCCGTTCGGGTCGGTGGACGACGGGGTGGGTGAGGCGGCCCGGGCCGGGTCCTTCGTGGCCGATGCCCCCTCGGAGCCGGTGGCCGGGACCTCGGCGGGCCCCTCGCCCCTTCCGGCTGCCTCCTGCGGGTCAGCGGCTGCCCCCTCGCCCCTTCCCGTTGCCTCCTGCGGGCCAGCGGCGGGCCCTTCGCCCCTTCCGGCTGCCTCCTGCGGGTCAGCGGCTGCCCCCTCATCCGCCCCGGCGTCCGGCTCCCCCTTCGCGCGCTCGCCGTGACGGGCCGCGGCCACGACGGCCCACAGCACCCAGACCAGGCCCAGCAGCCCTCGCACCCAGGCCGGGCTCAGCGGGATCCACGGGATCATGAACACGCCCTTGTCCAGCGCGTCGAGCAGTGTGAGACCGCCGAGCACCACCGTGGTCCAGCCCAGCCCCGGCCGTTCCCGTCGCAGCACCAGCCCGATGCCCGTCCACCAGAGCCCGGTCAGCAGGAGCGCGAAAGCGGGCACGTAGGTGGCGGCGAGCCCCGTCGTCGATCCGGCCACGTCGAGCCCGAGGCCTATGAGGCCGAGGCCCGTGGCGGCCGTGGCGAGCCGACTGGATCGCAGTCTCCGCCACCACAGCACCCCGCCGACCAGCACGAGCACCACCGCGATCCCCAGGGCCGCCTGCACCTCGATACGCTCGATGCCGCGCGCCCCGTACCAGTCGCAGCCCGCCGGCAGCCGGCGCGCCTGCACGTTGTAGTCGGCGCAGACCAGCAGCTGGGCGAGTTTGACGGGCTCGCCCACCAGCCGGTCGGTACCTCCGGTGACGGCGCCCCGCTCGGACCCGCACGCGGGCAGGGAGCGCGGCGTGGACGCACCCGTGTCCGACTGCCAGCAGTTGCCGGCCCCCTGGCCGTCCCACCACACGTCTGTGCCGTTGGGACGCGACCGGCCCTGCTTGTCGGTGCCGAGGTGGTTGTCCGCGTAGCGGTTGTGGTGCGAGGTGTCGGTCTGCTTGCCGAGGGCGTCCTCGCCGCGGATGAAGGCGGGTACGGCGCTCAGGAAGAAGGCGGCGCGCTGCTGCCCGTAGATCCAGTTGTTCTCGTAGAGGTTCCAGTTGCCGCCCGCGGTGATGATGCCGGTGCCCGGCGGCATGGAGATCTGCGGGCAGACCACCCCGTCCTCGTAGCCGCGCTCGACGGGCGGCTTGGCGCAGGTGCCGTCGGCGACGTACGGGTAGTAGTCGGCGTTGTTGTCGTGGATCAGGTTGCGTTCGAAGCGGGCGTGGTTCTGCGGCAGGCCGGGGTGGCCGGGGAAGGCGCTGTCCATCGAGGCGCCGCCCATGTTTTGGTCGAACTCGTTGTCGTGGACGTAGACGGAGTCCCCGGCGGTGCCGGAGTAGCCGACCATGTTGTGGTGGCTGCGGCAGCCGGTGATCTCGATCGAGTAGCGCGGCACCTCGTAGCCGTGGGCGTCGTTGATGTCCGACGCGCTGCCCGGGTAGATGCCGGAGTCGCCGTTGCCGTACGACTCGCAGTTCTTGTACAGGCCGTGGTCGCTGGCGAAGGTCAGGAAGCCGTACTCGTCGTTCCACCGGGTCAGGACGTCGTCGATGACGAAGCCGTCCTGGGCCAGGATGTACAGCGAGTTGAACGTGGTGCGCTGGGCGGTGAAGTTCTTGAAGTAGACGCCGTCGGAGCCGTCGGCGCGGACCGCGTTGAGCTTCTGGTACTTGGCGTCGATGACGACATCGGTGCGCGCGGCGCCGGTGCCCTCGATCTGGAGGTCCTTCTTCCCCAGGATCGCCACCAGGTTCTGGTTGTTCGGGCACTTCGCCTGCTGGGCGTAGCTCAGGATCTGGTAGCCCAGCTGGGAGTTGGGGGCCTTGAGCCGCTTGCACTCCCCCACGGGCGCGGGCAGCGAGGGCTCCTCCTCGTAGAGACCGGGCAGGATCGCGATGTTCTTCCCGGGCCCGGTGACGGCGTCGACAGCCTGCTGGAGATGGCGGTAGCCGGACTTCTGACACCGGTCGAAGAGCGCCAGGTTCCTGGTCCGCAGGGCGTCCGGGAACCCCGATATCCGGCGCCCGAAGTCGGCCCGGTCGCTCTTGCAGACCAGGAGGTCGGGCTCGCCCGTGCGGTACACGGGGACGCTGCCGGTGCCGTCGGGCAGCGTGACCGGCCGCTCCTCGTGCGCCTGGGCGGCCGGGGCCGCGAGCAGGGCGGCCGCGAGCGCCGCCAGAACCACCAGAAGTCTTCGTGTCCACGACATGAGCCGGAGAGTAGAGCATTGTTCATCTTTTGGAACCCCCCTGTGCCGCACGAATGCCGTTGACTCCCGGCCTCTCAATTCCTACGGTTGACCATAGGATTCCAGGATTCCTCATGCACCGGGAGCGCATATGAGCGGCATCGAGCAGGCGCGGAAGACGGCGGAAGGGCTCGCGCACTCCGCCGGATTCGGCAATCAGCACAGCTCGGAGGCGGTGCCGGGAGCGCTGCCGCACGGCCGCAACTCCCCGCAGCGCGCTCCGCTGGGGCTCTACGCCGAGCAGCTCAGCGGCTCGGCCTTCACCGAACCGCGCGTCCACAACCGCCGATCCTGGCTCTACCGGATCCGCCCCTCCGCGGCCCACCCGCCGTTCACGCGGATCGACAACGGCGCCCTGCGCACCGCCCCGTTCGCCGAGACCGTCCCGGACCCCAACCGGCTGCGCTGGGACCCGCTCCCGGAGCCCGCGCCCGGCACGGACTTCCTCTCCGGCCTGTGGACGCTGGGCGGCAACGGCGACGCCGCCCAGCGCACCGGCATGGCCGTGCACCTCTACGCAGCCGACGCCTCCATGACCGACCGCGTGTTCAGCGACAGCGACGGCGAGCTCCTCATCGTCCCCGAGCACGGCGGTCTGCTGCTGCGCACCGAACTGGGCCTGCTGCGTGCGGAACCGGGCCATGTCGCGCTGATCCCGCGCGGTGTCCGCTTCCGGGTCGAACTGCTCGACACCACCGCTCGCGGTTACGTCTGCGAGAACTACGGCCAGCCGTTCGTCCTCCCCGACCTCGGCCCGATCGGTGCCAACGGCCTCGCGAACGCACGGGACTTCCTCGCCCCGGTCGCCGCGTACGAGGATGTGGAGCGCCCGGTCGAGGTGGTCAACAAGTTCTGCGGCAACCTCTGGTCGGCGACGTACGACCACTCGCCCCTCGATGTGGTCGCCTGGCACGGCAACCACACCCCGTACGTCTATGACCTGCACCGGTTCAACGTCATCGGCTCGATCAGCTACGACCACCCGGACCCGTCGATCTTCACGGTGCTGACCTCCCCCTCGGACACCCCCGGCCTCGCCGGGGTCGACTTCGTGGTGTTCGCGCCGCGCTGGCTGGTGGGCGAGGACACCTTCCGGCCGCCGTACTTCCACCGCAACGTCATGAGCGAGTACATGGGTCTGATCGAGGGCGCGTACGACGCGAAGACGGCGGGCAAGGGGGGCTTCGTGCCCGGCGGCGGCTCGCTGCACAACATGATGTCGGCGCACGGCCCGGACCGGGAGACCTTCGAGCGGGCGAGCGCGGCGGAGCTGAGACCGCAGAAGATCGACGACGGCCTGGCCTTCATGTTCGAGACCCGCTGGCCCGTCACCGCGACCGGCCAGGCTGCGGCTGCCGGCCACCTCCAGCACGGCTACGACGACGTGTGGCAGGGTCTGAGCCGCAACTTCAGGCCGTGACGGCCGCGTGCCGCAGCGACGACGAATGCAGGTGACCCAGGTGCCGATGCCCCCTCCGAAGCCCCCCATGGCCCCGGGGGCCGCCTTCGCACCCGACTCGCTGGTCCTCAACCGCAAGCTCCCGCTGTGGTACCAGGTCTCGCAGTCGTTGCGCGCCTCGATACTGGGCCGCACCGCGGATGCCACCCTGCGGCTGCCGACCGAGGAACAACTGGCCGCGCACTACGGCGTCAGTGTCCTCACGATGCGTCAGGCGCTGAAGGAGCTGGAGGCGGAGGGGCTGATCAGCCGGCACCGGCGACGCGGCACCTTCATCGAGCCGCGGGCGCGGCGGGTGTCGCCGGTGCGGCTGCTGGGTTCGATCGACGCGATCGTCGCCCAGCAGTCGGGTGAGCGGACGACCGTGCTCGACCACGGCCCGTCGCCGGTGCCGGGCGACGTCGCGGAGCACTTCCCCGGCTGCCCGGAGGTCACCGGCTACCGGCGCCTGCGGTGCGAGGAGGACACCGGCGAGCCGACCAACTGGGCGCAGAACTGGGTCCATCCGGAGGTCTCGGCCGATCTCGACCCGGCCGATCTCGAACGCTGGCCGATGACCAAGGTGCTGCGCGACCGCGTAGGCGTCCCGATCGCCCGGATCACCGACACGGTCGAGGCCCGGCTCGCCGACCCTGCCACCGCCGAGCTGCTCCGGGTTCCGCTGCTCAGCCCGATCCTCTACTACACCGGTGTCACGTACGACGAGAGCGGCCGGGTGGTCGATGTGGCCCAGATCCGCTACCGGGGCGACCGGTTCTCCTTCTCGGTCACGGTCGAGGCACACTGACGCCGGCAACCGGCTCCCCTCAGGGGCCCTGCCGGTACCGGGGCCCCGCCGATACGATGCCGGGGAAGGCGGCAGACGTGGCGACGGGGAGGACGACACGGTGGCAGCTCCGGCAGCGGCCGGGTCCGGCGAGGGCCCGCGCAGCCCGCTCCTCGACGACCTCATGCCCTGGTCCGTACGGCCGCTCAGGACCGGGCGCCCCTGGGTGACCGCCCCGGACCCGGCCTCCCTCAGGGCCCGCTGGGAGCAGCTCGTACGTGCCCCGGACGCCGAACGCGAGCAGCTGTTCGGGCCCACCCGTGCACGCACCCCGCGGACTCCTGCGGCGGCCCTGCCCGGGCAGTCCACCGGGACCGGCCGCCTCTCCCGTGAGCCGGGACCGTGCCCGGAGCCGGTACGGATCCTGCACGGGCCGTTCGACGAGCAGTGGCTGCTTCCCGACCACCGCCTGATCGACGTGGCCCGGCCCGAACTGTGGCGGGTCGCCGACGACCGTCAGCTCTTCGCCGTCGAGCACGGCCGGGTGCCCCAGGGCACCGGCCCCGCCCTCTCGGTGACCGCGCTGCTGCCCGACGGCCACTCCCCCGCGGGGCGGCCCGGCCGGATCCGTCCGCTGTTCCGGCGCCCCGGCGGCAGCGAACCCAATCTGGCCCCCGGGCTGCTCGATCTGCTGCGCGCCCGGCACGGGAACGCGGTCACCGCCGAGTCGGTACTGGCCTGGATCCTCGCGTCGGCCCGCCGTACTCCGGCCGGCTGCGCGGTGCCGCTGCCCACGGACACCGTGCGCTGGTCGGCGGGCGTGGAGCTGGGGCACGAGCTGCTGCGGATCCAGCTGCGCGGGGCCCGGGGCGGGGGGCGCCCCCGGCTGCCGGGCGGTCGGCGCCCGTATGTGCGGGCCGCCGTCCCGCCCGCCCCCTCGGAGCTGTCCTACGACGCCGGCGAGGAGACGCTGAACCTCGGTACGGGCCGCATATCGCCGGTGCCCGCCGGTGCGTGGGAGTTCCGGGTGGGCGGTGTACGGATGCTGGAGCTGTGGTTCGGGCGGCGGACAGCGGCGCCCGGCGCGGAGGGCCTGGAGGCCGTGCTCCCCCGCGTCTGGCCGCAGGAGTGGACGTCGGAGCTGCTGGAACTGATCACGCTGCTCGCCCTGCTGGCCGAACTGCGCCCCCGTCAGGAGGAACTGGCGGAAGGTCCGGAGATCGACGTGCACGAACTGCGGGCGGCGGGCGTGCTGCCGGTGCCGGCGTCCGCCCGGCGGCCGGCGTCGGTGCTCGATCATCAGGAGGAGGGCCCGGACGGCCAGTTCGCCCTGCTGTGACTCCGCCGGACCGGTCCTACACGCCCCCGAACGAGTCCAGTACCCGGGCGAGCGCCCGGTCGAACACGGCGTCCAGATCGATGGGCCCCGGGTCCTCGGCGAACCCGGCCGCCATCCGCGGGTACTTCCCGGTCATGATCTGACTGATCAGGTATCCGGTGCGGGCGGCCTGCTCCTGCTCCTCGGACCAGGGCAGCGACCTGCTGCGCTCCGCAGTGGCGATCTCGTTGGCGGTGTAGGTGGTGACCACTCCGTTGACCATGGCGACGAGCTCCATCTTCTCGCCGAACCGCGCGTCGACCCCGTCCAGGCAGCTCAGCGCGTACTCCAGGTAGCGCAGGGCGTTCGGGCTGAAGCCGTACACCGGTGACATCAGCCGGGGCACCCAGGTGTGGCGGCGCATCATCCCTCGCGCCTGGTGGGCGAGGGCGAGCAGGTCGGCGCGCCAGTCGCCGGAGGGCTCGGGGTACTCGTACCCGGCGCTGACCGCGTCGAGCATCAGCTCGTGCAGGTCCTCCTTGCGGGGAACGTAGTTGTAGAGCGACATCGTGCCGCAGCCGAGCTCGGCGGCCACCTTCCTCATGGACACCGCGTCGAACCCCTCCGCGTCCGCGATGCGCACGGCGGCCGCCGCGATGTCCGCACGGCTGAACGCGGGTTTGGGGCCACGGCCCGCACGCTCGGGGCGCGCCCAGATCACTTCCGGTACAGCGGGTCGCCCCACCATCGATCATCACCTCGATCCCCATAGTAGTTACGTACACCGTACGTAGTGCGGTACCGTTGCGGCATGACAACTACGTACGCCGTACTTAGTGAAGGTCTGGAAAAGCGCTATGGCTCTGTCCACGCGCTGCGCGGCCTGGATCTCGCCGTCGCCGAAGGCACCGTCTGCGGAGTGCTGGGGCCCAACGGCGCCGGCAAGACCACCGCTGTGCGCGTCCTCACCACACTGACCACCCCCGACGCCGGCAGCGCCCGGATCGCGGGCCATGACGTGGTGCGGGAGGCCGGAGCCGTGCGGGCGGCGATCGGCGTCACGGGGCAGAGCGCCTCCGTCGACGGCGAGCTGTCCGGCCGGCAGAACCTGCGGCTCTTCGCCAGGCTGCTCGCACACCGGGGCAAGGCCGCGCGCACCCGGGCCGACGAGCTCCTCGAACGCTTCGAGCTGACCGAAGCGGCCGACCGTCCGGCCCGCACCTACTCGGGCGGAATGCGCCGGCGCCTGGATCTCGCCGCCAGCCTGCTGGCCCGCCCGCAGGTGCTGTTCCTGGACGAGCCGACCACCGGCCTCGACCCGCACAGCCGCGGTCAGATCTGGGAGGCCGTACGGGAGCTGGCGGGCCGCGGCACCACCGTCCTGCTCACCACGCAGTACCTGGAGGAGGCCGACCAACTGGCCGACGACATCGTGCTCGTCGACAGCGGCCGGGCCGCCCACAGCGGCAGCCCCGCCGAGCTGAAGGCCAGGATCGGGAGTTACGCCGAGGTCGTCGTCGCCCACGCCTGCGCCCTCGGACCGGCCGCCGCCGTCCTGGACCGGCTGACGGGCGCCGCACCGGTTCTCGACCACGAACGCCGCACGGTGGGCGCGGTCGCCACCGACCCCTCGCTCACCCTGCCCCGGATCGTCCGCGAGCTGGACGCGGCGGGCGCCGCGGTGATCGACGCGAGCCTGCGCCCACCCACCCTCGACGAGGTCTTCCTGCGCCTGACCGGGCGCAGCACCCCCATCAAGGAGAAGGCAGCATGAGCACCGGCACACTCGTGGCACAACCCCGGACGCCGGGCACCGCCGCGTCCGCGAACACACCGGTCGCGGACGGCCTGGCCGTGCTCGGCCGCCATCTGCAACGGATCAAGGCGGCCCCCGGCGTACTGATCCTCACCCAGACCATGCCGATCACGATGCTGCTGTTCTTCGGGTACGTCTTCGGCAGCGCCCTGGCCGTCCCCGGCCAGGAGTACCGCGCCTTCCTGGTGCCGGGGCTGCTGGCGGCGACCGCCGCGAACGGCATCATGACCGGGATGTTCCAGTCCGCGCAGGACTGCCACCGGGGCGTGATGGACCGGTTCCGCACCCTGCCGATGAGCCGGTCCGCCGTGCCGTTCGGGCAGACCGCGGCCGATGTGCTGACGACGGCCGTCGGACTGCTCCCGCTGATGCTCGCCGGACTCGCCGTGGGCTGGCGGATCGAGGGCGGCCCGGCCGCCGCACTGGGGGCGTTCGGACTGCTGCTGCTGTTCCGGTTCGCCACCTCGTGGGTGGGCTGCTGGCTGGGGCTGCTGATCCGGAACGAGGAGGCCGCCGGCCAGGTGGGCGCGTCCACGTTCATCCTGCCGCTGCTCTCCAGCGCCTACATCCCGACCGACAACCTGCCGGGCGGGCTGCGCACGCTCGCGGAGTGGAATCCGATCAGCGCCGTCGCCGCGGCCACCCGCGACCTCTTCGGCAATGCCGCGCCGGCCACCGATGCGGCCTGGCCGGTCGCCCACCCGGTGGCCGGCACGCTGCTCTGGTCGGCCGTACTGCTCGCGGCTGCGGTGCCGCTGTCCGTGCGCCGCTACTCCCGCGGCGGCGAGTGACGAAAGCGCGAGCGGTCAGCCGGGCAGGACGGCCGGCCGGTCCAGTGTGCCCAGCAGGGCGATGAAGCTCGACTCCAGGAAGGCGCCGAGGTCGTCGAGGGCGTCCGGCTCGTCGAGCGGCCAACTGGTGGCTGCTTCCTCGGCAAAGGCCATCCAGGCCCGGGCCGCGACGAGCAGCCGGGGCGAGTCCGGCATCCCGAGCCGCCGCTGCCCCTCCTCCGCGCGCCGGGCCACCAGGGCACGAGTGGACTCGACGATGTCCTCCACGGCGGGATGGCTGCCGGCGGCACCGCGGACCAGGGCGAGATAGACCCTGCGATGCTCCGTGACGTACGCCGCGAAACCGGCGATGAACGACCGCAGCCAGGGAACGGGCTCCAGCGAGGGGTCCGGCTCCATGGCTGCGGCGAAGTCGTCGCACTCCCGCTGCACCATGGAACGGTAGAAGTCGCGCTTGGAGTCGAAGTAGTGGAAGAGCAGCCCCCGGGAGATCCCGGCACGGCGGGCCACATCGTCGGTGGAGAGCTCGTCCAGCGAGCGATCGGAGAGCATGTCCACGCCAATCGCCACCAATTGCGCCCTTCGCTCGTCGGGGCTCAGGCGCGCAGCTCGCTTCTCGGGCATGCGGACAGTCTAGAAGTACTTCGGCACCGAATTACCTCGGCACCCACTCCACCGGAAAACACCTGCGGCCACAGCGCCGGCCGCAGCCGGACGCGGACATGACGACGCGCCACTGCCGGCTCCGGGGATGACGGAAGAGCAGGCAGCAGCGCGATGCCGGGACCGGGCGTCGGGTCAGCGGCGGCTGCCGAAGAGCGAGCGCCGCAGCCGCCGCAGGGGGGCGAAGAGGGAAACCCTCGCACTCCTGCTCCGGCGGGTGTGCGCGACGTCGCGCGAGGTGAGCTCGAGCATCAGCAGCGTCGCCTCCGCGGACTCACGCTGCGGGACGGCGGGGCCGCCCAGCACTGCGAGATGGCGGTCGAGGCGCGAACTCGTCGCACCGCTCCCGCATGTAATGGCAGGCACACGCGGCCTGCTGCGCACCGTTATCTGTTCCATGTCACTCCCCACCCGTACGAGGGCACCCGGCCCGGGCAGGTTAACCCTATCGCCCCTCGGCGACACCCGTGTATCCCGGGCACAGGATTGAGCACACACATACGGAGGTTGACGACCAGTCTGCGAATCTGCCCGATTCCAGGGCGAGTTGGACAGATCATCAATGTCCTTCCGGATCAGGCCCGTCGGGGACCGCCCGCCGAGGAGGCCCTGACCTGCAGGACTCCTCCGGCGGGCGGCGCGACGGGCGTCACGCAGAGGAACGAACGAACGCTCGTGACGGTCAGTCGAGCGAGTTGAGAACGGGCAGATAGCCACCCGACTGCCCGGAGGCGAAGGGGTGGTACGACTCGCCGATGTTGAACCAGTTGAGACTGTGCAGCCAGACACTTCCGGAGCAGATCTCGTGTCCGGTGAACGTTCCGGCGACATCACCGAAGGCGAAACCGTGGTCGGCGGCACGCTTGGCCGTGGCGGCGTTGAGGTAGTCGGCGGCGCTGTTGATGGCGGTGCGCACCTTGTCGCTCAGACCGACGACACAACTGCCGCCGATCTTGTAGAAGCGCGGGTAACCGAGCACGACGACGCGGGCGGACGGAGCCTTGGCGCTGATCGCGTCGTAGACCGAGTCGAGCTTGCCGGGCAGCGTGGAATCCACGTAGCCGCGGGCGGTGGCGATCCGGTTGAGGCAGGTGGACTCCGACTGGAGGACACAGGTCGTCATGACATCGGCGAATCCGGCGTCGTTGCCGCCGATGGAGATCGAGACGAGGTCGGTCGAGGAGGTGAGCGGTCCGAGCTGGCTCGCTGTCACATCACCGGTGCGGGCACCCGAGCAGGCGGTGAAGGCGAACGAGGCCGGGGAGTTGGCGGCCGCCCAGAGCGAGGGGTAGGCGAGGGTGCTGCGCTTGCAATCACCACTGGAGCTGATGTAGCTGCCGGAGCCGACTCCCGAGGAGTAGGAGTCACCCAGGGCGACATAGTCGACGGCCTGGACGGACGGTGCGGCATTCGCGGTGGCCGCCCCGGTCAGGGCGATGACGGCACCGAACAGGAGCGAGGACGATAACGCCATGAGTCTGGATATTTTCATGGGACCTCCCTTGGACCGACCAGCAGGATCTCTGCCTACTCAGTGGTAGCAGCAGCCGAGCCCCTTCCGGAAGTGTCCATGCCAAGTCCATCGGATGAGCTTTCGCCGGCGGCTCCCCGGGTTCGTGCCATTTCGGTGCACTCCGCGCCCCGGACCGGCTCGGGCAGGTGACGAAACCTGGGTGCGCCGGGTGCGCCCGTGCCGGATCATGGGCGCCATGTCTGCCACCCCCGAGTCCGCTCTGCCGATCCGGCTCACCGTCGACGACAGCGACTCCCCGTCCGATGTCGTCGACGCGCTGTTCCTCGGCCGCTTCGCGACGGGCGAGCAGCCGTACTCGCACAGTTCCTCCCTGGACCGGGTCAGGAAGAACGCCACGCTGCTGCCCGAGGGAGCGAAGGTCCTGCGCGCCGCCCGCGACGACGACCGCAGCGCCACCCTGGCCGAGGGCGAGGGCTGGACACTGCTCATCTCGCGGTGGAACCGGGGGGCCGACGTCACGGTCACCGCGACCAGCCCCGAACTGGCCCACACCGTGCTGGAGAAGGCCACCGAGGACGCCCAGGACGAGCCGGAGCCCCAGCCCGAGAACGTGACGATGGGCTTCTGGTACGTCTCGCCGCGCCGCGGTCCGTACCGCACGACCCGTCAGATCGCTGCCGGCACCTGGGACGAGATCCGCCCCAACTACACCGCGCCCGTGGCCGATGCCATGGACAGGCTGATGAAGGTCACCCCGGACGACATCGCGGGCCGGCTGCTCCTGCTGCACGGCCCTCCCGGCACCGGCAAGACGTCCGCCCTGCGCACGCTGGCCCGGTCCTGGCGGGACTGGTGCCAGGTCGACTGCGTACTCGACCCCGAACGCCTCTTCAACGACGTCGGCTACCTGATGGACATCGCGATCGGCGAGGACGACGGCAGCGCGAAGGGCCGCTGGCGCCTGCTGCTCCTGGAGGACTGCGACGAGCTGATCCGCGGCGAGGCCAGACACACGGCCGGCCAGGCTCTGTCGCGGCTGCTGAACCTCACGGACGGGCTGCTGGGCCAGGGCCGCAACGTACTGGTCGGGGTGACGACCAACGAGGACCTGGAGCGGCTGCACCCGGCGGTCGTCAGGCCCGGCCGCTGCCTGGCCCGCATCGAGGTGGGGCCTCTGACCCGCAAGGAGTCGGTGGCGTGGCTCGGTACGGAGGAGGGACTCGGCCGGGACGCGGCCCGCGAGGGAACGACGCTGGCCGAGCTGTACGCGCTGCGGCGCGGTACGGGACCCGCGTCGGTCCCCAAGCAGGACTCGGGGGCGGACGCGGGGCTCTACCTCTGAGTCACGTCCGGGCCCTCTCGCTCCGGCCGTCAGGCGCAGGGCCGAGCCCGCGGCCCGGAGATGCGCCCGCCCGCACACCCCGCACGGTCCTCACCTCACCCCGCGTACACCGCCCGCACCGCGTCCTCGGCCAACTCCAGGGCCCGGGCCCGGGACATCCCCAACCGCCGGGCCTGCTCCGCGTACTCGCGTGCGGCGGACGCCGCGTTGCGTTCGGCCGCGTCGCCCGCGGCCGCGACGAAGGTCCCGTTGCGCCCCCGCGTCTCGATCACCCCGTCGGCCTCCAGTGCGCGGTAGGCCTTGGCGACGGTGTTGGCGGCGAGGCCCAGCTCCTCGGCGAAGCCGCGAACGGTCGGGAGTCTGTAGCCGACCGGCAGCGCCCCCGAGCGGGCCAGTTCGGAGATCTGCGTGCGCAGCTGCTCGTACGGGGCGGTACCGGAATCCGGGTCAACGGCGATCTTCAGAGTCACGGGCCGATTCTGCCCCACCGCCGGAAAATCGAGGGCGGGCGGGCCGGACCTGCGGGTACGGTCCGGCACATGACTGTCATCGTGCGCGATTTCCGGCCCGCCGACGCCGAGGACCGGGTGCGCGTGCGGCGTACGGCTCTCCCGTACATGGTGACCACACCGGAGCAGGTCGTCCTCGACCTGGCCACCGCCCGTCCGGACAAGCGGTACCGGATGCTGGTCGCGGAGGAGGACGGCGAGGTGGCGGCGTTCGCCCTGGCGGAGACCGGCGGGGTGAACCGCTACCGGTCGGGGATGACCGGAACCCGGCGGGCGTACCGGGGCCGGCGGCCGGCGAAGCTCGCCAAGAACGGCTCGCTGCACCGGGCGCGCGACGCCGGGTACACCGATGCCTACACCGGCAACGACGCCGGCAACCGCCCGATGCCGGCGATCGACCGCCGGCTCGGTGACGAGATCTGTACCACGGAGGTGCGCCATGTCCGCAGGTTCGACTGAGTCCTCACTCACGGTCACGCTGGTGAAGGGCGGACGGACCAAGATCGCTTATCCGGCGGAGCTGGTGCGTGACGACGGCATCCGGGTGACGGTGCGCGCGCCGTGGGCCGCGCCGGGGGTCCGGGACTTCGGTTTCGTCCGGTTCGAGCCGGGCGACGTGTTCACCGAGCACTACTGGCGCGACCGCTGGTTCGCCGTGAAGGAGGTGCGCACCGGCGCGGGCGTGCTCAAGGGCTGGTACTGCGACATCACCCGTCCCGCGGAGGTCCGGGACGGGGCGCTCCTGGTCGAGGACCTGGACCTCGACCTATGGGTGTCGGCGGACCGCTCTGCGGTGCTGCGGCTGGACGAGGACGAGTTCGAGGAGAGCGGACTGGCCGGGCGCGATCCCGCGGCGGCCCGGGAAGCCGTCCGGGCCCTGGACGGGCTGGAGCGGCTGGCCCGCGCGGAGGGTCTGAGCGGACTGCTCTCGGGGCCTTCGGAACGCGCCTGTGAGGACGATCAGTTGACTTAGAGTACTCAGGTCATTGCCCGCCCGGTGACCTGAGAAGGATGCACGGACTATGCCCACTGAGACGTTCGAGTTCCAGGTGGAAGCGCGCCAGCTTCTGCAGATGATGATCCATTCGATCTACTCGAACAAGGACGTGTTCCTGCGCGAACTCGTCTCCAACGCCTCCGACGCGCTCGACAAGCTGAGGCTCGAAGCGCTCCGCGACGATGCGCTCGGCGCGGACGTGTCCGACCTCCACATCGAGCTCGAAGCCGACCGGGAGGCCCGCACGCTGACCGTGCGGGACAACGGCATCGGGATGTCGCACGACGAGGTGGTCCGGCTCATCGGGACCATCGCGAACTCGGGTACGGCCGCGTTCCTGCGGGACCTCAAGGAGGCCAGGGACTCCGGGGACGGTGCCGCGGCCGAGGGGCTGATCGGCCAGTTCGGTGTCGGCTTCTACTCCAGCTTCATGGTGGCCGACGAGGTCGTCCTGCTGACCCGGCGCGCCGGGGAGGAGCGGGGCACCCGCTGGACCTCGACCGGCGAGGGCACGTACACGATCGAGGCCGTCGACGAGGCTCCGCAGGGCACCACGGTCACCCTCCGGCTCAAGCCGGAGGACTCCGAGGACCAGCTCCACGACTACACGTCTCCCTGGAAGATCAGGGAGATCGTCAAGCGGTACTCGGACTTCATCACCTGGCCGGTACGGATGGTCCCTGAGCCCGCCGGCACGGATTCCGGGGAGGGGGACGAGGACGGCGGCACCGCGCGCGAGCCCGAGACCATCAACTCGATGAAGGCACTGTGGGCCCGCTCGCGCGACGAGGTCACCGACGACGAGTACCACGAGCTGTACAAGCACATCAGCCACGACTGGATCGCCCCGCTCGAAACCGTCCGGCTCCAGGCCGAGGGCACGTTCGAGTACCAGGCGCTGCTGTTCATCCCGTCGCACGCGCCGCAGGACCTCTTCGTGCAGGGGTACAAGCGCGGCATCCAGCTCTACGTGAAGCGCGTCTTCATCATGGACGACTGCGAAGCGCTGATGCCGTCGTACCTGCGCTTCGTCAAGGGCGTCGTCGACGCGCAGGACCTGTCGCTCAACGTGTCGCGCGAGATCCTCCAGCAGGACCGGCAGATCCAGCTGATGCACCGCCGACTGGCGAAGAAGGTGCTGTCGACGGTCAAGGACATGATGTCCGGCAACCCGGAGCGCTATGCCACGTTCTGGCGGGAGTTCGGCCGTGTGGTCAAGGAGGGGCTGCTGAGCGACTTCGAGAACCGCGAGGCCATCCTCGGCGTGGCCTCCTTCGCCACGACCCACGACAAGGACGAGCCGACCACGCTGCGGCAGTACGTGGAGCGGATGAAGGACGGTCAGGAGCACATCTACTACCTCACGGGCGAGTCCCGGGAGGCGATCGAGAACTCCCCGCACATGGAGGCGTTCAGGGCCAAGGGTGTCGAGGTGCTGCTGCTGACGGATCCCGTCGACGAGGTATGGGTCGAGGCGGAGCCCGAGTTCGACGGCAGGAAGCTGCGGTCGGTCGCCAAGGGCGAGGTCGAGCTCGGTACGGAGGAGGAGAAGAAGGAGGCGGCGACCGAGCGGGAGAACCGGCAGCAGGAGTACGCGGATCTGCTCGGCTGGATGAAGGACCGGCTGAGTGGGACCGTCAAGGACGTGCGGCTCTCCTCGCGCCTGACCGTCTCGCCCGCCTGCATCGTCTCGGACACGCACGATGTGACACCGGCCCTGGAGAGCATGTACCGCGCCATGGGGCAGCCCGTCCCCCAGGTGAAGCGCATCCTCGAGCTCAACCCGGAGCACCCGTTGGTCGGTGGCCTCAACCGGGCGTACGCCGGACGTGGCGAGGACGCCGGCTCCGGGCTGGAGGAGACGGCCGAGCTCCTCCACGACCTGGCGCTGCTGGCCGAGGGCGGCGAGCTGGGCGACCCGTCGCGCTTCGTCCGCCTGATGGCGGACCGCCTGGAGCGCACGCTCTGAGGTCCGTACGCCGCTGATCCGCCGGACAGCCGGGTCGCCCTGACGCCGGGCGGTGCCACGGCGCCTCCGGTGCGTACGCTGGGTCGCCCGTGGGCAACACGGCTCCCTGCCCAGCCTGCACCGGGTCGCCCTTCATGCTCGGGCGGCCCGGTGCACACCCGCTGAGGACGTGCGCGCAGCGGGCCGCGTCGCGCGGAACACGCCTCGGTCTCAGTCCCGGCGCCGAGCCCATCCATCGGTGTGCGGGGGCGGAGTCGGCGGCCCGGAGCGGGTGGGCGCGGCTCCGGCGACCAACTCCACTTCGTATCCCGCCGCGTCCTCCAGATACGCGGCCACGTGCCCGTCACCGCCCGCGTGCGGATGACGGTCACCGAACAGGAGCCGCCAGCCGTGCTCCGGGGCCCGGGCCACCAGCGCGTCGAGCGTGGCCCGGTCCTCGACGTGGAACGCCAGGTGGTTGAGCCCGGGACGGCGTCGTTCGTGCGCTCCCGGGGCCAGGTCGGGCGACTGCTCGATCACCACATAGCTGTCGCCACGCCGCCAGCTGCGCCCGTGCGTCCATTGCTGGTACGGAAGATGGCCCAGTTCGCCGAGGAGCCAGCCCCAGCCCGGGGCGGCGGCCGCCACATCGGGAACCCACAGCTCGAGGTGGTGGATGCTCCCGGTGCGGGCGCCGCCGGCCGGCAACGGCACGGCCCGTCGGACGCCCCGTGGTTCGTACGCCACGGTGTCGCCGTCCTCGTGCCAGTGGATCAGGAAGTGCTCCCCCGTCCGGTAGCCGTCCAGGCCTGCGCGGCAGTACGCGACCATGTCGTCCGGCAGATCGTCCAGCGGGAACCAGTCCAGCCCGGAGCACTTGTCCGGTTCACGGTTGTACGGCGGCCGGTCCGGGTCGTACGCCGCCTCGAAGAACCAGCCCGTCCTGGGGCTGCCGCCCGGCCCCCGGTGCTGCATGACCAGGGCGGTCCGCAGCTCCTCCGGTTCGAGCGCCACCCCGATCTCCTCGGCCGCCTCCCGGATCACCGCCGCCCGGACGTCCTCGCCGTCCTCCACATGCCCGGACGGGGCGTGCAGCAGCCCGTCCGCGTAACCCGTGCCGGCCCGCCGGGCGAGGAGGACGTCGGGCCCCCGGCGGAGGATCAGATGCACATCGACGACCTCGGTGTGCCGGCGCGGAGGCTCGGCACGCGCCACCAGTGCGTAGCGCTCGTCGTCGACGTCCTTGCCCCAGAGGTCGCGGTCGCCGGAGAGCCTCTCGTGGTGGACGCGCTCGGTGAAGGGGGTGAGCAGTGCGGTGAGCTGAACAGCGGACAGACCGACCCCGTTCCACACGCCTTCGACCAGAACCAGTCTGCCGCCGGGCCGCAGCAGACCGAACCAGTGGCGCAGGACCTGGTCCGGGTCGGGGAGCAGCCACACCACGTGCCGGACCAGGATCACGTCGAACTGCTGCCTGCCCACCGGCGGTGCGGCCGCGTCCCCGGTCAGCACCTCGGCCCCCGTCCCGGCCAGCTTGGCGCGTGCCTGCTCGACCATGCGGGGGGAAAGGTCCACGGCGGTGACCCGGTGGCCCTGTCCGGCGACGAGCAGCGCCAGACTTCCGGTGCCGCACCCCAGGTCGAGCACCTCGGAACGCTCCCGGGGCAGCCAGCTCTCCAGACGCTGCGCCCAGGCGTGCCGGACCACGGGATCGAGCAGGCCGTGATCCGGCTCGTCGTCGAAGGAGCCGGCAGCTGAATCCCAGTCGATCGTCGTCATGGACCGATCGTGCCAGCTGCCACTGACAACGACGTCGGCCTCCCCGGGGAAGGCCGGCCCCGGGCCCGCGGGCGGCCGGTCTTAAGCGTTCTTGAGTGGCTCCTTAAGCGCGTCATAACGATCGTCACCAGCCCCTTCAGGCGGGCCTTTCGCGCTCGGCCGGAGGCTAGCTTGCTGTTCCCGGGACGCCCCGCACACAGACCTGGACCGCTGAAGGAGTACCCCCGCCATGCCCGTCATCACCCCCGCCCGTCGCAGGGCCGCCGCCGTCGCCGCGCTCGGTGCGACTCCGCTCGCACTCACCGTTCTGGCCGCGGCCCCGGCCGCGGCGCACGGCTCGCTGACGGATCCGGTCAGCCGGGTCTCGGCCTGCTTCGCCGAGGGTCCCGAACACCCGCGGTCCGCCGCGTGCGTGGCCGCGGTCGCCGCGGGCGGCACGCAGGCGCTGTACGACTGGAACGGCGTCAACATCGCCAACGCGGCGGGGAACCATCGGCAGTTGATTCCGGACGGCAAGCTGTGCAGCGCGGCCAACGACAAGTTCAGGGGACTCGATCTGCCGCGCGCCGACTGGCCTGCCACCGATATGAAGGCGGGCACCCACACGTTCCGCTTCCGGGCCACCGCCCCGCACAAGGGTTCCTTCGCGCTGTATCTCACCGACAGCGGCTACGACCCAGCGAAGCCGCTGAAGTGGTCGGACCTGGAGGAGAAGCCGTTCGCCGAGGCCACCGATCCGAAGCTGGTGGACGGTTCGTACGAGTTCGCCGGTACCGTTCCCGAGCGCTCGGGGCGTCAGCTGATCTATACCGTCTGGCAGCGGTCGGACTCCCCGGAGGCGTTCTACGCGTGCTCCGACGTGGTCTTCGACGGTGCGGGCACGAGCGGCGGAGGCTCGGACGGCAGCGGCACGGACGGCAGCGGGGCGAGCGGCAGCGGTTCGGTCGCCGCCGTGCCCGCGCCGGCCGCGTCCGCGCCCTCCGAGCAGGAGATCACGGAGGGCGCGGAGAAGTCCTCGGTCGAGCACGGCGGCCACGGCGACGACGATCCCGGTACGGGAGCGGCCGTCACCGAGGCGGCGGCCCCGGCGGGCTCCGCTGCGGCCGGTGCCAATGCCCCGGAGCCGGACAGCGCGTCCGGCGACACCCCCGGCGCGGGAGTGGACAGCCTCGCCGAGACGGGGGGCAGCGCCGCCACGCGCTACTGGGCCATGGGCGGTGCGGCCGCGATCGCACTGGGCGCGGCCGCACTCATGGCCTCGGTCCGCCGCCGGGCCGCCGCGGCGGCCCGGCGCTGAACCCGATCCGGCCGGGTCCGGACGAGGAGCCCTACCCGATGACCGAGGCGCACGTGGTCGGGGTGGCGTGCGCCGGGTCCAGGGCGTTCGCCACCTCGTGGTAGGCGATCCTGTCGATGGTCCCGATCGCCACGTGCTCGGACAGGTCGACCGGGCACAGGTCCTGGAGCAGGACGTTGCGTACGTCCGGCCCGTCCAGGAACTGTGTCCGGTACGGGGTCACGACCTCGTCGTACCTGGTCGCGATGACGGTGTAGTGCACGCCGGGAACGGTGTCGGGAACCGAGTTCAGCTTGGTGACGAAGGGCGATCCGGCCACCTGGTCGGCGAGCCCGGGCGTGCCGGCGTTGAGCAGGTCCTCGGCTCCGGGGAAGTACGGCAGCAGCTTCGTCAGACCGAGGAGGGTGGTGCCGTGGTTGTCGGGCGCGAGCCCGACCAGGGCGTTCACCTTGGCCGCTCCGCCGAGGAACTTCAGGTAGTAGTTCGGCATCATGCCGCCCTGGGAGTGGCCGACGAGGTCCGCCCTGGGTGCCCCGGTGGAGGCGAGCACCTTGTCGACGAAGGCGGAGAGCTGCCCGGCCGACTTGTCGATCGGCCCGAGGCCGTTGAAGAACGGCACTCCGGGCAGCTGCCCGTAGTCGAGCGAGTAGACGCAGTAGCCCCGGTTGACGAGGTAGGGGGCGAGCACGAGCCAGTTGTCGACCGAGTTCCCGAAGGTTCCGTGGACGAGCACCACGGGCCGGGGGTGGGCTGCGGAGGGCTTGCAGGAGTAGTCGTTCCAGCCACGGGAGGTGACCGTGACGGTGGTGGGGGTGGCTGCAGCGGCAGTGGCCGTGGGGGTGGCGACTGCCGCGACGGCGAGGAACAGTGCGGCGAGGGTGGTCCGCGCACGTGGGGTACGCGGCGCACGGGTCCAGGGCAGCATCGTGTGGTCTCCTTGCGGCTCAAGGGAGTTGCGATGTCTGTGCACCCTGCGGCCCGGACCACAAGTTCTGACGAAGTTCTACGTGCTCATGCCAAATTACGCATGAGTAAGGTGGGGTGGGAAGTTACGCGTCGGTAAAAACTGACCCGGTAGTAACCGTAGCTTCAGGACAGTTCCCGGCGGGCAGGTCAGGCGGCGAGTCGCCCCGGCATCACGGCTCGTGGTCCGAATCTGTCCCGCAGCCGGTCCGCGACCGCCTCGATCCGCCGGGCCCGTTCGTCGACCGGGTCGAAGGTCAGCTGGTGCGCGGCCCGATCGGCTTCGCCCAGTCCCTCGGCGCGCAGCGCGATCCCCCGCACCCGGGCCCGTTGCAGAGCAAACGAGTCATGGATCCGGTAGGCGAGCGCGGTGAGTTCCGCGGAGTGGGCGGTGGGCTCGCGGAGGGTACGGCTGCGGGTCAGCGTCGAGTAGCCGGTCCGGTCGGCATAGCGCACGGAGACCGCCAGCGAGCGGCACACCTGCCCCTCGCCGCGCATCCTCGCCCCCAGTTCCTCGGTGAGCGACATGAGCGCCCGCCGCTGCCGCTCCCGGTCCAGCTCGTCGCGCGGGAAGGTCCGTTCGGCGGCGAGCGAGCGGGCCGCGGCGTTCGGCACGACCGTCGTACGGTCGATGCCGTGCGCCCGCTCCCACAGTTCACGCCCGGTCCGCACCCCGGTGATCCGCTGCAGGGTGCCGAGCGGGGCGGCCGCGATCCGGCCGACGGAGTCGAGCCCGTATCCGCACAGGGTGCGGGCCGTCGCCGCCCCGACGCCGTCCAGTGCGCCCGCCGGCCGGTCCGCGAGGAAGGCGGCGCCGCCGCCGGCGGGCACCACGAAGGTCGTCCCGGGCGCGGCCTGCCGTGCCGCCATCCGGGCCAGCATCGGGTTCTCGGCCGCCCCGATCGCACAGTCCACGCCGTGCAGGGCCAGCGCGCGGACCCGGATCACCGAGGCAAGGCCCGTCACGTCCCGTCCGAAGTAGCGCAGCGCGCCCCGGACATCGGCGAGCGCCCCGTCGGGTGGCGTCGCCTCGACGACCGGGGTGAACGAACCGAGCAGGGCGAGCAGCCCCGCATAGCCGGCGCCGTCCGGGAGGCCGCCGCCGACCCGGCGGAACCGCAGGCAGAGGATTCCGGGCTGCTCACCCATCCCGCTCACCCCACTCTCCTCGCTCATCCCGCACTCCCCGGGCTCTGGTGCCACAGCTTCCTTCCGGTGGGCGCCCCCTCGCCGGGGGGCTGGAGGTCGGACCAGGGGTTCATCTCGTAGCCGGTGGGCATCCGGATCCGGCGGCCGTCGTCCGCCGGGGGCTCGGGCGGCGTGGCGCCCTCCTCCGAGGCGGGCACCTCCGCCAGCCGGGCCGCGACCGCGTCGAGTCCGCCGGTGCGTCGCAGCTCGGCCAGCTCGGCCAGGTTCCAGGCAGCCGCGCCGACCACGCTCAGGCTCCGCGGCCCGCGCCGCTGCACCACCCCGCGCACCAACAGCAGCCAGGAGTGGAAGACGGTGTACGCGCAGGTGGCATGGCTGTCGTCGAAGAAGGCCAGGTCGACCAGGCCCGTACCGTCGTCCAGGGTGGTGAAGACGACCCGGCGCCCGGAGCGGATGGGCGGGGTCTGGGTGGCCGCCTTGGCGCCCGCGACCAGCACGGTGTCCCCGTGCCGCGCCTCGCGCAGCCGCTTGGCCGAGACCGCGCCCAGCTCCTTCAGGAAGGCGTGGTGATCGCCCATCAGATGGCGTGAGACATCCATGCTCAGCACGCCCAGTTCGGCGCTGAGCCGTTCCGCCTCGTTGAGGTCGGGCAGGCCGATCGAACCGGTGCGATGCCCGCCACCGAGGGGGAGCTGCGCGCCGGAGCCGCCGGAGCCCGCGCCGCGCTGGGCGCGGTGGAGTTCGGACAGGTGCAGCAGCAGATCGCGGCGGTTGGCGCCGAACGCGTCCAACGCGCCGACCTGGGCCAGCCGTTCGGCTGCGGGCTTGCCCGGACGGGCCCGCTGCCAGAAGTCCAGCAGCGAGGTGTAGGGCTGCCCGGCCTCGATCCGGGCGACCTCGGCCGCGCTGATCCCGTGGACGTCCGAGAGCGCCAGCCGGAGCCCCCAGGATTTCCCCTCCCTCTTTTCATCAGACACCAGTTCGATTCGATGAGCGGCCGCCGACCGGTTCACATCCAGGGGCAGCACCGGCACCCCACGCCGCCGCGCGTCCGCGAGCAGCAGCCGCTTCGGGTACATCCCCGGGTCGTGGGTGAGCAGCCCGGCGTAGAAGGCCGCCGGGTGATGCGCCTTCAGCCAGGCCGACTGGTACGTCGGCACGGCGAAGGCCACCGCGTGCGCCTTGCAGAAGCCGTAGCTGCCGAACGCCTCGATGATCTCCCAGGCACGGGCGATCACCTCCGCGTCGTACTTCCGGGCCGCCGCGTGCTGGGCGAACCAGAGCCTGATCCGGCCCTGCGACTCGGGGTCGGAGAGCCCGCGCCGGACCCGGTCCGCCTCGCCCCGGCCGCAGCCGGTCATGATGTCGACCATCTCGATGATCTGCTCGTGGAAGACCACCACTCCGTACGTCCCCCGCAGCGGCCCCTCCAGATCGGGGTGCGGATAGCGGACCGGAGCCCGGCCGTGCCGGGCCTCGATGAACGGGCGCACCATGTCGGCGGCGACCGGGCCGGGCCGGAACAGCGAGATGTCGACCACCAGGTCGTGGAAGGTGGCGGGCTGGAGCCTGCCGACCAGATCGCGCTGGCCGGGCGACTCGATCTGGAAGCAGCCCAGCGTCTCGGCGGTCCTGATCAGCCGGTACGTCTCCGGATCGCCCGGCTCCACGGCATCCAGGTCCACCTCCTGGCCGGAGGCCCGCTTCACCTCCGCGACCGCGTGCGCCATCGCCGACTGCATCCGCACACCGAGCACATCGAGCTTGAGCAGTCCGAGGTCCTCCACGTCCTCCTTGTCGAACTGCGCCATGGGGAAGCCCTCGCCACTGGTGGGCACGACCGGGGTGCGGCGCAGCAGCGAGGCGTCGGAGAGGAGGACCCCGCACGGGTGCATGGCGATGCCACGGGGCAGCGCGTCCAGCGCCTCCACCAGCTCCCACAGCCGCCCGTACTTCTCCTTGTCCCGTGCCACCTCGCGCAGTTCGGGCAGTTCCTCCATGGCCGCGAGGGCGTCGCGGGCCCGGATGTGCGGGAAGGCCTTGGCGAGCCGGTCGGTCTCGGCCGGGTTCATGGAGAGCGCCGCGCCGACGTCACGGATGGCGTGGCGCACCCGGTAGGTCTCGGGCATGGCGACGGTGGCCACCCGTTCGGCGCCGAAGCGGCCGATGATCGCGCGGTAGACGTCGAGGCGGCGGGCCGACTCGACGTCGATGTCGATGTCGGGCAGCACGAAGCGGCGCTTGGACAGGAAGCGCTCCATCAGCAGCCCGTGCTCGACCGGGTCGGCGTGGGCGATGCCGAGGAGGTGGTTGACCAGGGAGCCGGCCCCGGAGCCGCGTGCGGCCACCCGGACCTTCATCTCCCGCACGTCGTCCACGACTTGGGCAACTGTGAGGAAGTACGAGGCGAAGCCGTGGTGAGCGATGATGTCCAGCTCGTGGTGCATCCGGTCCCAGTACTCGCGCCTGCGGTCGTAGCCGCGCAGCACCATGCCGGCGGCGGCACGGGAGGCCAGCACCCGCTGGGCGGTACGCCGGTCCGCGCCGACGAGGTGCGGTTCGGGGAAGTGGACGGAGCCGATGCCGATGTCGCCCTGGGGGTCGACCACGCAGGCGTCGGCGGTGTGCCGGGTCTCCGCGAGCAGCCGCGCCCCGGCGCCGGGCCCGAGTCCGGCGGCGGAGGTGATCCGCTCGGCGGTCTCCGCCATCGCGCGGGCGTCCTTGAGCCAGCGCTCACCGCTGTCGAGCGCGGCGCGGCGCGGGTCGACCGGGACGAGCCTGCGGGCGGAGTCGAGCACATCGGCGACCGGGCCCTGCCCCGGATCGGCATACCGGACGGCGTTGGTCAGCACGGCCCGTATCCCCTGCTCGGCGGCGAAGCCGACGGTGCGGGCGGCGAGCCGCAACGAACCGGGTCCGGTGCCGTCCCGGCCGTGGTGGACGGCTTCGAGCCGCAGGTCGTCGCCGTACACCTCCCGCCAGGGAGCCAGCAGGGCGGCGGCCCGGTCGGGGCGGCCGGCGGCCAGCGCCCCGCCCACCTCGGAGGCGGGGCCGAGCAGCACGGTGAGCCCTTCGGCGGGCAGCGCGGAGCGGTCGGCCAGGGGCCGGCCGCCGTCGGGCACGGCAGCATGGGCGGCGGTGACGAGGCGGCACAGCTCGGCCCAGCCCTGCGCGCCGTCGCGGGCGAGGAAGGTGACCCGGGGTGCGGATTCATCGACGAAGGCGCCCCCGCGGACCGGGGTCCGCAGCCGGTGCGTACGCCCGTCGCCCTCCGCACGCGTGGCAGGGGCCACGGCGAGTTCCACCCCGAAGAGCGGCCGGACCCCCGCTCGCTCACAGGCCTTGGCGAACCGGACCGTACCGGCCAGGGTGTCGCGGTCGGTCAGCGCGAGGGCGTCCATCCCCCGCTCGGCGGCGCGCTCCGCCAGCCGCTCCGGGTGTGAGGCCCCGTACCGCAGGGAGAACCCGGAAACGGTATGCAGATGCGTGAACCCGGGCACCCGCACCTCCTGAACCAATCCGTACTCACCACCCCCTCGCTCTCCACCATAGACCAAGTTTCGAACATTCGTACGATACTCGGCGTGTGAGCCATCCCCGCCCTCAACCATTCGGCCCGGCCCCGACTGCGTGAACGCGGGGCACCCCGGACCGTGGGGACATGACTTTCGCTGATGAGGTGAAGAACGCCGTCACTCCACGGGCCGCACTGCTCGTCATCGGCGTACTGGCGCTGCAACTGCTGTTCATCGCGTCCTATATCGGAGCACTCCACAACCCGAAGCCCACGGATGTCCCCTTCGGCGTCGTCGCACCTCAGCAGGTGTCCGCCCGGCTCGTCACAGAACTGAAGAACCTCCCCGGCGACCCCCTGGACCCCCGCACGGTGACCGACGCGGCCACCGCCCGCCGGCAGATCCTCGACCGCGAGATCGACGGCGCCCTGGTCGTCAACCCCAGGGGCACGACCGACGCCGTACTGGTCGCCTCCGGCGGCGGCACCGTCCTGGCCACCTCCCTGACGAACATCATCAAGGAGGTCGAGCGCACCCAGCACCGCACGGCACGCGCCGTGGACGTGGCCCCGGCCTCGAAACAGGACTTCGACGGGCTCTCCTCCTTCTACCTGGCCGTGGGCTGGTGCGTGGGCGGCTACCTCTGCGCCTCGATCCTGGCGATCAGCGCGGGCAGCCGCCCCGCCAACCGTCAGCGCGCGGTGATCCGGACCGGCGTCATGGCCCTGTACTCGATCGCGGGCGGAATCGGCGGCGCGATCATCATCGGCCCGATCCTCGGAGCCCTGCCCGGAAGCTTCTGGGGGCTCTCGGGCCTGGGCGCACTGACCGTCTTCGCGGTCGGCATGATCACACTCGCCCTGCAGGCGCTCACCGGCATCGTCGGCATCGGCCTGGCCGTGCTGATCGTCGTGATCGCGGGCAACCCGAGCGCGGGCGGCGCCTTCCCGCTCCCGATGCTCCCGGACTTCTGGCGCGCGATCGGCCCCGCCCTGCCGCCGGGGGCCTCCACCTGGACGGCACGCTCGATCGCGTACTTCAGGGGCAACGCGGTGACCGGGCCCCTCCTGGTGCTGTCCGCGTGGGCGGTGGTGGGCACGGTCATCACCCTGCTGATGGCGATGCGGAGGAAGCCGGACGCGACGGACACCGCGGACGCCCGGGTCGCGGGGGCGGCGGGCGGGGGTTCGACGCAGGCCTGACGCGCTCGTGCACGATCGGCGGGGCAGCCCTCCGCCCTCTGGCCCTGCAAGCGTGCCGCGGAGCGCTCCGGCCCGCCCGACCGGAGGGCTCCGCCCGGCCGGCGAGGAACGGTCGAGCTGGACGGAAACGCGTGTGAGGCTGGTTGCGATGCCCAGCGGCACCCGGACGGCGTACGGCGATGCCGCCGAGCTCATCGGCAGCCACCCGGTGCCGGGTCGGTGCCTGCCTGGCGGCCGACCCGACGGTGAGCGGCGCCTACCGCGTCCTGAACTCCGAGGGCACGGACTCGTCCGGATTCCACCGACCCGACGGCAGCGACCGGCCGCCGCCCCGGGAAGTACTGGAGGGCGAAGGCGTACGGTTCGACCCGCTGCGCACGTGCCCACACGTCCCCACGCCTGACGGCAGCGCGGAACCGGTCACCTTGCTGGGCGAGGACGTGCCCCCCTCAGTAGTCGCGCCACTCGTCCTGGACGTATTCGAGCACCGCGGGATCCATCAGCGTGCTCGGTCGTACGTCGGCGCGGCGGCGGTCGACGGGGAACACGGTGGCCGCCTTCAGTACCGCCTCGTCCAGGTAGCGGAGCTTCGGCGTCTCCGGGGCGAGCCGCAGTGGCGGGGCCTCGGTGCCGGGGGTGGCGAGGACGAAGCCCCAGTTGCCGAAGCTCGGAACGTCGATCTGGAACTCCGTCGTCGCGTACCCGGCTGTCTCGATGGTCTTCGCGATCGACCAGTAGGTCTTGGGGGCGAAGAACGGCGATCCGCTCTGCACCATGACCTGGCCGTGCGGCGCCAGCACCCGGCGGAGCAGATCGTAGAACTCCACCGAGTACAGCTTCGCCAGCGACGCCGAGTCCGGGTCCGGGAAGTCGATGATCACCGCGTCGTACTGCTGCCGGGCCCCGCGCAGCCAGGTGAAGGCGTCCGCATTGACGGCCTCGGCCCGCGGATCGTCCAGCGAACCGTGGTTGAGCCCCCGCAGCGGCTCGAAGGTGCGCGCCAGCCGGGTCATCGCCGGGTCCAGTTCGACCAGGGTGACATGCCGGACGTCCTCGTAGCGCAGCACCTCGCGCAGCGCGAGCCCGTCACCACCGCCCAGGATCAGTACGTGGGAGCGGGGGCCGGACAGCGCGGGGTGGACCAGCGACTCGTGGTAGCGGTACTCGTCGACCGAGCTGAACTGAAGGTCGCCGTTGAGGAAGAGCCGTACGTCGGGCTTCCCGGTGAAGGCGGTGGAGCGGGTGACCACGATGTCCTGGTACTGCGTGGTCTCGGAGTGGATGATCGGGTCCGCGTACATGTGCTGCCGCGCGGTGACCTCCAGGTCGTCCGCCAGCACGTACGTCGCGCCGAGCACGGCGAGCACCACGGTGACGCCGCCCAGCAGCCCGGCCTTGACCAGGCGGCCGGTCTGGCGGCGGAAGATGAACACCACGACGATGACCCCGGCGACCGCGTTGACCCCGCCGACCACCAGCGCGCCCTTCAACTGGCCGAAGGTCGGCAGCAGGAACAGCGGGAAGCACAGGCCGCCGACGAGGGCGCCGATGTAGTCGACGGCGAACATGTCGGCGACGGCACTGCTCGCCTCCTGTTTGCGGATGCGCTGAAGCAGCGTCATCAACAACGGGATCTCGGCGCCGATGAGCAGGCCCACCACCAGGGACACCACGATCATCGCGGGCATGTAGAGCTGGAGCCAGGCGAAGGCCGCGTACAGCACCAGGACCGACAGGCCGCCGACCAGTGCGAGCACCCCCTCCACCACCGCGAAGGCGACGACGGGACGGCTCCGCAGCGGTTTGGCGGCCAGCGAGCCCACTCCCATCGCGAAGACCATCACGGAGATGACCACGGAGGTCTGAAGCACCGAGTTGCCGATGAGGTAGCTGCCCAGCGCGGTCAGGGCCAGTTCGTAGACGAGGCCGCAGGCGGCGCAGAGGAAGACGGCGAGCAGCAGCAGGAACCGCGCTCCCCGGGTGTGGTGCCGGGCCGGGGAGCGCGGGGGCGTCGCGGTGGCGCGGTCGTCCAGGGTGGAGCTCATGGGGGGGTGGTCCTCTTTGGTGGTCCTAGGAGAGGGCCGCGCCGACCATGACGGCGGTGCCCAGGTACATGCCGGCCTGGACCCAGGCGGCGGGGTGCGGGCGGTGGTCGTCGCCGTCGTCGAGGGCCACCGCGCCCATCTGGCCAGGCGTCAGCACGCCGATGACGATGCCGACCAGCGTCATCACCAGCACGCCGGCCAGACCGTAGAGGAGCGTGCTGAACAGGCCGTATCCCAGGCCCTCTTCGGACTCGCTGGCCTGGATGGCCGACATGATGACCAGCCCGACCGCCAGGGACTGGCTGCCGAGGAGCACGGCCGCGCCGCGGTTGCGGTCCCGCCACACCACGTGGAAGAGCTTGCCGGGCGTGACGAGGTCGAGGGCGACGAAGCCGACGGCCATCACGGCGAGGCCCACGACCCCGTAGAGGAGGGCCTGCCCGGCCGACTCGAAGATCTCGGTCACTGCATTGCCTTTCTGGAGGGCGTCGTCAGGGCCGCGGGGCGCCGGGCGTCACTTGCCGGAGCCGGGGCCGCCGCCGCGGAAGCTGCTCGGGTTGGGCCAGTAGGTGAGGTGCTGGTGATGCCGGCGGTAGCCGTTGCGGTAGTCCTCGATCTCGATCGTGCTGCCGCTGCGGTACGGCGACACGGTCACCATGTCGTCGCCGTAGCGCAGGAACTCCATGCCGCCGCCCGTCGTCCGGTCGAGGGCGTCGCGGTGGTGGTCGATCGCGTCGGCGACCTTGGCCGGCGAGCTGTTCCTGTCGAGCCACCCGCTCCCGCCGGTGGAGTACGTCTTGCCGATCCAGCTCCGCGGGACGCCGTCCTCCCCGTCGCTGGAGCAGGCGGAGAGCAGGACCGTGACCATCACGGCCGCCACCGCCCCGCGTAGGAGTCGGGTGCTGTTCATCGAGCCTCCAGCCGGCTGTGGGTCGATACGATGTGCCCGTCCTGCGGGTAGCTGTGCCAGGTACGCCAGGCCAGCCCCGCGCCGGACCGCTTGGCGCGCGCCTCGACGACCACCGCCGTCACGGCTTCCGGAGACCCGGGGAAGACCCCGCACAGGCTGTGCTCCGCCTCGTCCGCGCGCTTCAGGGCGTCCGCGACCCGGTCGCTGAACTCCCCGGGCCCGAAGCGTTTCGTGGCGGCGCTGAAGTCGTACGTCCATCCCGCCAACCGCCGGGTGTGCGTGGCCGGCAGCCCCCTGACCGCCTCCGGCAGACAGGCCACGGTCTCCCGTATCGGGCCTGCGAAGACCTGATGGGATGCGCCCAGCAGCCTCAGTCGCACGGCGAGCCCTCCCACGGACACCTCATGTTCGGCGAGCGCCGGCCGTTCGGTCAGGTCCAGCGAGAAGCAGAGCTGATCCGCGGCCGTGTCCAGGTAAGGGGCTTGCAGAGATACGGCGTGCACGCGGCCCCCGGTCCGATATTGCTATGAGCGGCGCCGAGTATGGCACATGCGCCAACCACGGCCGGAAAGCAGTCCCCGGTAGACCGAGGACGGTCGCGTGGCGGGGCGTTCCGCCGGCACCTGGGGCAGCACGGGCTGCCGCCCCGGGCCCAGGGCCCGCGCAGGCACCACAGGCAATCGGCCATCAACTCTCGTCGGTACTCGGAAATTCCGGGATAACGGCCCTCCCACCCTCGGGGTCCAGTCGACGCAACGACTAGCCATGACAGGTACATGGCGGCATTCTTGGGGCCACCTCATGAACCCCAAGAGGTGCAGGACCCCCAACTCCTCCTCACCCCACGGAGATTGCCATGCGCCGCCGCGTCGCCACACTGCTCAGCACCGTCGTCCTGTCGCTCCCGCTCGCCCTGCTGCCCGCCGCGTCCGCTTCCGCCGCCCCCGCGGACAAGCCCCAGGTCCTGAGCTCCTGGACCCAGACGAGTGCCTCCAGCTACAACGCCTGGAAGGCCGCCCGCGGCAATCAGGGGGCATGGGCCGCGTACGGCTTCGACTGGTCCACGGACTACTGCAGCACCTCGCCCGACAACCCGTTCGGCTTTCCCTTCCAAACGGCCTGCGCCCGGCATGACTTCGGCTACCGCAACTACAAGGCCGCCGGCACGTTCTCCGCCAACAAGGCCCGTCTCGACTCCGCCCTCTACGCGGACCTCAAGCGCGTCTGCGCCGCCTACTCCGGGGCAACGCTGACGTCGTGCAACGCCACGGCCTGGACGTACTACCACGCGGTGGACATCTTCGGCGTCGCCCCGGCGAAGGCGGGCACCGGCAGACTGGCCCAGGCCGCCTGACCGGCCCCCGCCAGGCTGCCCGGGCCGTGAAGCGGCCCGGGCAGCCTCCCGCGTCCAGGTCCTACGCGACGTCAGGCCGGGTCATCAGCGGCGATCGCATGTGCAGTCTCATGTCAGGGCCGGTGAGGGGCAGGGTGCTCCACACCGCCGTGGCCGTCCCGGCCTCGGCGTCGACGACCAGCCGGACGCGGTGCGGGGTGGTGATGACGTAGAGGTCGGCCACGAACGTGTCGCCCTGCCAGGCTCCGGCCGCGACGACAGGCCGGCCGAGCGGGGAGCTCTCCCGCCATTCCCCGTGGCCCACCGCGATGCCGAAAAGCGACTCGAACCGCACGAGCCAGCCACCGTCGGCGGGATCGACGATCAGCGTCGTGCCGTCGGGCAGGGCAGACCCCTCGGCCGAGGCGTCAAGTCTCGCGCCGGCCGAGCGCCGTGGGCCGGCCGGGCCCGGCACCGTCGGCAGCGACAGGCGACGCAGCCGCTCGGCAAGGATCTCGTCGTCCCGGACGCTTCCGCTCCGGCCCACGCCGGGCAGCAGGCACTCCCACATGGCGTCGAGTACGTGCTGCGACTCGCCCTGGGCGGTCACGGCGACCACGAGATCATGCGAGGGGACCACCACACACTGCTGCCCGAAGGCGCCGTGGCCGTGGTACCCGTGACGCGACATCCAGAACTGGTAGCCGTAGCCGCAGGAGAAGTCGGCATCGCCCGACCCGTCCTCGAACGGCAGGCAGTCGATGTGACGCCCGGTCGCGGCCTCCACCCACTCGCCCGGGACCAGTCTCCGGTCGCCCCAGAGGCCTCCGCGCCGCAGCAGTTCGCCGAAGGCGGCGACGGCCTCGGTCGTCAGGTGCAGGCCGTGGAATCCGAAGGCGGCACCGCTCGCCACCCGGTCCCACTCGGCGTGATCGACGCCCATCGGCTCGAAGAGGCGCTCGTCGAGGAACTCCGGAAGGCCGCGGCCCGTGACCCGTTCCACCATCCTGGCCAGGATGAACGTGGTCGAGTTGTCGTAGGTGTGCCGCGTGCCCTCCACCGCGGCGAACGGCAAGCGCAGGAAACCCTTCACCAAGTCGCCGGGCTCCAGCTCCCAGGCCTCGCCGAGGCTGTCCGTGGGGTGCCCGGCTGTCATGGACAGCAGGTGGTGAACGGTGATGCGGCTGCCCTGCTCCGAGATGCCGGCCGGGACGTGGTCGGGCAGTACGTCCACCACTCGGTCGGTCAGCGAGAGCAGCCCGTCGTCGATCGCGAGCCCCACGGCGATCGACGTGAACGACTTGGTCAGCGAGTAGAGAAGGTGCGGGCGGTCGGCCGAGTACGGCGCCCACCAGCCTTCGGCGACGACGTGCCCCCGGTGCACGACCATGATCGAGTGACACTCGACGGATCGCGCTTCGAGCCGGTCCAGCAGCAGGGCGATCGAACGGGACGATATCCCGGAGACAGCCGGCGCCGAACGTGGAAGCAGAGGGTGCCGAGTAGACATCCTGGCTTTTTAACAGATCCGCGCCCACCGGTGCGACCGAGTTGTGGACGTGGGCCGGTGAGGGAGCAGGTACGCGGAACAACGCAGCCATCCCGCTCCGCCTGCCGCCTCGGCGGATCTCACCTCCGAGGTCCGCTGTCCCGCGCGGCCGGTGCGCGGCCGCGCACCGGCGGACGAGACGTCGAGCGGCAGGCGGGGCCACCGGGCCGGGCGCGGCGCGGACAGGGCCCCCGGCACCGCCGGGGGCCCTGCGTGATCGCACGGAACGGTCAGCCGATCTCCGCCCCGAACGCCGACAGTGCCTCCGGCACCGGCTGGAAGAACGTCTCGCCGCCCGCCGAGCAGTCGCCGCTGCCGCCCGAGGTCAGGCCGATCGCCGTGTCACCGGCGAAGAGCGAGCCGCCGCTGTCGCCGGGCTCCGCGCAGACCGTCGTCTGGATGAGCCCGTTGACGATGTCGCCGTTGCCGTAGTTGACCGTGGCGTCCAGCCCGGTCACCTCGCCGTCGTGCACCTGGGTGGTGGATCCGCTGCGCGTCACCGTCATCCCGACGGTGGCCTCGCCCGCCTTGGTGATCGGCTGGGCGGAGCCGTTGTAGAGGTCGACCTCGCTGGGGTGCGCGGTGTCGGAGGTGTACTTCACCAGGCCGTAGTCGTTGTCGGGGAACGACGAGCCCGCGTTCGTACCGATCTCCGCGCCGCCCTGGGTGTCCGACCAGCTGGAGATCGACTCGGTGCAGTGCCCTGCGGTCAGGAAGTACGGTTCGCCGTCCTTGACCACGTTGAAGCCGAGCGAGCAGCGTCCGCCGTTGCCCCAGATGGCGTCGCCGCCCGCGATGAACGGCTTGAACTCCCCGGCGGACCGCTTGAGCTCGGCCTTGCCGCCCAGGTCCTCGACCACCGAGCTGAGCCTCTGCCAGGCATCGCCCCGGACCGTGCGGTCGGCGGTGACGACCACCTTGTTGCTGACCGGGTCGACCGCCCATGAGGTGCCGGGGATCGTGGCCTTGCCCGTCAGGGTCTGCCGGGCCGACTTCAGCTCGGCGAGCGAGTTCTGCACGACTCTGGCCTTGCCGCCCGCCTGCCGCACCTGCTCGGCGGCGGCCTCGTCGACCACGTTCATCACGAGGTTCTTGTGAGTGGCGTCGTAGTACGCGCCCGCCGCGTCGGCGCCCAGGTCCTTGCCCAGACCGGTGGCAAGCTTTCCGGCCGCCACCGCGTCGAGCGTCCGCGCGGGGAACTGCGGTACGTCGTCACTGGCGTTCGCACTCTGGAACGTCACTCCTGCTGCGACCAGGGCGACCACGGCCGACCCGGCCAGCACTGCGCGGTTCCTGGACATGCGTCGATGCTTCAACTTCGACCTCCTGTGGGGCCGCGCACGGATGATGTGGGGTCGCCCGTACGCGGAGGATGGGGCGCCCACTATTCCGACCGCCCCGATAGCACACAAGGCCGACTTCAGGACGCACACACGACACCACCGGTTCGGTCGTGTCACGTTCACTAATGGGTGGTCGGGCCTAGTCGATTCCTTCTGCGAACACCCGGTGCAACCACCCGGTCGGCAGCGCGTGAGGACTAGTCCTGTCCGGTATTCGCCCCTGGGGTTCCGGATCCCGACGTGTCCGGAGGGTGCGCGCACCTGCGAGCCCTCCCGACCGCCCCCAGATTCTCCCCACGCGCCATCCCGGGATCGCCTCTGATGGGTCATCATCGGATGGTGCGGGGAAAGCCGGGCACGTCGTGTCCGCAGGAATCGCGAGGAGGCACGGAGTGCGCAGTCGGGTGCGCGCGGCCGACGGGCGGCAACTGGTCGTGGAGCGTCTGGGGGATCCTCGCGGCAGACCGGTCTTCCTGCTGCACGGGATGCCCGGCAGCAGACTCGGTCCGGCGCCGCGCGGGATGGTGCTGTACCAGCGCAAGACACAACTGATCACCTACGACCGGCCGGGATACGGCGACTCGGACCGGCTGCCGGGCAGATGCGTCGCCGACGCCGTCCAAGACGTGCGGGCCATCGCGGACCACATCGGGCTCGACCGGTTCGCCGTGGTGGGCCGGTCCGGTGGTGCCTCGCATGCTCTGGCCTGTGCGGCTCTGATGCCCGAGCGGGTCACGCGTACCGCCGCACTGGTCGGGCTTGCTCCCCGGGACGCCGAGGGTCTCGACTGGTTCGAGGGGATGGCCCCCTCCAACGTGCTGGCGTACACCACGGCACGGTCCGACCCGGACGGGCTCGCGGAGTCCTTCATCTCGCGGTCCGCGGTGATCAGGAAGAATCCGGTGCGGCTGATCGACGATCTGCGCCGGGAGCTGACCGACTCCGACCGCATGGTGGTCAACGACGCCGGCGTACGCACCATGCTGTTGCGCAACTACCGTGAGGGGCTGCGCACTTCGGCGTACGGCTGGATCGATGACGCACTCGCGTTCAGTCACCCGTGGGGATTCGACCCGGCCGCCATCACCGGTCCGGTGCTGTTGTGGCACGGCGAGAAGGACGTGTTCTCACCGGTCGGGCACACCCGCTGGCTGGCGAGCCGCATCCCGGGCGCCACCGTCGTGGTGGAGCCGGCGGCCGCGCACTTCGACGCGCTGCACGCACTCCCCCGCATCCTCACCTGGCTGCTGGACACGTCCAGAGGCTGAGCGGCGGGAGCGTCCGGCCACCGGCCGGACGCTCCCGCGCGCATCACACCGCCTGCGGTTCCAGTTCGCGCTGGAACCTGCGGTCGTCCCGGGCGATCCGGGTGAGCGGGTGGTCCTCGCCGAGTTGCCGGGACAGCTCCTCGACCGTCTCCGCCCTGACGTGGAGCGCCTCGTCCTTGCGCCCCATCGCGCCGAGGGTGACCGCCATGTTCGACTTCATGGCCAGCGTCTCCGGATGGTGTGCGCCCAGCACCTCCCGGAACTGCACCGCCAGTGACCGCTCGGTCTTCAGCACCAGGTCGATGTCGCCGCGCTCCGCCGTGGCGTTGGCCAGGTTCATCACGCTGAACAGCGTGTTGGGGTGCTCGCGCCCGTACACCTCGCGCATCGAGGCCACCACCCGGGTCAGTACCTGCTCCGCCTCCTCGGCCGCACCGGTCCCCCAGAGATAGACGCCCAGGTTGTTCAGGGCCGCCAGGGTGTACGGGTGCTTCTCGCCCGGCACCTTCATGTACTGGTCGACGACCTCCTGGGCGGTGGTCCGGGCCTCGGCCGCCTCACCGGCCGCGAACAGGTCGGCCGCCAGATTGAGGTCGCAGGCCAGCCACTCCGGGTTGGCGGAGGTGTACTTGGCCCGGTACCGGGCGCGGGTCGCCACCGTGAGCCGGCGGGCGTCCTCCAGCCTGCCCGCCCGGCGCAGCGAGACCGCCAGGCTCTTGGCCGCGCTGAGCGTGCCGGGGAAGGACCGGCCGAGTGTGGCCTTGTAGCTGTCGTACGTACGGCTGAGAATGCCGACCGAGTCCTCGTACCGTCCGACGTCCCGCAGGTCACGGGCCAGGTTCATGGCCGAGGAGAGGCTGTAGGGGTGCTCCTCGCCGAGCACCTCCCGGCGTCGGTCGAAGACGTCCTGGTCGATCTCCCGGGCCTTGGCGTACTGACCGATCGACCTCAGGGTGAACGCCAGGTTGTTGGCCGCGGCCAGGGCCCTGGGGTGCGAGTCGTGGAAGATCTGGTTGAAGCCGTCGGTGGCCTCGGTCGCCAGCTCGATCGCCCTGGTGTACTCGCCGAGCGTGCCGAGGTCCGTGGCCAGGCTGCTGGTGCTCATGTACGTGTGCGGATGCTCCGGGCCCAGCACCTCCCGCTGGGTCGCGAGGGTGATCTCGTCGAGGTCCTTCGCCTCCACGTAACGACCGCGCGAGCGGTAGATGTTGGACAGGTGGAAGCAGAGGTAGAGGTACTGGATGTCCCGCTCCCCCAGCGTCTCGCGCCAGATCTCGCGCAGCTCCTCGCAGAGCGTGGTGGCCGTCCTGAAGTCACCGCGCTTCCACAGGTAGCGCACCCGGTCGATCAGGAGCCTGCGGGCCTCGGGCTCCTTGCAGTTGCGGGCGTCGGACGGGCCCAGGTGCGGCCATATCGTGGAGAACTGCTGCCAGTTGGCCGGGTTGTCGATCGGCTCGTCGTCGTCGGGCCTGGCACCCGCCAGGATGCGGTGGACGGCGTGCCGGGCATCCTGCTGCTCCGCCTCGGTGAGCTGGGCCCGGATGACCGCCTGGACGAGCCGGTGCACCTGGATGGAGTTGGAGACCTGGTCGACCTTGGCGAGGGCGAACCGGCCGATCTCCCGGATGACACGGCCCAGCACCAGCTTCTCCTGGAGCGAGGCGTCGTACGGCTTCAGCGCCTCGATCATCTCCTTGCTGTACAGCAGGTTCCCCGAGATCGGTTCGGGGGCGAAGAAGGCGCAGAGCTGGAGCAGGCGCACCGCGGCGGGCGAGCGCTCCTTGAGGCGCTGGATGGAGATGTTCCACGTCGCGGCGACCGGCTCGGGGTATCCGGCCGGCTGGTTGAGGGCCAGGACCTCCGGGGCCTGCTGGGCCAGTTGTTCCAGGTAGGTGTCGATCGGGGTGGCGGTCTCCGCGATCCACGCGGCCGCCTGTTCGACGGCGAGCGGCAGGTCGCCCACCGCGGTGGCCACCTGGGCCGCGTCCTCGTCGCTCAGTCCCGGTGCCCGGCGCTGGAGGTGTTCGATGGACTCCTCGCGCAGGAAGACGTCGACGGGCAGCGCGTCGCCGTGCTGGGACCAGGCCTGGTTGCGGGAGGTGACCAGGATGTGACCGGAGCCTCCCTGCGGGAAGTACCGCCGGAGCCGTTCGGGATCGTCGGCGTTGTCGAAGACCAGCAGCCAGCGGTCCGAAGGCACACCGCGGCGCAGCAGGTCGACAGCCTCCTGGGAGGCGGCTGCCATGTCGTCGCCGCCCTGGGCGCCCAGCCGGACGGCGAGTTCGGCGAGCCCGGCGACGACGTCGTCGGTCTGCTCGGACGATATCCACCAGACCAGGTCGTAGTCGGCCATGAACCGGTGCACGTACTCCAGGGCGACCTGCGTCTTGCCGACGCCGCCGAGCCCGTACAGGGTCTGCGGCTGCGGCAGCACGACGGCCATGCCGCCGCCGAGCTGGTCGCGCATCCGCTCCAGGACCAGGGAGCGGCCGGTGAAGCCGGGGTTGCGCGGCGGCGCGTTCCAGATCCGGGGGACGGTACCGGGGAAGCGGGGGCCGGGCGAGACCGCGTCGGTGAGCTGCACGGGCCGGTCCAGGGCGCGTAACAGGGCGGCGGTGGCGTGCACTTCGTCGAGCCGGAACAGATCGACGGGGTTGCGGTCGATGTAGGGCGCGGACAGCCGTACGTCACCGACCCTCAGGGGCAGCAGATGGCGCCGCCCGCCGCCCGGATCCTCGGCGACGGCGCGTTCCCAGAGGTTCACCGCGCGTTGCGACTTGAGGTAGGCGCTGGAGAGCAGCACCACGGTGCGGACCGCGTTCTCCGTGGCGGAGGCCGTCGCCTCATCGGGCCCCCGCTCGGCGGACACGTCGCGGGGTACGACACGGAAACCGGCCCGGGTGAGTACGGACTCGATCCAGTCCGCCCACATCCGGTTCTCCGCCACGTAGCTGAGGAAGAGATCGGCGGGCAGTGCGGGCCTGCGCCGGGTGAACGCGTCACGGATGCGCAGCCGTACCTCTTCCCCGACCGGTGGCATCGAGGTGATCTGCTGGTCGGTGATGACGGAGGTGAGCCGCTCGAAGGCGGAGAGGAGTGAGTTGGTGAGCCCTGTCTCGTCCCCGAAGGTCGCCAGCGTCTCCTCGTACGCGTAGTAGGGGCGGTACGGGATCTCCACGGCGCCCCAGTAGGCGGTGAGTTCGTCTCCGGACAGGTCGCGCGGCAGCCGGTCGAACTTCAGCCGGGCCAGGGCCCGTCCGGCGTCCGCCTTCTCCTTCTCACCCTCGTCGATTCGCATCGGGACGGGGAAGATGGAGATGGGACGGCCGGTGTACCGCTCCGAGATCTGCCGGGCGACCGAGGCCGCGCCGTCGATGGACTGGTCGCTGAGCGTGAAGCAGTCGACGAGCACATCGGGCAGGTGGACGGTGCAGATGTCGGCGATGTCGCTGAGGCCGGTGCGGCTGTCGATGAGGACGTAGTCGTAGTTGGCCTTCATGTCGTCGCGCAGGGCGTCGAAGAAGTGGCCGCCGCCGAGCCGGTCGTAGAAGTTGTCCCAGTCGAACGTGGAGACGGTCGCGGAGTATTCGCGGTTCTGCCGCCCCGCGGAGACGAAGTCGAGTGTGCCCCCGTGCGGGAACTCCCAGCCGAGCGCCTCGGGGGTGAGCGAGACCGCGTGCGGCTGGATCCGCGCGTAGTCCCGGTGCCAGTCGTCGGCTCGCTGCACCGGGCTGGTCGCGGCCCAGGCGTACTCGGTGATCAGATCGATGACACCGGTGGTGGCTCCGAGCGTCGAGGGGTCGAGGAACGGGTGGAAGAACCGGTGCAGCCCGGGCGCCTCCAGGTCCCAGTCGACGGCCAGTACCCGTTTGCCGTTGGCGGCGAGAATCCAGGCCGTGTTGGCCAGGGCCATGGTGCGCCCGGTACCGCCCTTGTACGAGTAGAAGGTGACGATGCGCCCGTCACGACTGGCCGTCATCCGTGTCCTCCGCATCCGTCGCAGCGTCATGTGTCCGGTGGATGTACTGGGTCTGCGCCATCGGTCCCATCAGTCGAGTCCGTTCGGTGGGTCCTCCGCCGCCGGTGGCGGGCAGATAGACGGCCGCGTGTCTCAGGTACTGCTGGGCGGCCGCCTCGACCACCTGCGGCAGGAGCTGGCCGAAGGCCTCCATGCTCGGTACGCCTCTGGCGGCGGCGCGGCAGTAGGCCCGGCCCTGGCGCATCTTGGTGGGCATGGTCCGCTCCAGCTTGGCGGTCAGTTCGGCCTCCGCGGCTCTACTCTCGTGGTCGTCGCGGTTCCACGGCACGACCATCGTCACCCAGGGGCGGTTCTCCGCGTCGAAGGCGGCGAGCCGCCGGCACCGGTCCTCGTCCTGGAGCGCCCAGCGGTCGACGAGGAGGATCTCCGGTGTGGTCGGGGGCTGTTTCCCGGCCGGCAGGCCGGCCTCCTCGTCGAAGGAGGCGATGGTGGCCTGGTAGTTGAGGGAGCGCACCAGGTCCTCGGCGACATAGGCCAGGGGCCGTGCGGCGTCGGGGTGGTAGGGGTTCCAGTCCTGCGGGTTGTCGCCGTAGTAGTCGGCGTTGCGCCCCTCCGGCAGGTCGTGACGGGTGGCGGCGGCGATGGTCACCTGCATGGGGCGGGGGCCGCCTGCTCCGCCTGTGGGTGAGCCGAAGGCGCTGGGCGCCAGCCGGTAGTCGACGGGCCGGCCGGTGCCGATCCGTACGGTGTCGGCCACGCTGACGATCCGTTTGGCGAGCTCGTACACCGCACGCTCGTACTCCTCGTTGAAGAGTTTGAGCTTGATCAGTCCGTACAGCCCGTCACTGACGTAACGGTCCCCGAAATCGCGGTGGTTGAACTGTAATCGCTCGGCCGGACCGGGCAGCTGGCTGGGCGGCACCGGCACCCAGAGCGCCGGGACGATCGCTTCGGCCGGCTGATTGGAGCGGGCCCGGTGATGGATGGCCCGCTGGGCGAACGCGTACCACTCCTTGCCGCACATCTCGCTGGCGAAGTAGCGCGGCGAGAACAGCGGTACGAACACCCGGCAGGTGGCGAGCACTTCACCGAGCCGTTCCGACCAGCCCTCGCCGGAACGTATCTCACGGTCGATGAAGCCCGCGGGTGCGCCCGCGGGCAGATCGGTCATGGCCATCACATGGCCGCAGAGATCCTGGAAGAGCCGCTCGACCCACATGTCGGGGTCCGTGCCACCGCCGTACCCCGGTGTGTGCGCGTAGCTCAAGAAGAAGTACGGCCGATGGTCCGCCGCTCGCTGCTGCGTCGTCGCGTGCACACGACCCCCGTCCTGTGTGAGCACCCGCACCCGAGGAGTGAAGAGAATGCGAGCGAATTCATCATTCCGGAGCGGACCTTGCTCCACCCCCATGACGTTCGGTCAATCAACGCCACTTTTCAGTCATCTGTTCCCAGGTCCTGTTGATCACACTCCTGCGCGCACGCGGTCTGCAACTGTTCCTCCCGGTTGTCCCGAGTCTGCGCCCGCACGCTCCATCGAACCGGAATCCGGGATTCAGAATTCTTTTCGCATCAGAGTCAGCAGCCGTTTCCCACCGACGGTGAGTTCGGCGGCCCCTTCCAGAGTGTCGAGTGCCTGCGGGATGCCCTTCCGGTACCGGTGGTCGAATACCGCGAGCGCCAGCCGTTCATAGGCAGCTTCCAGCAGCCTGGAAAAAGGAACCAATTCTTCCTTCCAGGGCATTCGATGTTCCCAGGAGCCGTCCGCCGCGTAAAGATCCGTGACGTCCACCAGTGCCCGGAATCTCGCCCGCCGCACGCCGCGCAGCAGCGCGAGCGCCAGGGTGCCCGCGCCCTCGTCCGCCCCGATGCCGAGTGCGCCGTATCCGTGCCGCCCCACCGAGGGCTCGCCCGGCGCCACCCCGGTGAGCGGAGTGAAGGTGAGGGGACCGTCGACCGATCCCGCGCCGTGAGCGGGAGCCCGCTCCTCGATGAGCCCCCAGGCCTCGGTCAGCGCATCGCCCAGACGGCCGCCCGCCGCCGCGTCGAGTGTGGCCGCGGCGGGTGCGCCGTAGCAGTCCCGGTACGGATCGAGGTCGTCGATCACGAATCCGTGTCCGGGGAACGGGGCACCCCGCAGGGCGAACCCGCGCACCGGCAGCCAGCCAGGCTCGGCCGCCACGGACCGCCGGATCCGCCGCTCGGCCCCTCCGGCGGCGTGGCCCGCCAGGAAGCCGTCCCCCGCCGCGCGCACCAGCACGGTCCCGTGCTCCCCCGGCCCGGCGACCGTAAGCCGCCCGAGAGTGGGCAGGACGAGCCCGCCGTCCCGGTAGGGCACCGGCAGTCGCAGATCGAGGCCCGCCCGCACGGCTGCCGCGGCGAGCAGGGTCTGCAGGCCGTCCGCCGCGCCGGAAGGCGCCCCGGCCCGGTCCTCGTGCAGGGCGTCCAGCGCGTCGAGCAGCCAGGTGCGCGTGTAGGGATGGGCGAGTACGCCGTCCAGTCCCCGCGCCCCTTCCTCCGAGCCCTCCAGGACGGCCGCCAGATCCCACGCCCGCGCCCACCGCTCACCGCCCCTGCCGTCCAGGTCTGCGTGCAGTCGCGCCAGCAGGGTGCGGGTGAGGTCCTCCTGGGCCGCGAGCAGTGCGACCGGGTCGGCCACCTCCGGTGCCGCGGTGGCCGCCGGCGTACGGGCCTCGATGCCGCGCACCAGGGCGGCGAGGTCGTGGCAGTACACGGACGGGTTGTCGAACCCCTCGCCTTCGCCGGCCGAGCTGTAGCGGTGGGTGTACAGGCCTCCCCCGCACGAACGTACGACGGGGCAGCGGCGGCACGTCCCACTGACCCCCTCCAGGCCGAGCTGTCTGGCCCGCACTCCGGGGTGTGCCGCGACCTCGTCGAAGGCGTTCGCGAAGACGTCGAACCCGGTGTCCGCCGCGCCCTCGTAGGCGCTCTTCAGTGAGTCGACCTGTTCCAGCCGGCCGTCGGTCTCGACGACCACGAGGTCGGTCGGCGCGAGGCCCAGGGACTCGGTGAGGCTGGGGCCGCCGTCGAGCGTGGAGGCGACCGAGGAGAAGATCCGCACCGGCACCGGGCGCCCCTGCTCCTGCCAGCGGTCGAATACCGCGAGGAGCCAGTCGGCGTAGGCGGTGGGCGATCCGTCCGGCCGCGGCGGCGGGTCGTCCCAGGTGGCATGGGGAAGCAGGAAGTCGATGAGCGGCGGTTCGAGCTCCGTGAGGGCGTCCAGGACCGCGACGGGGTCGTTCTCGATGTCGATGGTGCACAGGAGACCGAGGTTGAGATGGCGGTAGCGCTCCTGCCGGAGCAGCTCGACGGCCTTGAGCACCAGAGGGTGACTGCTGCGCCCGTCGGCGAAGCGGCGGTGCCGGTCGTTGGCCGCGCGGTCGCCGTCGAGGGAGATACCCACCTTGACGTCGTACTCGCTGAAGAGGTCGAGATAGCGCGGGCTGAGCTGCAGGCCGTTGGTATGGATCCGGAGATCGAGGGCGGCGATGCCGTCGAAGGCGGAGGTCAGCTCTTCGCAGATGCGCCGCAGCCGGGCGGGACCGGCCAGCAGAGGCTCCCCTCCGTGCAGGATTACTGACACGGAGGGCAGTGCGTGTGTCTTGGCATGCTCAGCCAGGCGCTGAGCAGTCCGGAAAATGACTTCGTCAGAGATTGTTTTCGGACGGGTTCGCCAGCTCTGATCGGCATGTTCGTAGACATAGCAATGGTCACAGGCAAGATCACACCTGCTGTGAACCTTGAGTACTACTTCACGGAAAGGGACCAGGGGTCCTGTCATTCCGCCAGTCTAGCCAGCCCGGAAGGGTGATCCGGCAGACCGGCCGTCCCGGTGGAGTGATCCGTAATCGGGGATCAGAGGGAGGAGTTGAAGGTGGATGCCTGGCTGGGGCGACCGGCGGAGGCGACATGCACCCGACCGAGCTTCCTGGCTGCTTCGCCGCCACGCGCGTCGATCGCGGCGAGCGGCACACGACTCTTCTTCGCAACGGCGAAGGAGAGGGAGGATTCAGTGGTCTTCACGGCCGTCCTTGAGGGGATTCGTTCCGATGGAATGGTTCCGGACACGAAACCAGCGTTGGTACATGCACCATTGCAGTGTCCGGCGGCACGACTTTACTCTCATGGCCTCGGTTGGCAACTGAGGACGCCCACTTGGAACACGAGCGTCACACGGGACCGGCCCGGATGGAGCGGAACGATGGATTCCGCCATCAGGGTGACGACATAACCGCAGACGGGAGTGAACATGACGGCGATTCCCGGACCACTGCAGAGCATGGTCTTCAGGAACGCTGATCTGCCGGAGCTCTTTCACCATACGGACGCCATTGCGATCGCCCGCCAACGGGAGGCGGTGAATACCACCCGGTGGCAGCTCATCCTGCTGGTCGGGGGCACGATACCGGCCGCGCTGCCGTGGCGTGCGGAGGTCGCCGGCACCCTGCAACTCAGCGACAGCGCGGCAGTGTTGGCCTACCTCGGCGTCCTGGTCGCCACTTACCTCACCTCCCGGCGGAAAGCAAAGTCGCATTGGCAACTCAATCGCTCCGCGGCAGAGTTCATCAAATCGATGTGCTGGCGGTACTCGGTGCACGGCTCACCTTTCGATACCGGCACACAGCACCCCGAAGCGGTGTTCGCCAATCGGCTGGAAGAAGGGCTTCAGGAGCTCCGCAAGGTGGGCTGGTCCGACCCCCGGGACCGGACGGCTGATTCCGGCGGGCTCATCACCGATTCCATGCGTGCCTTACGGGACAAGGCATTCACGGTGCGCAAGGAAACCTATGTGCGTGACCGGCTGATCGAACAGCGCAGCTGGTATCGCAGACGCCAGGAGATCTCGCGGCGGGCCACCCTCGTCTGGTCGACCACCATTGCCGCGCTGACGGCCCTCGCCCTGCTTCTCGCCCTGCTCAGGGCCTTCTCGGTCGGTCAGTCCTTCGCGCTGACCGGAGTGCTCTCGGCCGCGGCCGCCGCCTGTCTCGCCTGGGCCGAGATGCGCCGCCACCATCCCCTGATCTCGGCCCACTCCCTGGTGGAGAAGGACCTGGAGTCGATGCAGATAGCGATGGAGACGACGCTGAACGAGCGCCAGTGGCCGCGTGCGGTGTTCGAGACCGAGCGCATCGTCTCCCCGCAGCACACCGACTGGCTCGCACGGCACCAGATGTGAGGGCACCGGCGCCCGGTCCGTGACGGCCGGTCAGTTCCGTTCGATCCCGTCACGCCAGATCACCGTCACCGGGCGCCCGAGCCCGCGGGCGTACGTCACGATGTCCCCTGTTCCGCCGAGGCCCCGGGCGGGGCGGCCGTCCCACACGGCGATCAGCCGGTCGCAGTGGTCGGCGATGTAGGCGCCGGCGGCGTAGTACGCCTCGTCGGTGGAGTGCGGGTAGTCCAGTCTGACCTCCCGCACGGCGCGGGCCTTGAGCGCCCGGTACCGGGCCAGCTCGGCCCCGTCGGCGAAGGAGGCCTCGTAGTCGCCGCTGGGGATGACCACGGTCAGCTGGGCACCCCGGGCGAGCGCCAGGTCGGCGAAGAGCTGGTCCGCCCCGACGGCCAGGCTGGACAACGCCTCCACCGAGCCGTCGAACCCGCACAACGCCGCTCGCATCGACGCCAGCACATGGTCGTGGGCTTCCTGCGGAATGCTGCGATGACCGGTCACTCCGATGCGTTTCACGGACCTGGAACCCCCTGGGTCTCTGCCGGGGGCACCCGGAGGGCATCCCTCCGGGAGGCGCAGCACCCACCCCCGTTGTTCCTGCGTGACCGTCCTGTGTCACATCTTCTCAAAGGCCGCGGGGTCAGCGGGAGCCCCCGCCCACAATTCGGGCGGGGGCTCGGCGTGTTCGACTTGCGCTTTCGAGGGACGGTCCGGTTCCAGGGGGACGGAACCGGCCACCCGCTGTGTCAGTAGACGCTGACGCCGTACGCGCTGAGTGCCTCGGTGACCGGCTGGAAGAAGGTCGTCCCACCGGAGCTGCAGTTGCCGCTGCCGCCCGAGGTGAGTCCGATCGCCCTGGAGCCGGAGTAGAGCGGGCCACCGGAGTCACCGGGTTCCGCACACACGTTCGTCTTGATCATGCCGTAGACGATGTCACCGTTGCCGTAGTTGACCGTGGCGTTGAGCGCGGAGACGCTGCCGCTGTGGATGCCGGTGGTGGAGCCGCGACGGGTGACGGACATCCCGACCGTGGCGTTGGCCGCGCTGGTGATGTCGACGCTGCCGACCGTCCCGGCGTGGGCGACGGCGGCGTTGTCGTACCGGACGAGACCGTAGTCGTTGGTCGGGAAGCTGGACCCGACCGTCGGGCCGATGTAGGTGGTGTTCGAGGAGTTGGTGTACCAGGGAGGGTTGCCGTCGGTGCAGTGACCGGCGGTCAGGAAGTAGTACGTGCTGCCGCTGCGGACGTTGAATCCGAGCGAACAGCGCCAGCCGGGTGCGTAGATGGCGTCACCGCCGGAGAGCAGCTTGCTGAACTTCCCGGAGGTGCGCTCGATGCGCAGGGCGCCCGCGTTGGCGCCCGCGGAGTCCTTGATCTGCTGGATCTCCGAGGCGGAGACCGTACTGTCGGCCGTGACCACCACCTTCTTCGTCACGGGATCGACGTTCCAGGCCGTACCGGCCACGTCGGCACCGAGGACGGCATCGCTCGCGGCGGAGAGCTGGTTCGCGCTGTACGTTCCGGTGGAGCTGGCCTGGGCACTGGGGACGGTGAGCGCGGCGACCGCCACGAGACCTGCGGCGATGCCGATGGCCCTGCTGCGTCTCGCGGCGGTGCTGAGGGGGGTGGTGCGCTTGATCCTCACTTGTTTCCTCCCGAGGGGAGTCGGGGGTCCGCCTGTGGGGTGGTCGGACCCGTGAGGCGCAGTCATGGGCGCGGCCATCCGTCCGATTTCCGGATGTGCCGTGCCCCTGACAAGCGCTGCTCGGGAGTATTCAAGGCGTCAACTTCTCGCGCAAGGGCGCCTTTTGGCCTGAGCTTGCGGGAGTTCGGCTTCCCCGCAGCCGCGCCCGGCCCCGGCGCAGGACGCTCCGCCGGGGCCGGACGCGGGCGGGCCGAAGGGGTCGGGTCAGCCGTCGGTCCTGTTCCGCTCCCCGGCCTCGACGGCGACGGTCAGGGTGTTGCCGGGCGGCGGGAAGGGGCAGATGAAGTGGTCCGCGAAGGCACAGGGCGGCAGCAGCGCCCGGTTGAGGTCGACCGTCACCGAGCCGTCCTCGGCCGGGGCGGCGGGCCGCAGGAACCGGAAACGGTAACTGGTGTCCCCGCTGGTGGCGTCGGCGAAGACCGCCCAGAGCGAGCCGTCGCCCTCGACAGCGACCTGGAGCGTGTGCCGGGCGCCGTCCAGTTCGAAGGCGATCTCCCCGCCGAGCCCCAGGCCGCGCTCGACGCCGTCGGCGTTCTCGACCCGGACGGTGCGGGAGGTGTCGTACGGGCGGAACCGGCCCGGCACCGACCAGCGGGGGTCGTACGGTGTGGCCTCGATGGCGCGGAAGGCACGCCGCGCCGCGGAGTCCGGGTCGAAGTCCCGTACCGCCCACAGGCCTTCGCGGCTCAGCACGACGATCCGGCGATCGCCGTGCGCCACCCGGGAGCCGTCGATCGGCCCGCGGTCGGCACCGAGCCGGACCTGGCCGTTGAACGGCTTCCCGTCCACGCTCAGCCCGTCATCGGGGTCGGCGGTGAGCACCACCTCCTCGCTCCCCTCCCGCCAATGGCCCGGGACGGCCGGAATTCGACCTTCCGGGTAGTCGGAGAGCCAATGGGTCCCGGCGAGGGAGAGCGGTCCGTGGGGGGCTGCGACCGTGGCGGTCCGCTCCCGGTGCCATTGGTCCCAGTCCCGTGCCGCCTGCTGCTGTTCGTCCGTGCTCATGCGGTCAACCCTTCCATACCGGCTCGGCGAGCCCGAGGTGCGACCGCAGCGTGGAGCCGGTGTACGCGCCGCGGAACACTCCTCGTTCCTGAAGGAGCGGAACGACCCGGTCGACGAAGTCGTCGAGGCCGCCGGGGACGAGATGGGGGACGAGTACGAAGCCGTCGGCGGCTCCCGTGGCGACGCGACCGGTCATCTCCGCCGCCACGGTCTCCGGGCTGCCGACGAACGGCTGTCGGCCCGTCGCCTCGATGACCGTCTGCCGGATGGACAGGCCCTTCGTCCGCGACAGCTCGCGCCAGCGCGCCGCGACCGCGAGGGCTTCGCCGTGCCGGGCCCCGACCAGCTCCGCCGCGGGCTCCGGGTCCCACTCGGGGAGCGGTCCGTCGGGATCGTACGAGGAGAGGTCGCGGCCCCACACCTGCTCCAGGGCCCGGATGGCGTGCTGCGGCGAGACCTGCTGGAGCCGGATTGCGGCCGCCCGCTCCCGGGCCTCGGCGTCGCTGTCGCCCAGCACCACACCGGCGCCGGCCATGACCTTCAGTTCGCCGGGCTCCCGGCCGTACCTGGCGAGCCGCTCCTTGACGTCGGCGCAGAAGGCGCGCCCCGCCTCCGGGGTGCCGAGCCGGGCGAGGACGACGTCGGCGGCGGACGCGGCGAACTCGCGGTCCTGCGAGGAGTCGCCCGTCCCGATGACGACGGGATGCCCCTGCGGGGAGCGCGGGACGGTGAACTCGCCCTCGACGCGGAAGTGCCGGCTGCGGTGCGCGAAGGGGGCCGGGGTGCCGTCGGGGGTCCAGGAGTCCCACAGCGCGCGGGCGGTGGCGACGAACTCGGCGGTGCGGGCGTGGCTGCCGGCCCGGTCCCGGTGGCCGCCGTTCCGGAAGTTCTCACCCGTGAGGGGCCCGGACGAGGTGACGACGTTCCACGCGGCCCGGCCGGCGCTGAGGTGGTCGAGGGTGGCGAGGCGGCGGGCCGGCTCGTACGGCTCGTGGAAACCGGGGCTGACGGTGGCGGCGAGACCGAGCCGCTGGGTGACGGCCGACAGAGCGGCGAGCACGGTGAGGGGCTCGGGCCGGCCGGCCACGTCCAGATCGCGGACCAGCCCGTTGTCCTCGCGCAGCCGCAGCCCCTCGGCGAGGAGGAAGAAGTCGAACAGCCCTCGTTCCGCGGTCCGCGCAAGGTGTTCGAAGGAAGCGAACTCGACCTGGCTGCCGGAGCGCGGGTCGTTCCAGACGGCCGTGTCGTCCGCCGGGAAGTGCGCGGCAAGATGCATCTGCCTCGGCGGGGCGGCCGTCATACCCGTGCTCCCCGGAGGGCGTACCGGTTGGCCGGGCGGGCCAGCCCCAGGTGCTCGCGGAGGGTGCCGCCGGGGTAGAAGGTGCGGAACAGGCTGCGGTGCTGGAGCAGGGCAACGGTGCCGTTGACGATCCGTTCGAGGTCGCGCCCGGGGGTGATCGGGGTGAGGTGGAAACCGTCGACCGCTCCTGCCCTGTACCACTGGGTGATCAGGTCGGCGAGGTCGACCGGGCCGCCGCGGTAGTACGTGCCGTGCCCGGCGAGCGGTGGTCCGCTCGCCAGCCCCGGCTCCGGGGCCGATTCGACGTCTCCGAGGTCGACGGTGAGTGCGGCGAGCACCCGCAGCGTCCCGGGGTCGCGTCCGTGGGCCGCTGCGCGGCGGTGCACGTCGTCGCGGATCTCGGCGGCCCGCTCGGGTGTGCCGGCCCGGACGAGCACCACGTCGGCGTGGCGGGCCGCGGTCTCCCGGGCCGGACCGGCCGTGCCGTCGACGACCGTGACCGGGTGGCCCTGCGGGGGCCGGGGCACGACGGCGGGTCCGCGGATACTGAAGGCGGTGCCCTCGAAGTCGGTGCGGTGCAGCTTGTCGCGGTCGAGGAAGCGGCCGGTGGCGGCGTCCCGGATCTCGGCATCGTCCTCCCAGCTGTCCCAGAGGCGCGCCACCACGTCGGCGGCCTCGCCCGCCTCACACCACAGTTCTGAGGCGGGCGGGGCGGAGCCACGGCCGAAGAGCCGGGCCTCGGCCGCGGTCGTGGACACGTCCACGCACCAGCCCGCCCGGCCGCGGCTGACCCAGTCCAGCGTGGCCACGGCGGACGACACGTGGAAGGGCTCGGTGTGGGTCGTGGCGACGGTCGGGACGAGGCCGATCCTGCGGGTTTCCGGCGCGACCCGGGAGAGCACGGCGAGGGCGTCCGGGCCGGGCCGGGCGAACGAGTCGCCGAGGGTGATGAAGTCGAGGGCCCCGCGCTCGGCGAGCCGGGCGAGGCCGGTGTAGTGCGCGGGGTCGTAGCGGGGCGGGCCGCCGATCCCGGCGGCCAGGTGGAGCGGGCGGAGAGGTGACATGGGCCGGCTCTTTCGAAGGGTGCGGATGTGGCTGATGGCCCCGGAGTGCCGGGTCGCAGCACCTCGGGGAGGAAGTCGCGGGGCGTTCGTGGTCACAGGACCTGAGGGAGCAAGGCGCGCGTGCGTCGTCACCGGACTTCGAGGAGAAGGCGCGCGGGCGTTCGTGGTCGCAGCACCTTCGAGAGGAAGGCGCGTGCGCGTTCGTCGTCACAGCACCTTCGAGAGGAAGGCGCGCGTGCGGGCGTGGCGCGGCCGGTCGAGTACCTCGGCGGGTGGGCCCTCCTCGACGATCCGTCCCCCGTCCATGAAGACGACGGTGTCGGCGGCCTCACGGGCGAAGCCGATCTCGTGCGTGACGACGATCATCGTGGTGCCCTGCTCCGCGAGGTCCTTGATGACGTCGAGGACCTCGCCGACCAGTTCGGGGTCGAGCGCGGACGTGGGTTCGTCGAAGAGCAGGAGCTTTGGTTCGAGGGCCAGGGCCCGCGCGATGGCGACGCGCTGCTGCTGACCGCCGGAGAGCTGCCTCGGGTACGCCGTCGCCCTGTCGTCGAGCCCGACGCGGGCGAGGAGCAGGTGCGCGGTGTCGACGGCCTCCTTCTTCGCGCGGCCGAGCGCGGCCACCGGGGCTTCGGTGACGTTCTCCAGGACGGTGAGGTGGGGAAAGAGGTGGAAGTTCTGGAAGACGAAGCCGATCCGGGTGCGGCGGCGCAGCACCTCGCGTTCGGGGAGTTCGTACAGCTTGTCGCCCTTCCTGCGGTAGCCGATGAACTCCCCGTCCACGGTGATCGAGCCCCGGTCCGCCTTCTCCAGGTGGTTGACGGTGCGTAGCAGGGTGGACTTCCCGGAGCCGGAGGGGCCGAGGATCACGGTCACCTCGCCGGGGCGCACGGACAGGTCGATGCCGCGCAGGACGTCGAGGGAGCCGAAGCTCTTGTGCACACCCCGGATCTCGACCATGGGCGCGGGGGGCCCGCCGACGGGCGCGGGGGCCGGTTGGCTGGTCGGGGGGCGGCTGGTCGTCTTCATGGTGGTGTCCTCGGGCTGTTCGGATCGAAGTGCGCGCCGGTCAGTCATCGGTGCCGCCGAGGCCGCGCAGGAGGGTGAGTGCGGCGCGAGCGGTGGCGTCGTTCTGCCCGAAGGCAGGCCCGCCGGTGCGGGGCCGGGTGAAGGCGCCGCTCGTGCGGGCGGCCGTGTGGGGGCCGAGCGCGAAGCGGCGGGGGTGCGGGAGACCGTCGCGGTCCAGGATCCGGCCGTCGCCGGGGTCGACGGCGAGCAGTCCGCCGGTGGTGGCGGCGGCACCGTCCTCGTACAGCGCCCGGAGCAGGGTGCTGCGGGTGCGTCCCGGCGAGGGGTCGGGCAGCCGGGCCTCGACGAGGGCGCGGGACTCTGTCCGCTCCCCCGGCACGGTGGCGCCGGACGCCCAAAACAGGCCCCGTTCCTCGTCCGTCCCGACGGTCGTCCCGGCACCGAGGAAGTGGACGACACCGGCCCGGGAGAGAGCGAGCAGCTGCCGCAGCCGGGGGCCCGGCGGCCCGGACGCGAGGTAGCTGAAGAAGCCGTGCCACCATTCCCCGATGTCGGGGAACTTGATCAACTGGCCGTACACGGAGAGCAGTCCGAGGAACACGGCGAGGTCCTCGCTGCGCCCCGGATCGTGCCGGCGGTCCAGGTCGGCGGTGATGTAGGCGCGTGTCGTCTCCTGGAAGGAGGCGGCCGAGGTGTGGCGCACCCCGTCCAGCGGGTGGTCGAGCGCCGTCAGGTCGAGCCGGTCGGCGGGGTCGGGGACGGCCGCGGCGATCACGGCCCGCAGATCGGCGCTGCCCGCGTCGGCGGCCGCGTACTTCTCCTCGAAGGCGGCCCAGCCGGCCGTGGTGCGCTCCGGGTGTGCGGCGAAGAGCCGGTGGTAGTGGGCGTAGCCGAGCTCTTTGTCGACATGGGGCCATATGTCGCGGCGGAAATCGGGCGGCTCCGCCCGGCTCAGGAGTTCGTCGGCCACCTCGGGCCCGAAGAAGCGCGGCAGGGGCGGTCGCTCGCCGGGCCGGACGTATCCGATCTTGGAGTGGTACGGGACACCGCGCCGCGATCCGACGTAGAGGACGGGTTCCTTTCCGGAGGGCAGGTACGTGCCGTCCTCGTACCGTCCGCCGCGGCCCTCGGTGAGCAGCACCATCAGATCGATGAAAGCGAGCCCGAAGCCCCGGACGATGACGGGTTCGCCCGCCGGCAGGACGCTCAGGTCGCTGTCGGCGGTGAAGTCGGGCGGCAGGTGGACGAGCCCGTGCCGGGCCGCGAAGCGGGACAGCCGCCGCTGCTCGTCGTCCGGTTCGGCGTCGAGGTGGCCGAGGGTGAGGACCACGAGGTCGGCGGTGAGGGGTTCGGCGCGGCCCTCCAGGTGGACGGACTGGCGGCCGTCGCGGGGGCCGGTGACGCGCAGGGCCCGGCCGCGGTGTTCGTGGACGGTGACGGTGGGCGGGAGCGCGGCCACGGACTGCTCGTACACCCAGCGCAGGTATGCCCCCTGCAGCCGGCGGCTCGGGAAGTCCTCCCCCGTCAGCGTCTCGATCTCGGCACGGAGTCCGGGGTCGGCGGCGATGTCCGGACCTGGTTCGGTCCGTCCCTCGCGCACGGCGGCCGCCCAGACGTCCAGCGCCGGCCCCGGCCGGACGGGGCCCTCGAGGCGGACGGTGTCGTCGGTGAACATCGTGACGTCCTCGGCCATGGAGTTCATCCACAGCAGCGGCGACTGGTCGTGTCGCCAGATCCGGCCGCCGCCGGGCGGGAAGGGATCGACGAGGTGGATGTCCAGCGGCCGGCCGTCGTACAGCGAGGGGGCGTTGGCGGCGATGCGCTCGACGAGGCCGGTGCCGCGCGGTCCGGCCCCGATGACGACCAGCGACGGTACGGCGCTCACCGGTGGTCCCCGGTGCCGCGTGCGTAGTACCGCTCGACGTAGTGCTGGCCGATGCTGAGCAGCGAGGTGACGACGACGTACCAGAGGGTGGCGACCAGGAGCAGCGGGATGACCTGGTACGTGCGGTGGTAGACCAGCTGGACCGAGTACAGCAGGTCCTGTACGGCGATGATGCTGACGATCGAGGTGCCCTTGAGGGTGCCGATGAGCATGTTCCCCGCGGGCGGCACGATGGAGCGCATCGCCTGCGGCAGAACGATGCGGTGGAACCGCCGCCACGGGCCGAGGCCCAGGGACTGCGCTGCCTCGATCTGTCCGCGTTCCACGGAGAGGATGCCGCCGCGCACGACTTCCGCCGCGTAGGCGGCCTCGTGGAGCGTCAGTCCGATGACGGCGACCGTGACCGGACCGAGGAGGTTCACCGTACGGACGCCGAGGATCTCGGGATAGAGCGCGCCGATGTTGAACCAGAACAGCAGCTGGACCAGGATCGGGGTGGACCTGAAGAGCCACACGTACCCCCAGCCGACCGCCTGGAGCACACGGTTGGCGGAGAGCCTGAGGACGGCGAGCAGCGTCCCGAGCGCGAAACCGAGCGCCATCACGAGCGCGGTGAGCCAGAGGGTGAGCCCGAGACCGCGCAGCACCGCCGTGGTGGTGAAGTAGTCGCCGACGACGCCCCATTGGAAGGCGTCGTTACGGATGACGGAGTTCAGCGCGAGAACCAGCAGGACCAGCACGGCGGCAGCCGCCGTCCACTGACCGGTCCGGCGCACCGGAACGATCCGCAGCCGGTCGGCATCGTCGTCTTCGAGCGGGCCGGCCGGAAGAGCCGACGGGAGGAGGTCTGTCTGTGCGGACATGCGAGGGCTCCGTGGATGCGGCGATCGAACACGGGGCGCGCCCTCGGCACGGAACACGACGGTGGAACACAACGGGGACCGGGCCCCTCAGCCCGATCCGCCCTTGAGGTAAGCGCTGTTGACGACGGCTTGTCAACCCTGTCCACACTGTGAGCCGTACGTCTCATGTCAGTTGACGGGCCAACGGATGCCTGTTCCACTTGGGCCATGCATTCGCAGCAGTGGCTGGTCAAGCGCTCCCACATCGACTTCGGTCGCGTGTGGTCCTCTTCCTGTTGAGCCTTCGCCCTGCTCCGCCTCGCAACTCCGCTCACGCCATGAACGGCGCCTGAGCGTTCCCCTGCGTGCCCTCGCGTACACAACGCCCGCACCACCCTCCCCTCGCACCGGTCCGCCCGTCGTGTTCCGCCGTTCCTCCGCCCCGTCCATGGGTCGTTCCGCGCTGCCCCGCGCCCGTCCACGGCCGATGAATCTGGAGAACCATCCCTGATGCCCCGTACCTGGCACCTCGCTGCCTTCGCGCTGATCACCGCCGCCACTCTGACGCTGACCGCGTGCGGGTCCGGCGATCCGGCGGCCGTCCCCGCGGGCGCGGCCGGCTCCTCCGCCAAGGGCGCCGTCCCCACCGCCGACGTCGTATCGGGGGTCAGGAAGGATGCGGCGGCGGCCGCCCTGCTGCCCGCCCGGGTCCGCTCCTCCGGCACGCTGAGCATCGCCTCCGCGGTCGGCGCCCCGCCCGGCGCCGCCTATCTCGCGGACGGCAGGACCCTGGCCGGCACCGACATCGACTTCGGGGACGCCGTGGCCAAGGTGCTGGGGCTGAAACCGAAACGGGAGGTCGCCGCGTTCGAGGCGATCCTGCCCGCACTCGACAGCGGGAAGTACGACGTCGGGACGGGCAACTTCGGCGTGACCGACGAACGCAGCCGGACGATCGACTTCGTCACGTACCTCAACGACGGCCAGGGCTTCGCGGTCCGCGACGACAGCAAGCAGGCCGAGATCACCGATCTCACCCAGCTCTGCGGCCTGACCGTCGGCACCACCGCCGGCACCACGTTCGAGGTGACGCTGGAGAAGAACCGGCACCGGTGCTCCGAGGCCGGCAAGGAGCCGTACGACGTGAAGACGTACTCCGATGCGTCGGCGGTCTGGACCTCGCTCCAGCAGGGGCGTACGGACGTGGTGATGTCGACCATCAACGGACTGCGGTATGCCGTGCGGCAGCAGGAGGGGGTGCGGTTCCTCAACGAGTTCAAGCGCCTCGACGTCGGCTTCGCCTTCAGGAAGGGCACCCCGCTGGCGCCCGCCTTCCAGGCCGCCGTCAACCGTCTCGTGGCGGACGGCACCTACGACCGGATCCTGAAGAAGTGGGGCATCTCCGCCTCGGCCGTCGAGACCTCGCAGATCTCGCCGCCGGAGATCAGGTGACGTTCGGTCAGCAGCTGCAGTCGCACCCGCAGCAGTCGCAGCCGTCACAGCAGTCGCCGCAATTGCTGCAGCAGTCGCAGGCGTCGCAGCAGTCGCCGCAGTCGCACTTGCTGCACAGCCCTTCGCGCCGCTGATGGCTCCACGGGTCGTCGAAGGTGCCGCAGCACATCTGGCAGGTGCAGGCGAGACCCGCCCACACGAGGCACCCCAGAATGAGCCCCCGCCGGTCGCGCGGGGGCTCCGGCGGCGGTGTGCCGAAGGGACCGGACGGGCCCGTGGGCGCGTAGGGGTTCCCCGGCGGCGGTCCGAACGACCCTGCGGGCCGCTCTCCTGACGGATCGCCGGTTCCGGTCAGGAGCCCACTCCCCTGATGGGAACAGACGTCCGTGGCGAACGCCCGGTCCACCGATCGCCGCAGTTCGTGCGCGAGCAGCACATGGGCGAGCCTGTCGTCCGCGAACTCCGCGTCGCGCAGCGCCAGCCGGACGCCGCGCAGGGCGTCGTCGCACAGCCGGCGGGCCTCGGCACGCGAGGTGCCGGTCGCCGTGAGGGGGTTCCAGGCACCCGACGCGGCGTCAGCTTCCTGGTCCTCCACGGCATCCAGCAGATGTGCGAGGCGCCCGAAGAGCCGTCCGGCCTCGGCGAGCGGCCCCGCGTTCTGCGGCTTGCCCGCGAGTACGGCCGTGTGCGCGAAGGCCGCCGCCGTGGCGGTCTCGGTGGGCTCGGTGACCGTCAGCAAGGGGGTGCCGGGCCCGGCGAGCAGCTCGATTCCGGTCTGCCGGTCGACGGCGTCGACGAGCAACGCGGTGTCGAAGCCGAGCTGGGCGCCCGTCCGCGCCCCGGCCCGGTCCCATCCTGCGGCCACCCTGCGCGCGGCCGCGGCCACCGGGCGGCGCGCCAACAGGCCGTCCCGGTCGGCCACGTGGTCGCGCACCTTGGCGGAGGCCAGCACCAGCGAGACGGCGGCCGCGAGCCTGGCACCCTCGCCGCGTGCGACCGGCGCGGTGCGCATGGCGCGCAGCGGGCAGGGACCGGCCGTGCGCCGCTGCGCGGGGGTGCGCTCGGTCTGAGCCTCCGTCAGGACCGAGACGATCAGACCGTCATAGTTCGTGACGATCCGGGCGAACTGTCCGTGATCGGAGCGAAGTGCCAGGCAAAGCCCGCAGAGATGGGCCATCCACTCGGCCTTGAGCCCCTCCGACAAGCGGTGGGTGCAGGGCCTGACGATTCCGAACACGGCGATCCCCCGGGAGTCGTTCAGCTGTGCGCGGCGCTCGGGCGCCTGCGCGACGTGCATCGTATCGAGTGACCCGTTCACCCGTACGCCCCCCATGTCACCCATACGGACCGGAAGGCCATATTTTCCTACCGTCAGGCCCCTTATGCAGGAGGAACCTTGACGAATCGCCACATCTTCTGCACCAGTACCGTCACGAAAGCCCTGCGCGCCGCGTATCCCCTTGGCGCACGATCCGCATGATGGACGACGATAGGGATACGAAAGACATGCGGAACACCAAGGAACCGCGGTGAGAGGAGGCGTCCATGGGATCGGTGCGCAAGGCGAGTGCCTGGCTGGGCCTCGTAGAGGACAACGACGAGCGGTACTACGACGACGACGAGTACGCCGAAGGTGCACGGACCGGGACGGGTCAGGCCTGGGTGACCGATCCGCGGGTGCGGGTGGTCTCGGAGGCGGCCGAGGAGACGGGCCGCCGGATCGCCACGGTGACCCCGGACAGCTTCCGGGACGCCCGGAGCATCGGCGAGCTCTTCCGGGACGGCGTCCCGGTGATCATGAATCTCACGTCCATGGACTCCGCCGACGCCAAGCGCGTGGTGGACTTCGCCGCAGGACTGATCTTCGGGCTGCGCGGGTCGATCGACCGCGTGGCCACCCGGGTCTTCCTGCTGACCCCCGCCGACACCCAGGTCGTCAACGGCGAAGCCGCCGGCCGGCCGGCCGACGGCTTCTTCAACCAGAGCTGAGCGGGGGCTCACGGCGGTTTGGTCGCGGTCCCGGGTCTACCGGAACGCGTCCAGGCCGGTGAGCGCCTTGCCCAGCACCAGCTGGTGCATCTCCACGGTTCCTTCGTAGGTGAGCACCGACTCCAGATTCGTCGCGTGGCGCATCACCGGGTACTCCAGCGAGATCCCGTTGGCGCCGAGGATCGTGCGCGAGGTGCGGCAGATCTCGATGGCCTCCCGCACGTTGTTCAGCTTTCCGAAACTGACCTGCTCCGGACGGAGCCTGCCCGCGTCCATCCGACGGCCGAGGTGGTGGGCGAGCAGGATGCCCTTGTGGAGTTCCACGGCCATGTCGGCGAGCTTGGCCTGGGTGAGCTGGAAGCCGCCGATCGGCTTCCCGAACTGCTCACGTGTCCTCGCGTAGTCGACGGCCGCCTCGAAGCTGGACCGGGCGGCGCCCATGGCTCCCCAGACGATGCCGTAGCGGGCATGGCTGAGACAGCTGAGCGGCCCGCGCAGTCCGGTGACGCCCGGCAGCACGGCGTCGGCCGGCAGTCGTACCTCGTCGAGGATCAGCTCGCTGGTGACCGAGGCGCGCAGGGACCACTTGTGCCTGATCTCCGGCGCGGAGAAGCCGGGGGCATCGGTGGGCACCACGAATCCGCGGATGCCGCTGCCCGTGCCGCCGTCGTCGGTCTGCGCCCAGACCACGGCGACCCCGGCGACCGAACCATTGGTGATCCACATCTTGCGGCCGCTGAGGACCCAGTCCTCGCCGTCGCGCTTGGCGTACGTCCGCATCCCGGCGGGGTCGGAGCCGTGGTCGGGTTCGGTGAGCCCGAAACAGCCGATGATCTCCCCGGCCGCCATGCCGGGCAGCCACTGCTGCTTCTGCTCCTCGGATCCGAAGCGGTGGATGGCGTACATGGCCAGTGAACCCTGCACGGAGACGAGCGAGCGGATCCCGGAGTCGGCGGCCTCCAGCTCCAGACAGGCCAGCCCGTACTGGACCGCGGTGGCGCCCGCGCAGCCGTAGCCCTGGAGGGACATGCCGAGGGCGCCGAGCGAACCGAGCTCGCGGGCCAGTTCGCGGATGCCGGGCAGCTCGCCGTTCTCGTACCACTCGGCGATGTGCGGCAGGACCCGGTCGGCGGCCCAGACCCGGACGGTGTCGCGGATCGCGAGATCCTCGTCGCCCAGGAGATCGTCGATGCCGATCGGGTCGCGGGGGTCGAAGGGCGGGAGTTTCGAGGACGGAGCGGTGGACATGAGGGGGTGCCTCCGGCGGCTCGCACGGTACCGATGTCGGTGGGGAACGCCGAAAACTAGCAGTGTTAGTTACGGCGTCGTGCCGACGTTACGACTCAGTGTGCCGCGCGTCCAGAGCCCGTCGCCTCGGCCGGCCTGCGCCGCGCGGGCAGGCGGAGCAGCACCTCGGGCCGCTCCTGGGCCGACAGCTCGCGCGGCCCCCGGAGCTCGCCGGGCGCCGACGGCCCCTGCGCGTCCCCGACCCCGGGCACCTCGTGGCCGTCGGCGGGCTTGCGGGGTTCGCAGAGCAGCGGCGGGCACTCCATCAGACGGGGCAGCTTCAGGGCGGCGAGCGCCCCGAGGAGCAGCAGACCCGCGCTGACCAGCAGGGTGATGTGCAGCCCGCCGACGAAGGCGTCCCGGGCGGTGGAGCGCAGTACGGCGCCGAGCGGGCCGCCCAGCTGCCCCGCGACCTGGTAGGCCTCGCCGAGCGAGTGCGCGGCAGCGGCGCCGGCCGAGGCCGGGACCCCCTCGTCCGGGAGCTTGGCCAGACCGGGGGCGTAAGCGGCGTTCATCACGCTGCCGAGCAGGGCTATGCCCATGCCGGCGCCCAGCTGGTAGGAGGTCTCGCCTATCGCGGCGGCGCCGCCTGCCCGGTCGGCGGGAGCCTCGCTGAGCATCGACTCGTATGCGCCGAAGAGCGTGGACTGCAGGCCGAAGCCCAGCAGGACGAAGGAGACGGTCAGCAGGCCGGGGCGGTCGTGCTGGCCCATCGCGGTGAGCATCAGCACCGCTGCCGCCGTCAGGACGAAGCCCCAGCCGACCATCCTGCGCGGTCCGACCCGGCGCAGGGTGTACGAGCCGGTGGCACCCGCGGCCATGGCGGCGAAGGTGAGCGGCAGCAGTCGCAGACCCGTCTCCAGCGGGCTGAGGCCCAGGACCAGCTGGAGGTACTGGACGGCGATCAGCTCCAGGCCGACCAGGGCGAGCATGGCGAGGACGATGCAGCCCACCGCGGTGGTGAAGGCGGGCCTGGCGAACATCCCCATGTCGATCAGCGGATGCGTGCGCCGCTTCTGACGGCGGACGAACGCGGCCAGCAGCGCGGCCCCGGCCAGCAGCGGCACGAGCGTGCCAGGGGCGAACAGCCCCTCACCGATCCCGGCGCGTTTCACGCCGAGGACGACCCCGAGGACACCGGCGGCGGCCATCAGCGCGCCGAGCACGTCCCAGGGTCCGTCGTTGCTGCCGCGGGACTCCGGGAGAAGCAGCCGGCCGAGCGGCAGGATCAGGGCCATCAGCGGGATGTTGATCAGGAAGACCGAGCCCCACCAGAAGTGCTCGACCAGGAAACCGCCGATGACCGGGCCGGTGGCGGCACCGACAGCGGCCACGGCGGACCAGACACCGATGGCCACGGCCCGCTCGCGGCGGTCGGGAAAGACCTGCCGGAGGATCGACAGGGTCGCCGGCATGATCATCGCGCCGCCGACGCCGAGCAGGGCACGCGCCACTATGAGCACGCCCGCGCTGTCGGCCATGGCCGCGACGGCGGAGGCGACCCCGAAGAGCGCGTAACCGAGCAGCAGCACGCGCCGGCGTCCGACGCGGTCACCGAGCGTGCCGAAGAGAATCAGCAGGGACGCACAGACCAGGGGGTAGACGTCGACGATCCACAGCAGGCCGACGGCGCTGGGCCGCAGGTCCTCGGTGACCGCGGGAACGGCGACGTGCAGCACGGTCGCGTCGAGTGCCACGAGCAGCAGACTGAGGCAGAGGACGACCAGGACGACCCATCGATTGGCCCCGTCGGCGGCTTCGCGCAGACGGATTCGGGCTGTGGTCGTCCCGGACATGCATCTACCTCCCAAAGGTCCCTCGCGCTCGGCAGGCCCCCCGGGGATTCAGCGTCCGCTGTCCCTCGGGCCCGGCATCGACGGGCGAGTGATCCGTCAGCGTACGCGAGTTCGGCAGGGCCACACGTGGCCCATCTCATACCTGCCGACGCCGTCGAGTGTGGCGTACGCCACTGCCGGAGCCCGACCCGCCCCCTCCGGGTCACCACCCCGACCTGCGACGACCGGCCGCCCCGCCGCACGGACAACAGGCGCCACAGGCGTCGGAGACCCCCTGGAGTCGGCAGGCCGAAGGCGCCCAGTAACCGGACCGATACCGTCCGTTCCCCTCCGTCGGCGCTCGCGAGAAATGCACTCGGCCCTCCGGCGAGCCTTTCCGCGCATAACCGAATACGTTTACGGAAAAACATGCCGAGTGAATGCAACGGCAGGAACTCCGGGCTCCCGGAAACTCAGAAAATCGGCTCGGACTGAGACATAGTCCACATCACATCGTCATCACAAAGCGGCCGGATCGGCCAGGTCGCCCACTCACTCGCTGTAACGTCGATTGGGTGCGTACCGACATCTTTGCCCGTCTGGACCGGGAGCCGGAACCGCCGAAGATAGAGACACCGCGGATGAGCCCCCACCGCATCGCTCTCTTCGGCGGGACGTTGGCGTTCTATCTGGCCATCGTCGTTGCCGTGCTCATGTCGTCCTGGCTGGTGGCCCTGGACTGGAAGGTCATGCTCTTCCGGCCGTACCAGCAGTGGCCCGGCATCCACGCCTTCCTCGACTACTACGTCGTCCTCGGCCAGCGCGGGCCGACGGCCGTCATGGTCGCCTGCTGGCTGGGCTGGCGCTCCTGGCGGCAGCACACCCTGCGACCCCTGCTGACGCTGGGCGCCTCGCTCCTGCTGCTCAACGTGACGGTCGGCGCGGTCAAGATCGGCCTCGGCCGGCTCGGCCCGCACTACGCGACACAGATCGGATCGGCCGAGCTCTTCGCCGGCGGCGATATATTTCCCTCCGGTCACACCGCCAATGCCGTGGTGACCTGGGGAATCCTTGCCTACCTGGCCGCCACTCCGCGCGCCAGGCGCTACCTGTCGGCCATGTCCGCGATCGTCTCCCTCGGGGTGGGCCTGACGACGGTCTACCTCGGCACGCACTGGCTCAGCGACGTGGTCCTCGGCTGGGCGGCCGGCCTGCTGATCCTCCTGGGCCTGCCCTGGGTCGAACCGCTGATCACCCGGGCCGAGAACTGGATCTTCGCGGCCCGCGAGTGGCTGAGCGCGCGTGGCAGGACCGTGGCACCCAAGTCCGCCACGGCAGGCACTCCCCAGCCGGTCACGGCCGGCCTGCCCGGCATGGGGGACGCGGCACGGGGCCCGGCCCGCGAGCCGGCCGGAACCGGCGGCCACCAGGCGGCGGTCGCTGCCACCGGCAGCCGCCCCCGGGCGTACAGCGCACCGTCGGCCCACCCGGGCCACGCCGCACGCTCGGAGCGGACGCCGGTCACCCCGGGCGGCAGCCGCCGCCCGCCGCACGCGGAGCGCACACCACGCGGTGGTGCCGCCCCCGCCCGGCCGGTGGCAGGCGGCTGACCCCCGCAGGGCCGGGGGCACCCGCCCCGTGCATGGCTGAGGGCCCCGACTCCGGTCGGGGCCCTCAGCCATGCACGGGTGCCGGGCGGCACCAGGTCCTCAGCCGGTCCAGCAGCGCCTGACGACGCCAGCCTCGACCTCGAAGTTGATCCGGCCGCTCTGGAACTCCATGGTGATCACGGTGCCCGGCGGCAGGGCTCTGACAGTGGCCCAGCCGCGCTCCCGGGCCCGCCGTTCGGCGGTCTCGGCGGCGAGCCCGACGTAGTCGCCAGGGGTGTCGTCGGGCTGGGCGGAAGGAGTCGGTACGGGTGCCATGCCCCTCACGGTAGGCGGCTCCGGGCCACGACGGAAGCGGGGGCGCCACCCGGTCGCACCGCATCCTCACGTACCTCGCCGGTCACACTTGTGTCACAGCATCACTACATGTGTTCACCGCGGAGTCATTCGTTCGGACGCACCTTTCGCCATCGGACGCACAGTAATCACACAGGGCCGAAAATGATCTCCGAAGCAGACTGAAACAGTCAGAAAAACAAGCGGAATAAGCGCTACCGGGTGATGCCGATTTCTACGGCAGTGACCACCCGTAAATGAACACACCACCAGGAATTCGCCCTTCCTTATCGCATCCTTATCCACAGGTGACGATATCCACACCATCCCACCACAGCCCCCACCCCACCTCCCTTCTGCCCGTATAGCGGACACCCGAGCGATCCGCATTCCGGCCGCGTGCGACGGATCGGCGGCCGCGGCGAGCACCTACGCCGTGCGCGACACGGGCACCGCCCCCCCACGACCCGGGCACGTCCGGCTCCGCGCCCTCCGGGTGGCCCGCTTGCATTGCGCATGTTTCGTGATGTCGCGCTTTGCCCGGGTATCGCCAGCCGGGCCGTGCCTGATGGTTCGATTCCGTTCCCCTTCTCGCGTGACCCCGGCAGCGACTCACCCGTTGTCTTTTTCATGAGCCGGGAACCGCCCGGCGCACGTACCGAGTTCGAGGAGCCACCCGTGCCGCGCATGCTCGACGTCAGCGAGGACGTACGCGCCGAGATCGGCGACGCCGAAGCCGACCGGCTGCTCGTCGGCGACAACGCCCCCGGCAGTTACGACTGCACCTCCTGCCGCACCCCCGGCGACTCCGACCAGGAACGCACCAGCACGGTGCTGTTCGTCGGCGACGAGACCGCCGTCCTGGCCTTCGCCCATGCGAGCTGCATCCCCTCGCAGGTGGTCCAGGTCGCCGAGGAGCAGTTGCAGGGGGCGGTACGCAGCATCACCGGCAGCGAGCAGGAGGCTCCGGACCGTCTGACACCCGAGCAGGCGGTGCTCGGGATCACCAGCGGCCTCGTCCTGATCGACGACGAGCTCCATCCCGCCCTGGTCGTCGAGCCGACCGGGGCGATCGCCCGCCCGGGGACCGACGGCAGTGGCGGTGACGAGTTCCTCCAGCTGCTGCTGGAGCAGAACTTCCGCCCGGTCCACCGTATGGACCAGGTACCCGAGGTGCTGCACGGCTGGTCGATCCTGCTCGCCATGGGGCAGCTGCACGCGGTGCTCCAGCCCGGCACGGGCGGCGGAGCCCCGGTGGCCTGGTGGCAGGCCCACGCTCCCCTTCAGGTGACCGAGGGCTGGCGGACCGCGGCCAACAAGTCCCAGACCGTGCTGGTCTATGCCGCCCCGGCCGGATCGATCGGCCAGCAGCCCCGCGAGGACCTGCTGCGCGACGCCCTGGAGAAGGCCGCGGCCGGCGGGCTGCTGGTCGCCGCCGCGATGCCGCTGGCCGGGACCTGACCATGAGCGTGCACCCCGCGCGCCCGCGGCGAACCGCTATTTCTCCCGCGGGCCCGCATCCGACGGACCGCGGGGTCGTTGGCACATACGTGCACTCATACGACCCCTCCCACCAGCGTCCGAGCCCGATCCCTGCCATGCGCCCCGCGCAGGACCCATCGGGCGGCCCGTCCCACACCCCGATCTACGACGCGCTGTACTCGGAGTACCGCAGGTCGTTCAGGGCGCTGCCGGGCGATCGGAGTGGCGAGGAAAGTCTGGGCCTGCCGGCCTTCGGTGCCGGACTCTTCGGCTCCCGCGCCCCGCTGAGCGTCCACTCCGCGCACTCCGGGAGCGGTGGAGCGGGAAGCACCGCTGCCGGCACGGGCGGGCAGGGCGCCCCGAGCAGCCACACGGGGAGCCTCGGTTCGTGGCAGCGGGTCGGACGGCACGCGGGCCGGGGCCGGCCCGCGGCACTGCCACCGGGCTCCCAGGGAGCCTGACCGCACGACGAAGCCCCGGGCCACCCGTTGAAACGGGTGGCCC
>NZ_JBEXXX010000013.1:111675-168062 GCF_040630635.1 Streptomyces sp. NPDC005761 | reverse complement strand
GCTCACGATCGCGTTCCGGCCGCTGATCGAGGAGTGGGCCGGGCAGCGCTTCGGCTCGCTGGTCCTGAAGCCGGCGGAGCTCCTCGTCATCCCCCCCTCGTACCCCCTACAGGCCGCTGGGAACCGTCTTCTTGACCGGCGCCGCGAAGGCCGCCAGCGGGGTCGCGTCGTGCGCGTACGCCTCCGAGAGCGAGACCTCTACGTACGCCTTGCGCAGGGTGGTCGTGAACCGCGGCCCGTCGTCCTCCCGCTGTTCCAGCAGCCAGTTGACGCCGTCGGCCTCGGCGGCCTTCGCCTGGGCGTCGTCCATCTTCGCGGGGCGCGCGACACCGCAGCGCAGTACGATCGCCCCGTCCCCCCACCCGGCGGTCAGATCCGAACGGGGTGCGGGATCGCTGCGCTCCAGACCGGCGACGGAACTCGGCAGCTCCTTGTGCAGCGCGCGGCAGTAGGCTGCGGCTTCCGAGGAGGGCGTCGGTACCGAGACCGATGCCGCCGGATCCGTGGAAGTGCAGCCGACCGCGGCCAGGAGTACCAGGGCGGCGGACGGACCGAGAAGCACGGGGTGGGGGAGCCGGCGGCGGGAAGATGTCACCGGCCCAGCGTAGACGGGGGCTACAGGTGAACGACCGGACAGGTCAGGGTTCGGGTGATGCCGTCCACCTGCTGGACCTTGGCGACCACCATGCGTCCGAGTTCGTCGACGGTGTCGGCCTGGGCCCGCACGATCACGTCGTAGGGACCGGTGACGTCCTCTGCCTGGATCACTCCCGGAATCTTGGCGATGGTCTCGGCGACTGTCGACGCCTTGCCCACCTCGGTCTGGATAAGGATGTACGCCTGTACCACGGAACCTCCAGGGCGGCCACGAGGATCATGTGGGGGAAAGGGACGCCACGTTATCGCGTTGCCGCGGGCCGCGGGGAGACCTGCGGGCCGGATGACGCCCACAGCGTGGCGTACAGAACGCACAAGTTGACGTATCTCTTGACAGTACCGACAGCAGTGACGGCCCGCGACCGCAAGCTCAGCGGCGCGGACGGGGGACAGGCGGGACGGGCGTGACCGTGACCACCAGGGCGGAGCACGGTCCGGACGTCCGGCCGCTGAAGCAGGCCGGACGCCCGTCCGGCCCCATAGATGAGAGGTGGGACTCGGTGAAGGGAACCGTGGGCGAGTTGGGGGAGTTCGGGCTCATCAGGGAACTGACCTCCCGGCTCACCACCACTCCGGCGGTACGGCTGGGGCCCGGCGACGACGCCGCGGTCGTCACCGCCCCCGACCGCAGGGTCGTGGCCAGCACGGACATCCTGCTGGAGGGACGGCACTTCCGGCGTGACTGGTCGACCGCGTACGACGTCGGCCGCAAGGCCGCCGCGCAGAACCTCGCCGACATCGCCGCCATGGGCGCCGTGCCCACCGCACTGCTCCTCGGCCTCGTCGTCCCCGCCGAACTCCCGGTCACCTGGGCCGGAGAGCTGATGGACGGCATCCGCGACGAGTGCCAGGTCGCGGGGGCGGCCGTGGTCGGCGGAGATGTCGTGCGCGGCGACACCATCACCGTCGCGATCACAGCGCTCGGTGATCTGCGCAACCACGAACCCGTCACCAGGGCGGGAGCCCAGCCCGGCGACGTCGTCGCCGTCACCGGCTGGCTCGGCTGGTCCGCCGCCGGGTACGCAGTCCTCTCCCGCGGATTCCGCTCACCCCGTGCCTTCGTGGAGGCCCACCGCCGTCCCGAGCCGCCGTACCACGCGGGCCCCGCGGCGGCCGGGCTCGGCGCCACCGCGATGACGGACGTCAGCGACGGGCTCGTCGCCGACCTCGGCCACATCGCCGAGGCCAGCAAGGTCCGCATCGACCTGCGTTCCGGGCTCATCGACATCCCGTCCCAGATGTCCGACATCGGGCAGGCCGTCGGCGTGGACCCGCTCCAGTGGGTGCTCACCGGCGGCGAGGACCACGCGATCGTCGCGACGTTCCCGTCCGACGTGAAGCTGCCGGCCCGCTGGAAGGTGATCGGAGAGGTCCTCAACCCCTCGGCGCTGCCGCAGGTGACGGTCGACGGGGCGCCCTGGACCAGCAAGAGCGGGTGGGACCACTTCGGCGACATCGAGGACGCCCAGTAGATTGCGGCGTATGCCCATACCCTCCTCCGCCGTACCGCCCCGAGTGCTCACCGTCGCCGGATCCGATTCCGGCGGCGGTGCCGGCATCCAGGCCGACCTGAAGACGATGCTGGCGCACGGCGTCCACGGCATGAGCGTGCTGACCGCCGTCACCGCCCAGAACTCGCTCGGCGTGCAGGGTGCCTGGGAACTGCCCGCGGACGCCGTACGCGCCCAGTACCGCAGCGTCGTGGACGACATCGGCGTGAGCGCCGTCAAGACCGGCATGCTGTCGTCGGCGCTGCTCGTCGAGACCGTCGCCGCGCTCCTGGCCGGGACGGACGCCCCCGCCGTCGTCGACCCGGTCGGCGTCTCCAAGCACGGAGATCCGCTGCTGGCCGCCGAAGCACTCGACTCGGTCCGGACGAAGCTGCTGCCCGTCGCGACCGTGGCGACCCCGAACCTCGACGAAGTGGCGCAGCTCACCGGCATCACGGTCACCGACGAGGCCGGAATGCGGCAGGCGGCGTCCGCACTGCTCGGTTACGGGCCGCGCTGGGTCGTCGTCAAGGGCGGGCACCTGCCGGGCGAGCCCGTGGACCTCCTCACGGACGGCATCGAGGAGCACTGGCTGCGCGCTCCTCGCCACGACAACCGCCACACCCACGGCACGGGCTGCACCCTCGCCTCCGCCATCGCCTGCGGACTGGCCCGCGGCCAGGACGTGCCCACGGCGGTGCGGGCCGCCAAGGTCTACGTCACCGGCGCGATCGCGGCGGGCTTCCCGCTGGGGTCGGGGATCGGCCCGGTCGACCACGGGTGGCGACTGCGGGACGCCCGCTGATCCGCTCCCCCCGGAAGAGCACAGCAAAAAGCCGGTCCACCGAGGTGGACCGGCTTTTTGGGCAACCGGTAGGGCTGCGCTACGACGGGAACGTCAGCGCGCGACCTTGCCGGCCTTGATGCACGAGGTGCAGACGTTGAGCCGCTTCGGCGTCCGCCCGACCACGGCACGCACGCGCTGGATGTTGGGATTCCAGCGACGGGACGTACGGCGGTGCGAGTGCGAAATGCTGTTGCCGAAGCTCGGCCCCTTGCCGCAAACGTCGCAGTTGGCAGCCACGGGTCACTCCAAAACTTCAGATGCACTTACAGTGAATTCCGGCACGCCGGATTCATTGACTGAAGTGGCGGTACCGGGGGAATGTTCCCGACTCTCGTCGGGCAACCGAAGCAGCATACAACGGCTGCGTCGGAGATACGAAACTACCATGGGTCCACAGCCGCCCGCCCCGCCCCTGGGCCCGTCCCGGCCGCCGGCCGGGGCTACTCTGCGGTGCAGCCCGCCGCCCCGGTACGCGTTTCGAGGAGGACCATCAGGTGCCGCAGACCGCCGACGACCTGGACGCCGTCGCGGTGCGTACCTGGTGCTCACTGGCGCTGGACGCACTGGGCCGCGAGCGCGAGGCCATCGACGCGATCAACGTGTATCCCGTCGCCGACGGCGACACGGGAACCAATCTCTACCTGACCGTGGAATCCGCGGCGGCAGCCGTCGAGGCGGTCTTCGCCGCCCACGAGACCGGCACCTCGGTGCCCTCCACGGCCGACGCGGTACGTGCCATGGCGCACGGGGCGCTGATCGGGGCCCGCGGGAACTCCGGCACGATCCTGGCGCAACTGCTGCGTGGTATGGCCGGGGTCCTGGCCGAAGGAGCGGGCGCCGGCCGGCTGCGCCTCGCGCTCAGCAGAGCGGCGACGTCGGCCCGTGAGGCGGTCGCCCACCCCGTCGAGGGCACGGTCCTGACCGTGGCCGCCGAGGCCGCCGCAGCCGCGGCGCGGGTGGCGGACGGCGCAGGCGCGCCCGCGGTGGTGCGGGCGGCGTACGAAGGGGCGCGGACGGCCCTGGACGCGACCCCCGGGCAGCTCGCCGTCCTCGGCCGGGCCGGGGTCGTCGACGCGGGCGGACGGGGACTCGTGGCGGTGCTCGGCGCGCTCGTCGAGGCGGTCTCGGGCCGGGCCCCGGAACGGGTGCCCACGTTGCCCCCCGCGCACGTCGCCGGCGCGGACTGTCCCGCGGGCGACGACCCGCAGGACGGACCGGCCTTCGAGGTCATCTACCTGCTGGAGGCCGACGACGAGGCCGTGGAACGGCTGCGGGTCCGGCTCGACGGGCTGGGAGACTCCCTCGTGGTGGTCGGCGGCGACGGGCTGTGGAACGTCCATGTACACGTCGACGACGCGGGAGCGGCGGTGGAGGCCGGTGTCGAGGCCGGGCGGCCGTACCGCATCCGGATCACCCACTTCGCCGCGGACCGGGTGCACGCCCGCCCCGAACCCGCCCAGCGCGCCGTCGTCGTGGTCGTCCCCGGCGACGGCCTCGGCGGCCTGTGCGCGGAGGCCGGTGCGACGACGGTGCTCGCGAGGCCGGGTGAGCCCCCGGCCAGCGGCGAACTCGTCGACGCCATCCGCCGCGCGCACGCCCGCGAGGTGGTGCTCCTGCCCAACGACGGAGACCTGCGCCACACCGCGGCGGCCGCCGCCGAGCAGGCCCGGACCGAAGGCATCCGGGTCGCCCTCATCCCCACCCGGGCCGCCGTCCAGGGCATCGCGGCCCTGGCCGTCCACGAACCGGACCGCAGCTTCGACGAGGACGTCGTCGCGATGACCGCGGCAGCCGGCGCCACCCGCTACGCCGAACTGGCCGTCGCCGAACGGCAGTCCTGGACCATGGCGGGCATCTGCCAAACCGGCGACATCCTGGGCCTGATCGACGGCGATGTGGCCGTCATCGGCGAGGACGTCCCGGAAACGGCCCGCAAGGTGCTGGACCGGATGCTGGCGGCGGGCGGCGAACTCGTCACGCTGGTCCTCGGCGAGGACGTCCCCGGCACCCTGGCCGACGCCCTGGAGGAACACGTCCGCGAGGGCTACCTGGCGGTGGACACGGTGGTCTACCGCGGCGGCCACCAGTGCGCTCCGCTGCTGATCGGCGTGGAGTAACACCGCCGCCGCGTGTTCTCGATCGTCGGACGGGGCCGGGCCCGTCCGGCGACCGAGGACGAGGCGCCCCGTCCGGACGAGCGGGGCTACGCCCCCGCCACGTACCCCCGCACCGACTCCACCTCCGACCGTCGCGCGTCCACCGTCCCGTCCGTGCCCGCCGGCACCCCCTCGTACGCCGCGAGCACCTCCGCGGCCCGCCTCAGCGCCGCGTCCGCACGGCCCAGGTCCGCCTCGAGCCAGGCGGCCATCAGGCCGGCGGCCGTACGCCGGTCGAGGTGTTCGGGGCCGGCCTCGTCGAAGGCCGCCGCCGCCCGGTCGACGTAACCGAGCGCCTCCTCGTACGCCAGCCGCGCCGGATCGTCCGCGGCCTCCCCCGGGTCGCCCTCGCACGCGTGGGCGAGCAGTTCGGCGGTCTGGCGGTACGTGTCCGCGAGATCCGCCCGCAGCAGCGGGCCCTCGCACTCCCGTTCCGCCTCGGCCATGAACGCCCGTGCCGCGCCGAGTCCCGGCAGACCGTCCCGAATCGCGATCCAGGCCCGCACCCGCAACGTCCTTGCCAGCGCGGGCACGTCACCGAGCGCCCGCCACAGCTCCCCGGCCCGCTCGTACGCCCGCTCGGCCTCCTGGTTCAGTTCGGCCCGGTACAGAGCCTGGCCGGCGAGCTGGGCGAGCATCGCGTGGTCGTGCTGCTCCGGCCAGGCGCGCGCGACGTCCGCCGCCCGCAGCCAGTGCTCCGCGGCCGCCCGCGGTTCACCGAGCGTGGACAGCCCGTCGCCGAGCCACCACAGCGTCTGGACGACCATGCCGTCCCCGTGCTCCTCGGCCGAGAGATCCGGCAGTACCGCCTCCAGAACGGCCGCCGCCTCCGCCGCGCGCCCCAGCCGGAGCAGCCAGCCGCCGAGCTGGTGCCGGGCATGCGCCCCCAGCGTGGCACTCTCGCCCGCCTCGTCCGCCCAGTGCGCCGAGTCGAGGGCGTGCCCGGTGGCCTCGTCGAACCGGCCCGTCGCGCCGAGCACTTCGGCGAGTATCAGATGCAGCCGGGCCCGCCCCGCGGCGGACAGCGAGGTACTGCCGTGCTCCAGGGCCTTCCGCGCGGCCCGCTCCGCCGTCTCGTGGTCGTCCAGCTGCGCGGCGATCCGTGCCGTCCTGGCCTCGTACTCGACGGCGTACCACGGCTGTTGCGCCGCGTTCACCACGGCCGCCGCCCGCCCGTACAGTTCAGCCGCCGCCGGACCGTCGCCGCGGTACGCCGAGACGTCCGCGAGGAAGCCCAGAGCCTCCGAGACCCTGGTGGCCACCTCGTCCCGTCCGAGCAGGGGCTCGGCGAACGCGAGCACCTCCCGGGCCGCCTGCTCCAGCGCGGCGACCGCCGCTGCCGTCGACTCCTCGTCCGCGGCCTGGAACATCCGCTGCTGGTGGGCCCGGGCCCGGCAGACCAGCACACCGCTCACCTGCCGGCCCGTGGCGAGGCCCTCCGCGTGCAGGGCCCGGACCAGTTCCACGAGCGGCGCGATCTCCGCCAGTGCCTCGTCGGCCGCGCCCTCCTCCGTCGACCGGAGGAAGGCGCGCCTGGCCTGTGCCGCGACGGCCTCGCCTCGGTCTCCGGCCTCCTCGTAGAGCCGGGCGGCCGTCCGGAAGGCCTCCGCAGCCTCCGCGGGCGGCAGTGAGGGGCTCATCGCGCGGTGGTCCTCCACGCTCGCCCGGTCGTGGGCGCTCAGCGCGTCCGCCTCACCCCCTGCCTCCCCGGCTCGCTCGGCGACCGCCCGCCAGGCGGCCCGGGCGTCCGGATGCCCGGCGTCCGAGAGCCGGTGCGCCTCGGCCAGCAGGCCCGCCAGGTCCGCCGCGGGGCCGGTCGCGGCAGGGCGCACGGCAGGCGCCGGGGCCTCGGACGGTGCCGCGAGCGGGACGGCCCGTACCCCGAGCGGCAGCCGGTCCAGCAGCGGGCGGCGCGCCAGACGTTCGCGCACCTGCGCGCCCACGTGGCCGTTGCCGTTGCGGGTGTCGAAGCGGGCAGCCAGAGCCAGTGCCTGGGTCCGCGCCTCAACTGCCAGCAACGCCGCGGTCCAGTCCGTACCGGCCGGGCCCGGTACCGGCTGGGCGCCGTGCCCCAGCTCGGTCAGCCGGTCCATCAGCACGGCGGTGACCGTCAGGAAGTCCATCAGGCTGCCGGGGTTCCCGCTGTCGGTGAAGTACGCGGGCCGGTCCGCCAGGATCTCCAGCGCGCGCGGCTCGTTGCCGGTCAGCGCACAGAACTCGACGTGCAGGGCGACCGAGTACCGCATGCTCTCCATCGGCCGCACCATCCGGTACCCGCGCAGGTGATGCGCGCGGGCCTGCTCCGCACGGCCGGTCCGCAGGAGCGGCAGCAAGGAGGCGGCCAGCACCGCATGCGGCTCGTGTGCGCAGACGTGCTCACCCTCCAGCACCGGCGACCAGGCCGTCAGCGCCTCCTCGTCCAGCCCCCGCAGCGCCTGCCAGTTCCCCTGCTCGTGCAGCTCGCAGGCGTGGCAGTTGGCCATCCGGTCCCGGTCCGCCGCCTGCCAGGCGGTGTACGCCTGCCCGGCCCGCTCCAGATCGCCCAGGTGCCGGGCGATCTCCAGCTCGCCCTGGCGCACCGCCCGCTCGGAATGCCCCGCCAGCCGGTAGCGGCGCTCCATCTCGCCCTGCCACTTCTCGATGGCGGCCAGCGGGATGTGCGGCTGGTCGACCATGGAGCTGGAGACCCACTTGAACATCCAGAACAGATGGTGGGTCATGAACGGGTCGAAGTCGCCCGGCCGTTCGTCCCACAGCCGCAGCAGCCGCGCGAACGGGACGAACATCTTGTCCTTCTCGGAGCTGTAGTTGTAGACCTGCAGCTGATGGACGAGCGCCTCGACGAGCAGCGCCGCGTCCCCGCTCTGCTCCGCCCCGGCCAGCAGCCGCTCCGCACGGGCGTTCCGCGCGGGCCCCTCCGGCTCCTCCTGGTTGTCCCGCAACGCCTGGCGGATGGTCGCCGCATCGGTGCTCATCGGCCGTCCTCCTGAGGGTTCGCGGGGGAGTGCCCCGGAGCGGCGGGATGCGTGGCCCACTCCAGCAGGCCGAGGAACGCCCGGTTCAGCAGCGCCGAGTCGGCGGGCCGCAGCGGCCGCTGCGCCATCAGCAGCGCCTGCCCGTACAACGCCTCCGTCGCGGTCACCGCCAGCTCCTCGCTGTCCAGCGAACTGATCCGGCGGATCAGCGGATTGAGATGGTTCAGGACGAGCCGGGCCCGTGGCGCGCTGCCGCGCAGCGAGCCCAGGATGTCCGCCCACAGGTCGTCCGCCTGCTCCTCGGCCTCGGCACGCGCCTGCTCGTGGCGGGCCGAGCGGTCGTCCAGGTGCAGTGCCGGCACCGTCAGCGGATGGAAGGCGCGCACCGCCACATCGCAGCCGAGCGGATCCAGCCTGGCGCGCGCCGCCGTGAGGAACGCGCCGAGCGCCAGCTCCTCCTGCGGGTCCACGGAGTCCAGGTGCGCGGTGACCGTGTCGGCGTCCAGCTCCGCGACCACCGTCCCCGGCCGGGCCGCGGGCAGCCGCTCGACGAGCTCGGTGTCGTACGTGTAGCCGCCGTTGACCACCCCGATGCCCTGCGCGGAGGCGATCGGCGCGACCTGCCGGAACTCCTCCACGGTCCGGGTGAAGTGCACCACCGGATGGCGCCGGGCGAACTCCTCCAGCGACAGCCGGCCGTCCGTCGTCTCGAACGGCAGCCACGGCAGCATCGTGCGCAGCATGGCGCCGTCGTGCCGGGCGAGCGACTTCACCCCCAGGTGGTGCACGGACAGGAACTCCGCCAGCCGCTCGGGTTCGCCCGCCGCCAGCCCCGTGAGCCAGTCCCTGATGCGCTCGCCCAGCGCGTCCCGCACCGCGGAGAGGGTTTCGTCCGCGTACAGCGCCTCCCGCGAGGCGGTGGGCCGCAGACTGTCCGTGTCGATGACGCACCGTACGAAGAACGCCCACTCCGGCAGCAGCTCGTCCGCCCGGTCCGTCAGCAGCATGCCCTTCAGATGGACCCGGTGACCCGCGCGCTGCGCCGGACTGACGGCGGACGGCAGGACGTGGGCCACCCCGCGGATCCCGGCGAGCGGCAGATCGAGATCGATCGTGTCGAGCGGCGTGAAGCCGAACTGCTCGTGGCAGTGGCGCGCCAGCGCCACCCGCCGCCCTGCCCGACTCGCGTACGCCCGGTCCCACGGCGCCGGCAGACCGGTGACGGCCACCTCGCCGACCCGCACGTCGTAGGGCAGCAGCGAACCGAAATCCCGGGCCAGCGCGAGGACCCGCTCCTCGGACAGCCACTGGGCGCTGCCCGGCCGGGCCGTCAGGTGCACGGTGGTGCCGGGCTCCGGGCGCGCACTGTCGGGAAGCGTGCGGACGGTGTACGAACCGTCGTCACGGGCACACCACTCCACCGGCGGCGCACCGGGCGTCCGCGCGGAGCGGCTCACCACCCGGATCTCGGCCGCGACGACGAAGCACGCCAGCAGCCCGATGCCGAACTGGCCGAGGAATTCCGCCCGCGCCGAGGCGAGCCCCTCGGCCCCGTCCCGCTTGGAGCTGCGGCCGATCGTGGCGAGCAGGCTGTGCACATCGGTCTCGGTCAGCCCGATGCCGCTGTCCTCGACACGCAGCCGGCCGCCCTCGGCGTACAGCCGCACCAGAGCGGGGGCGTCGGGCTGCCCCGCACGGCGGGCCGTGACGGCGTCCACCGCGTTCTGCAGCAGCTCGCGCAGATAGACGCGGGGAGAGGAGTAGAGATGATGGGAGAGAAGGTCGACCAGTCCGCGCAGATCCACCTGGAAGGTGTGCGGCTCCTGGACGGCGGCGGACTCGGTGGGCGCGGAATTCGCTGAGGTCTCAGATGTCATCGTCGCAGCGCCGGTGGGGGGACTTGCGACAGCGCGGGTCGGGCGATCCCTCGATGGGTGATCGCGAACGAGAAGCGGGGGAGCCGATCCTAGGGTTGCGGGCACGATTCTGACCAGGACTTATCGCGGCCCGGTGGCGCCCCTCGGACAACTGTCAGTGGCGTGGTGTGCAATGGATCGCGTGTCTGCGTTCGACGAACCCCTCAAGAAGCTGCTCGGTGGCGCCACCGCGAAGGTGATGGCCGAGCACCTCGACCTGCACACGGTCGGTGATCTCCTCCACCACTACCCACGGCGGTACGAGGAGCGCGGCCGGCTCACGGCGCTGACCGACCTCCCGCTCGACGAGCACGTGACGGTCGTCGCCCAGGTCGACGACGCCCGGGTGATGACGTTCAACGGCGGCCGGGGCAAGCGCCTCGAAGTGACGCTCACCGACGGCCACGGCCGGCTCCAGCTGGTCTTCTTCGGGCACGGCGTCCACAAGCCGCACAAGGAGCTGCTCCCGGGGCGGCGGGCCATGTTCGCCGGCAAGGTCTCCGTCTTCAACCGCAAGATGCAGCTGGCCCACCCCACGTACCAGCTGCTGGACGCCGAGTCCGCCGACGAGGCCGAGGCGACCGAGGCCGTGGACGCGTTCGCCGGCCGGCTGCTGCCGATCTACCCCGCCTGCAAACAGCTCGACTCCTGGCGCATCGCCAAGGCGGTCGACGCGGTGCTGCCCAGCGCCCGGGAGGCCGTGGACCCGCTCCCGGCCGCGCTGCGCGAAGGCCGTGGCTTCACCCCGCTGCCCGAGGCACTGCTGAAGATCCACCGGCCGCAGACCAAGGACGACGTCGCCGCGGCGAAGGACCGGCTGAAGTGGGACGAGGCCTTCGTCCTCCAGGTCGCCCTGGCCCGCCGCAGATACGCGGACACCCAGCTGCCCGCCGTCGCCCGGGGACCGGTCCCCGGGGGACTCCTCGACGCCTTCGACGCCAAACTGCCGTTCACCCTCACCGACGGCCAGGTCAAGGTCTCCAAGGAGATCTTCGACGACCTGGCGACCGAGCACCCGATGCACCGGCTGCTCCAGGGGGAGGTCGGATCGGGGAAGACGATGGTCGCGCTGCGCGCCATGCTGGGCACCGTCGACGCCGGGGGACAGGCCGCCATGCTCGCGCCCACCGAGGTCCTCGCCCAGCAGCACCACCGGTCCGTCACCGAGATGATGGGGGAGCTCGCCGAGGGCGGCATGCTCGGCGGCGCCGACCAGGGCACGAAGGTGGTGCTGCTCACCGGTTCGATGGGCATGGCGGCCCGTCGGCAGGCCCTGCTCGACCTGGTCACCGGAGAGGCCGGGATCGTCATCGGGACGCATGCGCTGATCGAGGACAAGGTGCAGTTCCACGACCTGGGACTGGTCGTCGTCGACGAGCAGCACCGTTTCGGGGTAGAGCAGCGCGACGCCCTGCGTTCCAAGGGCAGGCAGCCGCCGCATCTGCTCGTCATGACCGCCACCCCCATCCCCCGGACGGTCGCGATGACCGTCTTCGGTGACCTGGAGACGTCCGTCCTGGACCAGCTGCCGGCCGGCCGCTCGCCGATCGCCAGCCATGTCGTCCCCGCCAAGGACAAGCCCCACTTCCTGAGCCGCGCCTGGGAACGGGTCCGCGAAGAGGTGGAGAACGGCCACCAGGCCTATGTGGTCTGCCCCCGCATCGGCGACGACGAGGACGACGCCGCCAAGAAGAAGGGGAAGAAGAAGGCCGCCGAGGAGAAGGAGGAGGGGGACAAGCGTCCTCCGCTCGCCGTCCTGGAGATCGCCGAACAGCTCGGCAAGGGACCGCTGAGCGGTCTGCGCGTCGAGGTGCTGCACGGCAGGATGCACCCCGACGACAAGGACGACGTGATGCGCCGCTTCGCCGCGGGCCAGGTCGACGTCCTGGTCGCCACCACCGTCATCGAGGTCGGGGTGAACGTCCCCAACGCCACCGCGATGGTGATCATGGACGCCGACCGGTTCGGCGTCTCCCAGCTGCACCAGCTGCGTGGCCGGGTGGGCCGAGGATCCGCTCCCGGCCTCTGCCTGCTGGTCAGCGAGGCCCACGAGGCGAGCCCCGCCCGCGCCCGCCTCTCCGCGGTCGCCGCCACCCTCGACGGCTTCGAGCTCTCCCGGATCGACCTCGAGCAGCGGCGCGAGGGCGACGTCCTCGGACAGGCCCAGTCCGGGGTCCGCTCCTCGCTCCGGGTCCTGAGCGTCATCGACGACGAGGAGGTCATCGCCGCCGCCCGCCAGGAAGCCGTCACGGTCGTGGCCGCCGACCCGGATCTGGAGCACCTGCCCGAACTGCGCATCGCCCTGGACGCCCTGCTCGACAAGGACCGCGAGGAGTACCTCGACAAGGGGTGACGCGCTCGCGGGGTGCGGGATCCGCGGGAGCCCTGTCCGCCCCGACGCCATATCGTGGGTGGCACGGCGCCCGCAGCACCCTGCGCGCCGCCCCCGACCCGAGGATCAGACACCCATGACCCGCGTGATCGCAGGCGTGGCCGGCGGACGCCGCCTGGCCGTCCCGCCCGGCACCGGCACCCGCCCCACCTCCGACCGCGCGCGCGAGGGCCTCTTCTCCACCTGGCAGGCGCTCCTCGGCACCCTCGACGGCATCCGGATCGCCGACCTCTACGCGGGCTCGGGAGCCGTCGGCCTCGAAGCGCTCTCCCGCGGAGCGGTCCACGCGCTGCTCGTCGAGGCCGACGCCAAGGCCGTCCGCACCGTCCGGGACAACGTCCGCACCCTGGGCCTGCCCGGCGCGGAGGTCCGCGCCGGCAAAGCGGAACAGATCGTGACAGGACCTGCCCCCGCGGACCCGTACGACGTGGTCTTCCTCGACCCTCCCTACGCCGTGACGGACGACGATCTTGGCGAGATCCTGCTCACACTCCGTGCCCAGGGGTGGCTCACAGGCGATGCGCTCGTCACGGTAGAACGCAGCACCAGAGGCGGAGAATTCAACTGGCCCAAGGGATTCGAGCCATTGCGGGCCCGTCGCTACGGCGAGGGAACGCTTTGGTACGGTCGCGCCGCCGCTACGTGCGAAGACGCACGATGACCGGACCGGAGAGCGAGGGAATCAAGTTGCGCCGCGCCGTCTGCCCGGGGTCGTTCGACCCCATCACCAATGGACATCTCGACATCATCGGCCGCGCCTCGAAGCTGTACGACGTCGTACATGTCGCGGTGATGATCAACCAGTCCAAGAAGGGCCTGTTCACGGTCGACGAGCGGATCGAGATGATCCGCCAGGTCACCTCGGACTTCGGCAACGTCCAGGTCGAGGCCTTCCACGGGCTGCTGGTCGACTTCTGCAAGCAGCGCGACATCCCGGCGATCGTGAAGGGCCTGCGGGCCGTAAGCGACTTCGACTACGAGCTCCAGATGGCCCAGATGAACAACGGGCTCTCGGGTGTCGAAACGCTCTTCGTGCCGACCAACCCGACCTACAGTTTCCTGTCGTCCTCCCTGGTCAAGGAGGTGGCGACCTGGGGCGGAGACGTCTCGCACCTGCTGCCGCCCCTGGTCCACGAGGCACTGACGGAACGCCTCGCTCAGCAGTGAGGCGCTGACAGTCCGTCACCAGGTGTCGGGTGGGCGCCGACTGGCCGTACAGTCGTCCCGTCCGTCTCCAATCGGCAGTAGAGAGTGGCGAGCACACGGTGGACGTGCAGAAGAAGCTCGACGAGATCGTCGAAGCGGTCGGGAACGCCCGGTCCATGCCCATGTCGGCGTCCTGCGTGGTCAACCGCGCCGAACTGCTCTCGATGCTCGAAGTGGTGCGCGAGGCCCTGCCCGGCTCGCTCGCCCAGGCCGCGGAGGTCATCGGCGGCCACGAGCAGCTCGTCGAGCAGGCCCGTCAGGAGGCCGGCCGGATCATCGAGAGCGCCCACGCCGAGCGCGGCTCGCTCATCTCCGGCACGGAGATCGCCCGGCAGGCCCAGGCCGAGGCCGACCGGATCCTCGGTGAGGCCCGCAGGGACGCCGAGGAGGTCCGCGCCGAGGCCGACGAGTACGTCGACAGCAAGCTCGCCAACTTCGAGGTCGTCCTCACCAAGACGATCGGCTCGGTCGACCGGGGCCGCGAGAAGCTCCTCGGCCGGGGCCAGGGCTTCGACGAGCAGGGCTACGAGGATCCGGACTTCGCCGAGGCCCCCGAGCGCAGTGCCGACCCGGCCACGCTCCAGCGCCGGGCCGACGAGTACGTGGACACCAAGCTCGGCGCCTTCGAGGCGGTGCTCGCCAAGACCCTGGAGGCCGTCGGCCGCGGCCGCCAGAAGCTGCACGGCAGGGTCGCCACCGACGACCTCGGCGCGCACATGGCGGCCCAGGACGCCGCGGGCAACCAGGGCCACACCAGTGACGAGGACCACTGGGCCGGTCTGGCCGGGCTCGCCACCCCGGAACCGCTCCAGGTGCCCCAGCAGCAGCACAGCGAGCCGCAGTACCCGGCGCAGCCGGAGCCGCAGTACGCCCAGACGTACGCGTACCAGGAGCAGCCGCAGGACGCCTACCAGGCGCAGCCCCAGCAGCCCGACCCCTACGCCGGCTACCAGCAGCAGTCCGATCCGTACGCGGGGTATCAGCAGCAGGGCTACGACCCGAACCAGGTCCAGGTCCCGATGCCGGCGCAGGGCTACGACGCCTGGCAGCAGCCGGTGCAGGCTCAGCAGCACGGCGAAGGCGCGCTGGACGAGACCAGTCTGTTCGACACCAGCATGATCGACCTGGAGCAGCTCCGCCGGTACGAACAGGAGCGCTGAGCGCTCCCGGGGGCCGGCCCCGGTGCTGGTTCAGGGCCGGATTGGGAGCTGGGCGATGTGTCCAGTATCCTGGCTCTTCGGTCGCGCGTATGTCCGCGATCCCGGCTGCCCGCTTCGACTCCGAACCGGTCGGCCCACCCACACCATGCGTGATGCGCACGATTTGAAAGCAGGAGAAGCCCTGAACGGCCACCTCGACCACCGAAACCCCCTCGTGTTCGATACGCACGAGCTGGGTCGGCGTCCCGGTGCCCTCAAGCGGCTGACCCGCTCGGCGGAAGCCCCCAAGGACCTCGGTATCGACGGGGTCATCGGTGTGCCGGAAGGCGCACCGGTGGAGCTGGACGTCCGCCTCGAATCGGTCATGGAAGGTGTGCTTGTCACAGGCACCGCCCGTGCATCCGCCGAGGGGGAGTGCGTAAGGTGTCTGGAGCCGCTCACCCTTCAGGTGGAGGCGGATTTCCAGGAGATGTTCTCGTACCCTGACGCCGATGACCGGAACCGCAGCAAGGCCGCGGACCCGGTCGACGACGCCGAGGACGACGAGGACAGGTTCTTCCTCGAGGACGGCTTGTTCGACCTCGAGTCAGTGCTGCGTGATGCGGTGGTGCTCGCACTGCCGATGCAGCCGGTGTGCACGGAGACCTGTTCCGGTCTGTGTTCCGAATGCGGAATCAGGCTGGACGAGAACCCGGGCCACCACCACGATGTCGTCGATGCTCGATGGGCGGCATTGCAAGGACTCGCCGAGACCGTTCAGGACGGCGAGAAGGACAACATGGGCGGCGCCGATCCCGGCGTCGACGAGAAGCAGGAGAAGTAGCCGTGGCTGTTCCGAAGCGGAAGATGTCGCGCAGCAACACGCGCCACCGCCGGTCGCAGTGGAAGGCTGCGGTCCCCACCCTGGTTTCGTGCGAGCGTTGCCAGGAGCCGAAGCTGCAGCACATCGCGTGCCCCAGCTGCGGCACGTACAACAAGCGCCAGGTCCTCGAGGTCTGAGCGGCTGGTGAGAGGCCCGATGTCTGAGTTGTCCCACGCCAAGAAGCAGGCAGACAACGTCAACACAGCCTCGTCCCACACGCTTCTGGAAGGGCGGCTCGGGTACCACCTCGAGTCCGCCCTTCTGGTGCGTGCGCTGACCCATCGTTCGTACGCGTACGAGAACGGCGGTCTGCCCACGAACGAGCGGCTCGAATTCCTCGGGGATTCGGTGCTCGGACTGGTGGTCACGGACACGCTGTACCGCACTCACCCCGACCTGCCTGAAGGCCAGCTGGCCAAATTGCGGGCCGCGGTGGTCAACTCGCGTGCGCTTGCGGAAGTGGGCCGCGGCCTCGAACTCGGCTCCTTCATCCGGCTCGGCCGAGGTGAAGAGGGCACGGGTGGCCGGGACAAGGCGTCCATCCTTGCCGACACCCTTGAAGCGGTGATCGGTGCGGTCTATCTCGATCAGGGCCTCGACGCGGCCTCGGAGCTGGTTCACCGGCTCTTCGACCCGTTGATCGACAGGTCCTCGAACCTCGGTGCCGGCCTGGACTGGAAGACCAGTCTCCAGGAGCTCACCGCGAGCGAGAGCCTCGGTGTCCCCGAGTACCTCGTCACGGAGACCGGCCCGGACCACGAGAAGACCTTTACTGCTGCTGCTCGCGTCGGTGGTGTCTCGTACGGCACCGGCACCGGCCGTAGCAAGAAGGAAGCGGAGCAGCAGGCGGCCGAGTCCGCCTGGCGCGAGATCAGCGCCGCCGCGGAAGCACGGGAGGCAGCGGAGAAGTCCGCGGCCGACGGAGGGGCCGCCGACACCCCTGCCGACCCGGCGTCCACGGACGTTGCTCCTGCCTGACCCCGAGAACCCCCCGGTGCCCAGCGCACCGGGGGGTTCTCTCTGTCCGCAAGCAGATCCAGCCACCGATTGATTCAGGAGCGACACCGTGCCCGAGCTGCCCGAGGTCGAAGTCGTCCGGCGCGGGCTCGAGCGCTGGGTCGCCGGGCGCACCGTCGGCGAGGTCGAGGTCCTGCACCCGCGCGCGGTCCGCCGGCACCTCGCGGGCGGCGCGGACTTCGCGGCCCGGCTCGGCGGTGTCCGCCTGGGCACGGCCATGCGCCGGGGCAAGTACCTGTGGGTGCCGCTCGACGACGCGGCCACCTCGATGCTCGGCCACCTCGGCATGAGCGGTCAGCTGCTCGTACAGCCCGAGGGGACACCCGACGAGAAGCATCTGCGGATCAGGATCCGCTTCGACGACACCGTGGGCACCGAACTGCGCTTCGTCGACCAGCGCACCTTCGGCGGGCTCTCCCTCCACGAGAACACCGGCGAGGGGCTGCCCGACATCATCGCCCACATCGCACGCGACCCACTGGACCCGGCCTTCGACGACGCCGCGTTCCACACCGCGCTGCGACTTCGCCGAACGACGGTCAAGCGCGCTCTGCTCGACCAGTCACTGATCAGCGGCGTCGGCAACATCTACGCGGACGAGGCGCTCTGGCGCGCCAAGCTGCACTACGACCGGCCGACGGCAACCCTCACCCGCCCCAGGTCGGCCGAGCTGCTCGGCCATGTCCGCGACGTGATGAACGCGGCGCTCGCGCAGGGCGGCACGAGCTTCGACAGCCTCTACGTGAACGTGAACGGCGAGTCGGGCTACTTCGACCGCTCGCTCGATGCCTACGGGCGCGAGGACGAGCCCTGCCATCGCTGCGGTACGCCGATGCGGCGCCGCGCCTGGATGAACCGGTCGAGCTACTTCTGCCCCCGCTGCCAGCGGCCGCCGCGCCCGTAGAGCCTCAGACGCGGTCTGCGTGGGCCCCGTCGTACTGGGCGCGTGCCGTGAGGACCTCGGGCATCCGGCCCTCGACGAGCTGAATGAGGCCGAGCAGTTGCCCGGCGACCTGCCGCCCGAGGGGCGTGAGCTCGTAGTCGACGCGTGGCGGATTGACCGGCTGCGCCTCGCGGTGCACCAGTCCGTCGCGCTCCAGCGCATGCAGCGTCTGGGAGAGCATCTTCTCGCTCACCCCGTCGACCCGGCGCCGCAACGCGTTGAACCTGAGGCTGCTCTCGTACAGCGCGCCGAGCGTCAGACTGCCCCAGCGCCCGGTGACGTGCTCCAGGGTGCCGCGCGAGGGGCACTTCCGGGAGAACACGTCGAAGGGGAGGGTGCCGTCCGGGCCGCACTCGCCCGGTGCGCTGCTGCCGGTCTCTTCCATGAAAACCAGCGTACGCCCGCACAGCGCTTTCCACGGGGTTGCGCAATCCGTGGGTGAGCGAGTGGGGCGTACGAGGCCGGAGCGGGTGGTGATGCGGGACGAGGCGCTGTTCAGGAGCGTCCCGGGAGTCTCAGAAGCCGAAGTCCTGCGTCCACCACGGGCCGCCGGATCCGAAGTGGACACCGACGCCGAGCGTCTTGTAGTCGCAGTTGAGAATGTTTGCGCGGTGGCCGTCGCTGTTCATCCAGGCCTCCATCACGGCCTCGGCGTCGGCCTGGCCGCGGGCGATGTTCTCACCGCCGAGACCCGAGACGCCGGCCTTGGAAGCGCGGTCCCACGGGGACTGTCCGTCCGGGTCGGTGTGGTCGAAGAATCCGCGGGCCGCCATGTCGTCACTGAAGTTCTGGGCGAGCGAGGCCAGTGAGGAACTCGCGGTCACCGGACTGCAGCCGACCTTGGCGCGCTCCTGGTTGACCAGGGCGAGCACCGCGGCCTGGGCCGAGGTGGCGGCGGCCGGCGCGGTGGTCTTGCGGGCGGCCGGTGCGGAGGACGAAGCCTTGGTCGTCGGCTTGGCGGGGCTCGACGTGGAAGCAGTCGGTGCCGAGCTCTTCACGGGTGCGGCCGGGGCCTTCGTCGGGGCGGCGGAGCGCCGCGCCTGCTCCGTGGCCGTGGCCGCTGCCTCCTTCGTCCTCGTCTTCGCCTTCGTCGGCGCGGACGTCCGGGAGGGCGACGCGGACGGTGTGCCGGCCTCGGGGGAGCCCGACTTCGCGGGCGCCTTGGCGCGTCCGGTGCCGCGGTCGGCCGCGGTGGACGCGGACTCGCGGTCTGCCGGGGCGGTCGTGGAGCCGCCCTGCGTCAGCAGGTCCGGGGCTCCCTCGGAGCGCACGTGGTCGGCGGCGGGGCCGCCACTCACGTTGTAGTTGTCGCCGCCGGGCAGCAGTCCGGAGGCCACCGCCACGGCGCCCACGGCCAAGGCCGCGGAGACACCGAGCAGTCCCGTACGTACCGGTATGCCGGACCGCTTCCTGCGGTGCGCGTCTCGGGTCCGGCCTGCGGTTCCCTCCGCGTGCTGTTCAGCGGCGGGAGCTGCGGCGGAGCGTCGGTGGCGTCCCATCTGCTGTGCCCTTCTGACGATCTGGACGCCGTTGTCGGCGCACCCTGGCTCACCCGATCGAGTGAAGCTATTGCGAGGGGACTGTACGCCATGACGAATCGCCGAGAAGTGCTCCGAGAGCAATTGGCCGGTTAGCGTTCGGGCATGAACGAAGATGTACGGCTCACCGCTTGGGTACGCGGTCGAGTACAGCAAGTAGGGTTCCGCTGGTTTACCAGGGCAAACGCTTTGGAGATCGGCGGCCTCGCCGGATTCGCCCTCAATCTCGACGACGGCAGAGTGCAGGTTGTGGCCGAAGGGGGGCGTGAGAATTGCCACCGTCTGCTGGATTGGCTGCGCTCGGACGACACACCCGGGCGCGTTGACGGGGTCACTGAGATCTGGGACACGCCGCGGGGCGGATACGAGGGATTCGCGATCCGCTGAGGCGACCTCCGGGCGGGGGAGGAACACGGCTTGTGTTCGGGCCGTGTTCGAGGCGCGCCGGGGGGTGACGGCGACGGGTGCGGTCATGCGTACACATGAAATGACCTGCGGAATGACCCGATGGTTGCCAAGATTCGGTTGCCGTGCCAGGCTGCGGCAGTAAGGATGATCTCCGTGCCCCTGAGGGCCCCGCTGGAGAGTCGCGCCGCATGATCGTCAAGCCGCGCGCCCCCGGGACGCCCGCCTCTACAGGGTGTGATCGTGTTGACCGTCAAACTTTTTGGTGAGACGCTGAAATCCCCGCGCACCTTAGCTGTTCGGCAGAGCTGTTTGGCAGCAGAACAGCAGTGAGCACAGAGCACTGCCGAACACCGCGGGTGCGATTCCCTCACGACCCACACCGCATCGGTCGGTCACTCAGTGTGGAGGACCATCCATCATGGCAAAGGCGCTTCTCGGTTACGTCGGCGGTTCCGATCCGCGACTCCTCGCCGAGATGCGACGGCTTCAGCAGCGCGTCCAAGATCTTGAGTCCGAGCTCGTACGGATTCAGGACGAGAACGACGCGCTCAATGCCGCCGCCCAGCACCAAGAGTCGCTGCTCGACAGCATCGACATCGACGTACCTCAGGCGGAGCCGGCGCTGACCTGACCGATGGCCCCCAGGGGCCGGTCGGGCTGCACGCGTCAGCCGCACGGGACCATCGCCGGATCGTCACCGGATCATTGAAGATCAATTGCTCTTGATCTGCCTCATCATGTGCCTCGTCACTGATCCGGGCACGCGCGCCTTCATGGAGGCCGACGGATCTGCTGATGTGGCACTGCACCGGATCCGGCAGCACTGCACAAGATTTGCAAGGGACGCTTCGGCGTCCCTTCTTTCTTTTCCCCTCCGGACTGCGCCCGCCCCGCCCCGGACGTACACCCCTTCCCTTACCGTCTGATGTGCCCTGCACCTTCATCAGCGAAACCGAGAGTGAAAGGTAGAGTCCGGCGGCGTGCACCTCAAGGCCCTGACCCTGCGTGGTTTCAAATCGTTCGCCTCCGCCACCACCCTGCGGTTCGAACCCGGGATCACGTGTGTGGTCGGCCCGAATGGCTCGGGCAAGTCCAATGTGGTGGACGCGCTCTCCTGGGTCATGGGGGAGCAGGGGGCCAAATCCCTGCGCGGCGGCAAGATGGAGGATGTCATCTTCGCCGGCACCACCGGGCGGCCGCCGCTCGGCCGGGCGGAAGTATCGCTGACCATCGACAATTCCGATGGTGCACTGCCCATCGAGTACGCCGAAGTGACGATCACTCGGATCATGTTCCGCAACGGCGGCAGCGAATACCAGATCAATGGCGACACCTGCCGGCTGCTGGACATCCAGGAACTCCTTTCGGACTCCGGAATCGGCCGTGAGATGCACGTCATCGTCGGCCAGGGCCAGCTGGATTCCGTGCTCCACGCGGACCCCATGGGGCGCCGCGCCTTCATCGAAGAGGCCGCGGGTGTCCTCAAACACCGCAAGCGCAAGGAGAAGGCGCTGCGGAAGCTGGACGCGATGGGGGCGAACCTGGCCCGTGTACAGGACCTCACCGACGAACTGCGGCGGCAGCTGAAACCACTCGGCCGGCAGGCCGCGGTGGCCCGCCGGGCCGCCGTCATCCAGGCCGATCTGCGCGATGCCCGGCTGCGTCTCCTCGCCGACGACCTGGTGCGCCTGCACACCGCGCTGCGCAGCGAGATCGCGGACGAGGCCGCGCTGAAGCAGCGCCGCGAGGCGGCGGAGACGGAACTGAAGGCCGCCCTCGCGCGCGAGGCCGAACTGGAGGGCGAGGTACGGCGGCTGGCGCCCCGGCTTCAGCGCGCCCAGCAGACCTGGTACGAACTGTCGCAGTTGGCGGAACGCGTACGCGGAACCGTCTCGCTCGCCGACGCCCGGGTGACGAGCGCCACCGCGCCGCCCGAGGAGGAGCGGCGCGGCCGCGATCCCGAGGACATGGAGCGCGAGGCCGCCCGGATTCGCGAGCAGGAGGCGGAACTGACCGCAGCGCTGGAGGCGGCGGAGCACGCGCTGGAGGACACCGCGTCCCACCGGGCCGGACTGGAACGGGACCTCGCGGCCGAGGAACGCAGGCTCAAGGACGCGGCCCGCGCGCTCGCGGACCGCCGCGAAGGGCTCGCCCGGCTGAACGGACAGGTCAACGCGGCCCGCGGCCGGGCAGGTTCGGCGCAGTCGGAGATCGACCGGCTGGCCGCCTCGCGCGACGAGGCACGGGAGCGGGCGGATCGGGCCCAGGAGGAGTACGAGCAGCTGAAGTCCGAGGTCGACGGACTGGACGCCGGGGACACGGAGCTCGGCGAACGGCACGAGGCCGCCCGGGGCGCACTGAGGGAGGCGGAGGGGGCTCTCTCCGCGGCCAGGGAGGACCTCACCACCGCCGAACGCGAGCGCGCCGCGGTCGCGGCCCGCCATGACGCGCTGGCCCTCGGGCTGCGCCGCAAGGACGGTACGGGTGCGCTGCTCGACGCCCGGGACCGGCTGGCCGGTCTTCTCGGGCCGGCCGCCGAACTGCTCACGGTGGCCCCGGGACACGAGATCGCGGTGGCCGCGGCGCTGGGCGCGGCGGCGGACGCGGTGGCGGTGACGGACGCGGCCACGGCGGCGGAGGCGATCCGGCTGCTCCGCAAGCAGGACGCGGGGCGTGCCTCGCTCCTGCTCGGCGGCGGTGGGGGCCGGAGCGCGGGCGGCGCCGCTCCGGGCGGATCCGATGCCACGGGCCATGTACCCGGTCAGGGTGCGCAGGCCCACCCGGCGCCACCGACCGGCGGCGCGCACGTCCCGGGGCAGGGCGCCGAACCCGCACAGCGGGCCACGGAGCCCACCGCGTCTCCCACCTTCCCGGGCCCGGCCGAAGCCGAAGCCGAAGCCGAGCCCGTCGAGAAGATGACCGCTCTCGCCCTCGCCGGCGGCGGGGGCGCTCCCGCCGTCGCCGATCTCGTCAGCGGCCCCGTAGGACTGATGGGCGCGGTCCGCAGGCTGGTGCGGCACATGGTGGTCGTGGGAACGCTGGAGGATGCGGAGGATCTGGTCGCCGCCCACCCGGAGCTGACGGCGGTGACCGGTGAGGGGGACGTGCTCTCCGCCCACTTCGCGCACGGCGGCTCGCCGGGGGCGCCCAGCCTCCTGGAGGTCCGGGCGTCCGTGGACGAGGCGGCGGCCGAGCTGGCCGAGCTCGCCGTGCGATGCGCGGAGCTGGCCGGGACGCAGCGGAGCGCGGTCCAGCGGCGGGCAGACTGCGCGGCGCTCGTCGAGGAGTTGGGGGAGCGCCGCCGGGCGGCGGAGCGGGAGAAGTCCGGGGTGGCCCAGCAGCTCGGCCGCCTGGCCGGCCAGGCACGCGGGGCTGCCGGGGAGGCCGAACGGATGACCGCCTCCGCCGCCCGCGCCCAGGAGGCCCTGGAGCGGGCGACCGAGGAGGCCGAGGAGCTGGCCGAGCGGCTGCTGGTGGCCGAGGAGGCCGCGCAGGACGGTGCGGACGACGAGCCGGACACCGCTGTGCGCGACCGGCTCGCCGCCGACGGGGCCAACGCCCGGCAGACCGAGATGGAGGCCCGGCTCCAGGTCCGTACGCACGAGGAACGGGTCAAAGCCCTTGCCGGCCGCGCCGACTCCCTGGACCGGGGCGCCCGCGCCGAACGCGAGGCCCGCGCCCGCGTCGAGCAGCGCCGTGCCCGGCTGCGTCACGAGGCCGCGGTGGCATCGGCCGTCGCCTCCGGCGCCCGTCAGCTGCTCGCGCACGTCGAGGTGTCCGTCGTGCGGGCGCAGGAGGAGCGCGCCGCCGCCGAGGCGTCCAAGGCCGAGCGGGAGCGGGAGCTCGCAGCCGAACGCCACCGGGGCCGCGAGCTCAAGGGCGAGCTCGACAAGCTGACGGACTCGGTCCACCGGGGAGAGGTTCTCGGCGCCGAGAAGCGGCTGCGCATAGAGCAGCTGGAGGCGAAGGCCCTGGAGGAACTGGGCGTGGAGCCGGCCGGTCTGGCGGCCGAGTACGGCCCCGACCAGCTCGTCCCGCCGTCCCCCGCTGCCGAGGGGGAGGAACTGCCGGAGGACCCGGAGCACCCGCGGAACCAGCCGAAGCCCTTCGTCCGGGCCGAACAGGAGAAGCGGCTGAAATCGGCCGAACGGGCGTATCAGCAACTCGGGAAGGTGAATCCGCTCGCTCTGGAGGAGTTCTCGGCGCTGGAGGAGCGGCACAAGTTCCTCTCCGAGCAGCTGGAGGACCTGAAGAAGACCCGGGCCGATCTGATGCAGGTCATCAAGGAGGTCGACGAGCGGGTCGAGCAGGTCTTCACCGAGGCGTACCGGGACACGGCCAGGGAGTTCGAGGGTGTCTTCTCGCGCCTCTTCCCCGGCGGTGAGGGGCGGCTCATCCTGACCGATCCGAACAACATGCTGGCGACCGGTGTGGACGTCGAGGCCAGGCCGCCGGGCAAGAAGGTCAAGCGGCTCTCCCTGCTGTCAGGCGGGGAAAGGTCCCTGACGGCGGTGGCGTTGCTGGTCTCGATCTTCAAGGCCAGGCCGAGCCCGTTCTATGTGATGGACGAGGTCGAGGCGGCGCTCGACGACACCAACCTGCAGCGGCTGATCCGGATCATGGAGGAGCTCCAGGAGAGCTCCCAGCTCATCGTGATCACGCACCAGAAGCGGACGATGGAGGTCGCCGACGCGCTGTACGGCGTCTCGATGCAGGGCGACGGCGTGTCCAAGGTGATCAGTCAGCGACTGCGCTGAGCCTTCACGGAATCTTCAAGACTTCAAAGTAAGCCTTCGCGAGTTCCCGGGTACCCGTCTGGCTGGACCCCACTGTTGACTTCATAACTTGAACGCATAGTCTCTGCAACGTCGTTTCTGTCTTCAAGTGGTGGCAGAGCGGAAGTTATGCGCCACTTAAAGAGCTCACCCCCCATGCCTGACGTTGCGGCCAGGCCCCAGGAGTTCATGTGACCAGCACATCGCAGGGACCGGAGTCCGGAGCCCGGGCGGCTCATCCGGACCACATCGGCCATGTCATCTTCATCACCGCCGCGGCCGCCATGGGTGGCTTCCTCTTCGGCTACGACAGCTCCGTGATCAACGGTGCCGTCGAAGCGATCCGCAGCCGGTACGACATCGGCTCCGGCACGCTCGCCCAGGTCATCGCCATCGCCCTGATCGGCTGCGCGATCGGCGCGGCCACGGCCGGCCGCATCGCCGACCGCATCGGCCGTATCCGCTGCATGCAGATCGCCTCGGTGCTCTTCACCATCAGCGCCGTGGGCTCCGCGCTCCCGTTCGCGCTCTGGGACCTGGCGATGTGGCGCATCATCGGCGGCTTCGCCATCGGCATGGCGTCGGTGATCGGCCCGGCGTACATCGCAGAGGTCTCCCCGCCCGCCTACCGCGGACGCCTCGGCTCCTTCCAGCAGGCAGCGATCGTCATCGGCATCGCCATCTCCCAGCTGGTCAACTACGGCATCCTGCAGATCGCCGACGGTGACCAGCGCGGCAAGATCGGCGGGATCGAAGCCTGGCAGTGGATGCTCGGCGTGATGGTCGTGCCCGCAGTGCTCTACGGACTCCTCTCGTTCGCGATCCCCGAGTCCCCGCGCTTCTTGATCTCCGTGGGCAAGAAGGACCGGGCCCGGCAGATCCTCGAAGAGGTCGAGGGCAAGAACATCGACCTCGACGCCCGGGTCGCCGAGATCGAGACCGCGATGCACCGCGAGCACAAGTCGAGCTTCAGGGACCTGCTCGGCAGCCGCTTCGGCTTCCTGCCCATCGTCTGGGTCGGCATCGGCCTGTCGGTGTTCCAGCAGCTCGTCGGTATCAACGTGGCGTTCTACTACTCGGCGACGCTGTGGCAGTCGGTCGGCATCGACCCGACCGACTCGTTCTTCTACTCCTTCACGACCTCGATCATCAACATCATCGGTACGGTGATCGCGATGGTCCTGGTGGACCGGGTGGGCCGTCGCCCGCTGGCCCTCGTCGGTTCCTGCGGTATGGCCGTCGCCCTCGCCTTCGAGGCCTGGGCCTTCTCCGCCGACCTGGTCGACGGAAAACTCCCCACCACCCAGGGCGTGGTCGCACTCGTCGCCGCCCACGTCTTCGTGCTCTTCTTCGCCCTCTCGTGGGGCGTCGTGGTCTGGGTCTTCCTCGGCGAGATGTTCCCGAACCGGATCCGCGCCGCCGCACTCGGCGTCGCCGCGTCCGCGCAGTGGATCGCCAACTGGGCGATCACCGCGAGCTTCCCGAGCCTGGCCGACTGGAACCTGTCCGGCACGTACATCATCTACGCCTGCTTCGCCACGCTCTCGATCCCCTTCGTCATCAAGTTCGTGAAGGAGACCAAGGGCAAGGCGCTGGAGGAGATGGGTTAATCCCCGCTGCCCGTCTCCTCGAAGACGTACGGCCCCGTCCCGCGCCCGCGGGACGGGGCCGTACGCACGTTCACCCCCCGATCGCCCCGCAGTACAGCCGTAGGCTGCGCCACCCCTCCTCGACCGGCATGCCGCCGCACAGGGGGTGCAGCACCAGACTGTCGAGCTCCCCGGCCAGAGCGGCGCACTCCTGCGGTGTGACGATCCGGTAGACGCCCTCGTCCCGGAGCTCCGCCACGGTCGTCGCCGCCGAGCGGACGGCCGAACGGATGTCCTTGGACTGCCAGGAGGCGTATGTACGCGCCTCGTGCAGGAAGTGCTCGCCGTACTCGGCCCAGGTCCGGTCGGGGTCCTCGGACACGTGCAGCAGCGGCGTCTCGGCCGCGGGCATCATGCAGAAGCCCTCCGTACCGTGCTCCGCACGCTGCTCGTGGTAGTACGCCTCCAGCTCCGGCAGATGCGCGCTCGGGAACAGCGGCAGCCCCAGCCGGGCCGCCCGCCGCGCCGCCGCCCGTGAGCTGCCGCCCACCAGCAGCAGCGGATGCGGGCGGGTGTACGGCCGAGGGGTGACCGTGACCGTACGGCCGCGGAACTCGAAGGGCTCCCCGGTCCATGCCTGCAGCAGCGTCTCCAGCACCTCGTCCTGGAGCCGGCCCCGCCTGCCCCACTCGACGCCTGCCCGCTCGTACTCCTCGGGCCGGTAGCCGATCCCCGCGACCGTGACCAGCCGGCCCGCACTCAGCAGATCGAGCACCGCGATGTCCTCGGCCAGCCGCAGCGGGTCGTGCAGCGGCCCGATGACCGCGGAGACCGTGACCGCGATCCGGCGGGTGGCGCCGAAGACGGCCCCGGCGAGGACGAAGGGGGACGGCAGCCAGGAGTTGGCGGCCCCGTGGTGCTCCTCGGTCTGCACCGTGTCGACGCCGTGCTCGTCGGCGTACGCGGCCATGTCCAGCGCCGCGCGGTAACGGGCCGAGAGCGGCCCCGGGGTGGCGTCGGGGTCGACGAGGTTGAAACGGACGACGGTGAAGGCCATGACGCTGTCCCCCTGGGTCCTGCCGGGCGGGCTGGGCGAGGCCGGACCTTAGCTGACGTAGCGTCAGAAGTGTAGGGGTGCGGTCCGGCGCCTTGCCGGGGGCCGCGGCAGTACCGCGTACAGACCGCCCGAGACGAGGACCGTGACCGCCCAGCCGAGCCCGTTGCGCCCCGTCCAGGTCGTCGCGAGCGGACCGGAGAACCACTCCACGCCCGTGAACAGCAGCCCCACCACCAGGCCCACCGCCCAGGCCCCCACCGCGGTCCACGCGAAACCGCCCGCGTACCAGTAGGCCCCGGCGGGCGTGGTGTCCATGAGTGCCACCGGGTCGTAGGCGCGGCCCCGCAGCTGATCCACGCCGAAGACGCCGATCCATGCCGAGAACGTCACCGCGAGCAGATTCAGGAAGGAGACGAACGAGTCGACGAAACTGCTCGCCACGAGCATCAGCAACGATCCCAGGAACAGACTGATCGCCGCGTTCACGCCGACGGCCCAGGTGCGCGGGATCGTGAACCCCAGGGTCTGGGCGGTGAATCCGGCCGAATACATCGACATGGCGTTGATCAGCACCATGCCGAGCACCGCGACGGCCAGATACGGAACCGAGATCCAGTCGGGCAGCAGCACCCCGATGAACGAGACCGGGTCACGGGTGACGGCGAGCCCCGGGGTGCCGACCGCCATCACCGCCCCCATCAGCACCATCGGCAGGAACACGATCCCCGCGCCTCCCACGGTCGCCGCGACCATCGCCCGCCCGGACGAGGAGCGAGGCAGATAGCGGGTGAAGTCCGGCCCGGTGGGCGCCCAGCTGATGCCACCCGCCGCCAGGGTGCCGATCCCCGCGATCATCGCCGACGTCGGACCGGCCGGCCGGTCCAGCACCGCCGGCCAGGCCGTCGCGCCCGCCAGGTGCACCAGGACCAGGACGCTGAACCCGCCGAAGAGGTACGCGGACCAGGTGCAGCACAGCCGCAGCGCCCGCATGCCCAGCCCCGACAGCGCGAAGCTGCTCGCGACGAACGCGAGCAGCGTCACCACGATCAGCGTCGAGGTGCTCCGGACCCCGAAGAGCAGGCCGAGTACGGCCAGCAGGGCGTACGCCCCGGTGACCGCGTTCACCGTCTCCCACCCCCAGCGGGCCACCCAGATCAGCGCACCGGGTGCCAGATTGCCCCGCTGGCCGAAGACGGCCCGGGAGAGCGCCATGCCGGGGGCACCGCCGCTGCGCCCCGCGACCGAGATCATTTCGACCATGCCGAACGACACGGCCGGAGCCGCGACCGCGACGACGAGCACCTGCCAGAGACTCAGCCCGTCGAAGACGACGAGCCCCGCACCGATGGTGAGGAGCAGCACGGTCATGTTGGCTGCCGCCCAGGTGGGGAACAGGGCCCGGACCCGGCCGGTGCGCTCGCTGTCGGGGACGGGGTCCAGCCCACGGGTCTCCACGGCCATGATCGTACCGTTACCGACATATGGCGCGTAATGCCCAGCGCATTCGGGGGCGCCGCGGGTCCGCCCGCGGGCAGAGGGCGTGCGGCTGGGGGGCGGTGACGTCACGGTTCAGGAGCTGGTGCACGTACTCGGCCCCCGCGGGACCCCGCATCCCTCGCTTGTCGCCGCACGTGACCGATACTGGGTGCGTTATGGAATTCGTCATCCTTGCTGTAGTCATCGCCCTGGTCGCGGTCGGCGTGATCAGCGGGCTCGTGGTCAGCAGCCGCAAGAAGAAGCAGCTGCCCCCGGCACCGTCGAGCACGCCGACCATCACTCCTCCCGCCGAGCCCCAAGTCGGCGAGGAGGCCGAGACGCCGCGCGACACCTCGCGCCGCACCATGGAGGAGGTCGGCCTTCCGCCCGCGGAGGCCCCGGAAACCGTCCAACCGGAGACGCCCGCGGCCCCCGCGCTGGACGTCCCCGAGCCCACCGCCGGCCGTCTCGTACGGCTGCGGGCCAGGCTCGCCCGCTCGCAGAGCTCCCTCGGCAAGGGGCTGCTCACGCTCCTGTCGCGGGACAACCTCGACGAGGACACCTGGGAGGAGATCGAGGACACCCTCCTCACCGCCGACGTCGGCGTCGCACCCACCCAGGAACTGGTCGAACGGCTCCGGGAGCGCGTCCGCGTCCTCGGTACCCGTACCCCCGACGAGCTGCGCAGGCTGCTGCGCGAGGAGCTCCTCGCGCTCCTCGGCACCGACTTCGACCGCGCGGTCAGGACGGAGGGCGGCGCCGAGACCCCCGGCGTCGTGATGGTCGTCGGCGTCAACGGCACCGGCAAGACCACCACCACCGGCAAGCTGGCCCGGGTGCTCGTGGCCGACGGCCGCAGCGTCGTCCTCGGCGCGGCCGACACCTTCCGTGCCGCCGCCGCCGATCAGCTCCAGACCTGGGGCGAGCGCGTCGGTGCCCGCACCGTGCGCGGCCCCGAGGGCGGCGACCCGGCGTCGATCGCCTACGACGCCGTGAAGGAGGGCATCGCGGAGGGCGCCGACGTCGTCCTCATTGACACGGCGGGACGGCTGCACACCAAGACCGGGCTGATGGACGAGCTCGGCAAGGTCAAGCGGGTCGTCGAGAAGCACGGACCGCTCGACGAGATCCTGCTCGTCCTCGACGCCACCACCGGCCAGAACGGCCTGGTCCAGGCGCGGGTGTTCGCCGAGGTCGTCGACATCACCGGCATCGTCCTCACCAAGCTCGACGGCACCGCCAAGGGCGGCATCGTCATCGCCGTCCAGCGCGAGCTGGGCGTGCCGGTGAAGCTGGTCGGTCTCGGCGAGGGGCCGGACGATCTGGCTCCGTTCGAGCCGGAGGCGTTCGTGGACGCCCTGATCGGGGACTGAACCCCCCACTGCAGCGAGGAGCCCGGCCGCACGGTGCGCGGCCGGGCTCCTCGCTGCAGCCGTTCAGCCGCAGGGGGCCAGCCGGTGGCAGATGTACGCCAGCGCGCCCAGCAGCAGCCGGGCCTCCGGGGGCGCCGCCGCAGTGTCCAGGGCCGGCGGACGCAGCCAGCGGACCGGGCCGAGGCCGCCCTGGTCCGACGGCGGCGCGGTGATGTGGGAGCCCGTGCCGAACGCCCGCAGGTCCAGGCCCGTGTCGTCCCAGCCCATCCGGTACAGCAGCCGCGGGAGCTCGGCGGCCGCGCCGGGCGCGACGAAGAACTGCGCCCGGCCGGCCGGGGTCACCGCCACCGGGCCCAGCGGCAGCCCCATGCGTTCCATCCGCACGAGGGCCCGCCGCCCCGCCTGCTCCGCGACGTCGAGCACATCGAAGCTGCGGCCGACCGGCAGCAGCATCGAGGCACCGGGGACCTCGGCCCACGCACGCGCCGCCGCCTCCAGCGTCGCCCCGGCGGGAACCTCCCGCGCGAAGTCCAGTGGATGCGCGCCGGGGGAGGGGCAACCCGGCGCTCCGCAGGAGCAGTTGCCGTCCGCGGCGCGCGCGCCGGGCACGACCGCCCAGCCCCACAGCCCCGTGTACTCGGCCACCGCGGTGCCCTCGGCCGCACGGCCGCGGCGCCGCGCGCCGGACCGCATCTCGCGGATACCGCCGATCGTGAAGCCCATGCCCCCTCCAACGGGTCCAACGCGCCGGTGGTTACGAAGCGGAAGTCCGATGTCACACTCCGTCGTACCTGGCGACCGGCGCGAGGGCGGGGTGCGCCCCGGGGGTGCGAGACCTTGCGCGCGCCCCTGAGTGCATCACTGCGCCCACCGCTGATCGCTCTCTGTCAAGTGAATCGCGCCCGGCCGCAGTGGCGTTCATTCGAAGGGGTGGCGAATGGTGGCGTTTCTGTAAACGCCCTCGCCGAGGGGTGATCGTAGGATTACCGTCGGTACACGAACCATGGAAGTATGTGCGCCCATGGGTATGCCGGAGGCAACCCGATTTTCTGTTCGATGGTGGGCAACCCGCATACGGACAGCATCGGTTCGCGGCATTCTGATAGAGGTTCGCGCGACAGTATTCGGCGGATGGGGGCGTTCCAGTGAGTGGCAGTGGCGCAGGCGATGCGAATGCCGGTAAGCGCCCCAACGGGCAATTGGGATCATGGTTCGTGCGCAGCGGCTGGTCGAAGGGCGAGCTCGCCCGGCAGGTGAACCGCAGGGCACGTCAGATGGGCGCCCACCACATCAGCACCGACACCTCACGGGTGCGGCGCTGGCTCGACGGTGAGCAGCCGCGCGAACCGATCCCGCGCATCCTGTCCGAGCTGTTCTCCGAGCGCTTCGGCTCCGTCGTCGCCGTCGAGGATCTGGGGCTGCGCGCCGCCCATCAGGCGCCCTCCGTGGCCGGTGTCGACCTGCCCTGGGCCGGACCTCAGACCGTCGCCCTGCTCAGCGAGTTCTCCCGCAGCGACCTGATGCTCGCCCGCCGCGGATTCCTCGGCAGCTCGCTCGCGCTCGCCGCCGGACCCGCCCTCATCGAACCCATGCAGCGCTGGCTGGTGCCCGTCGCCTCCGGCGGGTCCGTCGAGCCGGAGTCGGCCGATGCCGCCCGCCGCCCCTCCCGGCTCTCCGGCCCCGAACTCGACCTGTTGGAATCCACCACCGCGATGTTCCGCCAGTGGGACGCCCAGTGCGGCGGCGGACTGCGCCGCAAGGCCGTCGTCGGCCAGCTCCACGAGGTCACCGACCTGCTCCAGGAGCCGCAGCCGGCCGCCACCGCGAAGCGGCTGTTCCGCTGCGCCGCCGAACTGGCCGAACTGGCGGGCTGGATGAGCTACGACGTGGGCCTCCAGCCCACCGCCCAGAAGTACTTCGTGCTCGCCCTGCACGCCTCCAAGGAGGCCGGCGACAAGCCGCTGGGCTCGTACGTCCTGTCCAGCATGAGCCGCCAGATGATCCACCTCGGCCGCCCCGACGACGCGCTCGAGCTCATCCACCTCGCGCAGTACGGCAGCCGCGACTGCGCCACCCCGCGGACCCAGGCCATGCTGTATGCGATGGAGGCCCGCGCCTACGCCAACATGGGCCAGCCCAGCAAGTGCAAGCGGGCCGTCCGGATGGCCGAGGACACCTTCCTCGACGCGGGGATCGACGGCGAGCCCGAGCCCGACTGGATCCGTTTCTTCTCCGAGGCCGAGCTCAACGGCGAGAACTCCCACTCCTACCGTGACCTGGCCTATGTGGCCGGTCGCAGCCCCACATACGCCTCACTCGCCGAACCGGTCATGCAGAAGGCGGTCGAGCTCTTCGGCGAGGACGACGAGCACCAGCGGTCGTACGCGCTCAATCTGGTCGGCCTCGCCACCGTCCACCTCCTCAAGCGCGAACCCGAGCAGTCCACCGTGCTGGCCGAGAAGGCGTTGCGCGTCGCCAGGAAGGTCCGCTCGGAGCGGGTCAACACCCGGCTGCGCAAGACCGTCGACACCGCTGCCAGGGACTTCGGAGACATTCCCGAGGTCGCCCGGCTCACCGATCTTCTCACCGAACAACTGCCCGAGACCGCCGAAGCGGTCTGAGCAGCACCTCTACTCCGGCCACGACGGCCACCCCGCACCGACCGACTTCGGCTCCCCCGATTGCCTGGTCAGCGGGTGACCGTCGTGGCCGGTTCGTGTGGTCGTTCCCCTGCCGGAGCGTCGCAACCGCACCGTATGCGGCTCCGGCCGCAGAGTAGGCCCGAGCGTGGGTACGGCACGGGCGGTTCATGGGGACGTAACACGGCAGTCGTCTTAGTCACTGCGGCGAAACATCGTGTGGCATCGGCGGAAACGGCGCTGGGTGAATCTCATGGCGCATAACCAACCCGCACCTTTTCCCAGTGGTCCCGCACGTGGTTGTGCCCCCATCGCCCGCACGCGGCCGCACCGACGACGAGGAGACGCCGATGCCCCCAGGCATCACGACGCTTGCAGCAGACGCCCCGACGCTGTCTGCCGCCAACACCGGGTTCATGCTCATCTGCTCGGCCCTGGTGATGCTCATGACCCCGGCCCTGGCCTTCTTCTACGGAGGCATGGTCCGCGTCAAGAGCACCCTCAACATGCTGATGATGAGCTTCATCAGCCTCGGGATCGTCACGATCCTGTGGGTGCTCTACGGATTCAGCCTCGCCTTCGGCACCGACGCCGGCTCGATCATCGGATGGAGCCAGGACTTCGTCGGCCTCAGCGGGATCGGCGTCACGGAACTCTGGGACGGCTACACCATCCCGGTGTACGTCTTCGCCGTCTTCCAGCTGATGTTCGCCGTGCTCACCCCGGCCCTGATAAGCGGTGCCCTCGCCGACCGGGTCAAGTTCACCTCCTGGGCGCTCTTCATCACCCTCTGGGTCACCGTCGTCTACTTCCCGGTCGCGCACTGGGTCTGGGGCGCCGGCGGCTGGCTCTTCGAGCTGGGCGTCATCGACTTCGCCGGTGGTACGGCCGTCCACATCAACGCGGGTGCAGCGGCCCTCGGTGTGATCCTCGTCATCGGCAAGCGCGTCGGCTTCAAGAAGGACCCGATGCGGCCGCACAGCCTGCCGCTCGTCATGCTCGGCGCGGGCCTCCTGTGGTTCGGCTGGTTCGGCTTCAACGCCGGCTCGTGGCTCGGCAACGACGACGGTGTCGGCGCGGTCATGTTCGTCAACACGCAGGTCGCCACCGCCGCCGCGATGCTCGCCTGGCTCGGCTACGAGAAGCTCCGCCACGGCTCCTTCACCACCCTCGGTGCCGCCTCGGGCGCCGTCGCGGGACTCGTCGCCATCACCCCGGCGGGCGGCGCGGTCAGCCCGCTCGGAGCCATCGCAGTCGGCGCCATCGCCGGTGTGCTGTGCGCCATGGCCGTCGGCCTCAAGTACAAGTTCGGCTACGACGACTCCCTGGACGTCGTCGGCGTCCACCTCGTCGGCGGTGTCGCCGGATCCCTCCTCATCGGCTTCTTCGCCACCGGCGGCGTCCAGTCCGACGCCAAGGGCCTCTTCTACGGCGGTGGGTTCGACCAGCTCGGCAAGCAGGCCGTCGGTGTCTTCGCGGTCCTCGCGTACTCTCTGGTCGTCTCCGCGATCCTCGCCTTCCTGCTCGACAAGACGATCGGGATGCGGGTCGAGGAGGACGACGAGGTCTCCGGTATCGACCAGGTCGAGCACGCCGAGACCGCTTACGACTTCAGCGGTGCGGGCGGCGGCTCGTCCTCCCGCTCCACGCCCCCCGCGCCCGGCACCACGGCAGCCCCGACGAACAAGAAGGTGGACGCATGAAGCTCATCACCGCAGTCGTGAAGCCCCACCGGCTTGACGAGATCAAGGAGGCCCTCCAGGCCTTCGGCGTCCAGGGCCTCACGGTCACGGAAGCCAGCGGCTACGGGCGTCAGCGCGGCCACACCGAGGTCTACCGGGGCGCCGAGTACACCGTCGACCTCGTCCCCAAGATCCGCATCGAGGTCCTCGTCGAGGACGAGGACTCCGAACAGCTCATCGACGTCGTCGTGAAGGCCGCCCGGACCGGCAAGATCGGTGACGGCAAGGTCTGGAGCGTCCCGGTCGAGACCGCGATCCGGGTCCGTACCGGAGAACGCGGCCCGGACGCACTCTGACCGACTGTTCCGCACACGGAAAGGCAGCTGGGTGACGAGCACCGAAGTGACCACCGAATCCGAGGACTCGGGACCCAGCGGCTACGCGGCGGCCCGGCTGCGCCTTCTCCAGGAGAAGGCGCAGTCCGGGCCGCCGCGCCGTGCGGCCCTCGCCGCGCTCACCGACGAGTGGCTCACCGCCCTCTTCTCCGGCGCGGCCGAACACGCCGGCGTCCGGGGCGCCGCCCTCGTCGCCGTCGGCGGTTACGGCCGCGGCGAGCTCTCCCCGCGCAGCGACCTCGACCTCCTGCTCCTGCACGACGGCAGCGCCGACGCCGGAGCGGTCGCGGCCCTCGCCGACCGTGTCTGGTACCCCGTCTGGGACCTGGGCCTCGCCCTCGACCACTCCGTACGCACCCCTGCCGAGGCCCGGAAGACGGCCGGCGAGGACCTCAAGGTCCAGCTCGGCCTCCTGGACGCCCGGCCCGTCGCCGGGGACCTCGGGCTCGTCGCCTCGCTGCGCACCGCGATCCTCGCCGACTGGCGGAACCAGGCGCCCAAGCGCCTGCCCGCACTCGACGAGCTCTGCCGCGAACGGGCCGAGCGGCAGGGGGAGCTCCAGTTCCTCCTGGAACCCGACCTCAAGGAGGCCCGGGGCGGACTGCGTGACGCCACCGCCCTGCGCGCCGTCGCCGCCTCCTGGGTCGCCGACGCCCCCCGCGAAGGCCTCGCCGAGGCCCGCCGCGTCCTCCTCGACGCCCGTGACGCCCTCCACCTCACCACCGGCCGCGCCACCGACCGGCTCGCGCTCCAGGAACAGGACCAGGTCGCCGCCGCCCTCGGCCTCCTCGACGCCGACGCACTGCTGCGCCAGGTGTACGAGGCAGCCCGCACCGTCTCCTACGCCACCGACGTCACCTGGCGCGAGGTCAACCGGGTGCTGCGCGCCCGCTCGGTCCGCCCCAGGCTGCGCGCCATGCTGGGCGGTGGCCGGGCCCCGGCCACCGACCGGACCCCGCTCGCCGACGGTGTCGTCGAGGCCGACGGCGAGGTCGTCCTCGCCCGTACCGCCCGGCCCGAACGCGACCCGGTCCTCGTCCTGCGGGCCGCCGCCGCCGCGGCCCAGTCCGAACTCCCGCTCTCCCGCCACGTCGTACGCCACCTCGCCGGCGCCGCCAAACCGCTGCCGGTGCCCTGGCCGGCCGAGGCCCGGGAGGAACTCGTCACGCTCCTCGGTGCGGGCGAGGCCACCGTCCCCGTCTGGGAGGCGCTCGAAGCCGAGGGGCTCATCACCCGCCTCCTGCCCGACTGGGAGCGGGTCCACTGCCGGCCCCAGCGCAACCCCGTCCACACCTGGACCGTGGACCGCCACCTCGTCGAAGCGGCCGTGCGCGCCTCCTCCCTCACCCGTCGCGTCGGCCGCCCCGACCTCCTGCTCGTTGCCGCGCTGCTGCACGACATCGGCAAGGGCTGGCCCGGCGACCACTCCGTCGCCGGTGAGGTCATCGCCCGCGACATGGCCGCACGGATCGGCTTCGACCAGCACGACGTGGGCGTCATCGCCACGCTCGTACGCCACCATCTGCTGCTCATTGAGACCGCCACCCGCCGCGACCTCGACGACCCGGCCACCGTGCGCGCCGTCGCCACCGCCGTGGGGAGCACCGCCACGCTGGAGCTCCTGCACGCGCTCACCGAGGCCGACGCGCTCGCCACCGGGCCCGCCGCCTGGTCCACCTGGCGCGCCTCCCTCGTCTCCGACCTGGTCAGGCGCGTCGCGTCGGTCCTCGCCGGCGAGGAGCCCGAGGAACCCGCGCCCGAGGCGCCCGGCGCCGAGCAGGAGCGCCTGGCCATCGAGGCCCTGCGCACCGGCGAGCCGGTCCTGGCCCTGCACACCCAGCCCGAGGCCCCGCACGAGGACGGCGGCCCCGAGCCCGTCGGCGTCGAGCTCCTCATCGCCCTCCCCGACCGGCCCGGCGTGCTCCCCGCCGCCGCCGGGGTCCTCGCCCTGCACCGCCTCACCGTCCGGGCCGCCGACCTGCGGGCCGTGGAGCTCCCCACCGAACTGGGCGAGACCGCGGACCTGCTGCTGCTCAGCTGGCGGGTCGCGGCCGAGTACGGCTCCCTGCCCCAGGCGGCCCGGCTGCGCGCCGACCTCGTACGGGCCCTGGACGGCTCCCTGGACATCAGGGCCCGTCTCGCCGAGCGTGAGGCGGCCTACCCGCGGCGCCGTGGCGTGAAGGCCCCGCCGCCGAGGGTGACGGTCGCGGCGGCCGGCTCGCAGCTGGCCACGGTGATCGAGGTACGCGCCCAGGACGCTCCGGGGCTGCTGCACCGGATCGGCCGGGCTCTCGAACAGAGCGCGGTACGGGTGCGCAGCGCACACGTGTCGACGCTGGGGGCGAACGCGGTGGACACCGTCTACGTGACGGACGCCGAAGGCGAGCCGCTGTCCGCGGAGCGGGCCGCGGAGCTGGCCCGGGAGATCGAGAAGGCACTCGGCTGAACCCTGCGACCGCGTAAAGAGGCCCTCGTCCGTCACGAGAACCGGGCGAGGGCTTTGCGTTCTCCGGCGTCCGGATACCCTGGGGGACGACTACCTGACCCCGCCCCCGACCCTGAGGACCGACGAGCGCCGTGTTCGATACTCTCTCCGACCGCCTTGCCGCGACTTTCAAGAACCTCAGGGGCAAGGGCCGCTTGTCCGAGGCGGACATCGACGCCACGGCTCGCGAGATCCGTATCGCCCTGCTGGAAGCCGATGTCGCCCTCCCCGTCGTCCGGGCCTTCATCGCCAATGTCAAGGAGCGGGCGCGCGGCGTCGAGGTCTCCCAGGCGCTGAATCCGGCCCAGCAGGTCGTCAAGATCGTCAACGAGGAGCTCGTCTCCATCCTCGGCGGCGAGACCCGGCGGCTGCGGTTCGCCAAGACCGCTCCCACCGTCATCATGCTCGCCGGTCTCCAGGGTGCCGGTAAGACGACCCTCGCCGGAAAGCTCGGCCTGTGGCTCAAGAGCCAGGGCCACTCCCCGCTGCTCGTCGCCTGTGACCTCCAGCGCCCCAACGCCGTCAACCAGCTGAGCGTCGTCGCCGACCGCGCCGGCGTCGCGGTGTACGCGCCGGAGCCGGGCAACGGCGTCGGTGACCCGGTCAAGGTCGCCAAGGACTCGATCGAGTTCGCCCGGAACAAGCAGTTCGACGTCGTCGTCGTCGACACCGCGGGCCGCCTCGGCATCGACCAGGAGCTGATGCAGCAGGCGGCGGACATCCGCGACGCCGTCAGCCCGGACGAGATCCTCTTCGTCGTCGACGCGATGATCGGCCAGGACGCGGTCAACACCGCGGAGGCCTTCCGCGACGGCGTCGGCTTCGACGGCGTGGTGCTCTCCAAGCTCGACGGTGACGCCCGCGGTGGTGCGGCCCTGTCGATCGCCCATGTCACGGGCAAGCAGATCATGTTCGCGTCGAACGGTGAGAAGCTCGAGGACTTCGACGCCTTCCACCCCGACCGCATGGCGTCCCGCATTCTCGACATGGGTGACCTGCTCACCCTGATCGAGCAGGCGGAGAAGACCTTCAGCCAGGAAGAGGCCGCTCAAATGGCCTCCAAGCTGGCGTCCAGCAAGGGCGGAAAGGACTTCACGCTCGACGACTTCCTGGCCCAGATGGAGCAGGTCCGGAAGATGGGCTCCATCTCCAAGCTGCTCGGGATGCTGCCCGGTATGGGGCAGATCAAGGACCAGATCAACAACATCGACGAGCGCGACGTCGACCGCACCGCCGCGATCATCAAGTCGATGACCCCGAAGGAGCGCGCCGAGCCGACGATCATCAACGGCTCGCGGCGGGCTCGTATCGCCAAGGGTTCCGGTGTGGAGGTCAGCGCCGTGAAGAACCTGGTCGAGCGGTTCTTCGAGGCCCGCAAGATGATGTCGAAGATGGCTCAGGGCGGTGGCATGCCGGGGATGCCCGGGATGCCGGGCATGGGTGGCGGCCCCGGCCGGCAGAAGAAGCAGGTCAAGCAGGCCAAGGGCAAGCGCAAGAGCGGTAACCCGATGAAGCGCAAGGCCGAGGAGCAGGCCGAGGCGGCCCGGCGCGAGCAGGCGGCCCAGGGCGGCGCGTTCGGTCTGCCGGCCGGTCAGGACGACAAGAACTTCGAGCTGCCCGACGAGTTCAAGAAGTTCATGGGCTGACCACCCCGCCGAGTCACGACCCGGCTGTCACGTCCCCGAGGGGGCGCCCGCTTCACGGCGGGCGCCCCCTCGGCGCGTACGCGGGGTGTGGCGAGGTCCCTCCATGGGCCCATCGGACCGCCGCCCCGAGGGCTTCGCCCCTGTTTCTCCCTTAATGTCGGCTCCATGGCTGTCGGCAGAGGAGACCGCGTGACCAACCCCGTACCTCCCCGCGACCGCACCGACCAGCCCTGGCGCTCCGAGGGGGCACCGAAGCCCCCGCCGCCCGGCCGGAAGATGCCGGGAGGCTGGGGCGGACTCCTGCTCACCGCGCTGGTCGTCTACCTGATCGCCAATCTGGTGCTGTCGTTCTTCAACGGCGACGACGAGCCGACGATCGCGTACACGGAGTTCAGCAAGCAGGTCACCTCGGGCAACGTCTCCAAGATCTACTCCAAGGGCGATGCCATCCAGGGGCAGCTGAAGAAGGAGGCGAAGGTCCCGGGGGGCGACGACACGTACACGAAGTTCGTCACCCAGCGGCCCGCCTTCGCCGATGACAACCTCTGGGCAGAACTGGTCAAGGACGATGTCACGGTCACCGCCGAACCTGTCGTCAAGGAACGCAGTTTCCTCGCCAACCTGCTGATCTCACTGGCACCGATGCTGCTGCTCGTCCTGTTGTGGGTGTTCATCGCCCGGCGGATGTCACGCGGCGGGGCGGGTGGCGCGATGGGCGGCTTCGGCCGCAAGGCCCCGCCGAAACCGGTCGAGCTGGAGGGGGACCGGCGCACGACGTTCAAGGACGTGGCGGGCATCGACGAGGTCGAGGGCGAGCTCAACGATGTCGTCGATTTCCTCAAGAACCCGGACGCCTACCGGAAGATGGGCGCCCGGATGCCCGGGGGCGTGCTGCTCGCAGGACCCCCAGGCACCGGCAAGACGCTGCTGGCGAGGGCGGTCGCGGGGGAGGCGGGGGTGCCGTTCTTCTCGGCCTCGGCCTCCGAGTTCATCGAGATGATCGTCGGGGTCGGTGCCGGACGGGTCCGGGAGCTGTTCGCCGAGGCGCGCAAAGTCGCGCCCGCCATCGTGTTCATCGACGAGATCGACACCATCGGCCGGGCCCGTGGCGGTGGCTCGGGCATGGGCGGACACGACGAGCGCGAGCAGACGCTCAACCAGATCCTCACGGAGATGGACGGCTTCTCCGGGTCCGAGGGAGTCGTGGTGCTCGCGGCGACCAACCGTGCCGACGTGCTCGACCCGGCGCTCACCCGGCCCGGCCGCTTCGACCGGATCGTCCAGGTCAGCCCGCCGGACAAGGAAGGCCGGGAGGCGATCCTGGAGATCCACACCCGGCAGATCCCGATGGCCCAGGACGTGGACCTGGCCCAGGTGGCCCGCACGACTCCGGGGATGACCGGCGCGGATCTGGCCAACCTCGCCAACGAGGCCGCGCTCCTCGCCGTGAAGCGGGGACAGCCGGAGGTCGGCGGCGCCGACTTCTCGGACGCGCTGGAGAAGGTCCAGCTCGGGGCGGAGCGCTCGCTCGTCATGTCGGACGAGGACCGCCGCCGGACGGCGTACCACGAGAGCGGCCACGCGCTGCTGGGAATGCTGCAGCCGGGCGCGGACCCGGTCCGCAAGGTCACCATCGTGCCGCGCGGCCGGGCGCTGGGAGTCACGCTCTCGACGCCGGACGCCGACAAGTACGCATACACCGAGGAGTACCTGCGCGGCCGGATCATCGGCGCGCTCGGCGGCATGGCGGCCGAGCAGGTGGTGTTCGGGGTCATCACCACGGGCGCGGAGAGCGATCTGGAGCAGGTCACCCATCTCGCCCGGGGCATGGTGGGCCGGTGGGGCATGAGCCACAAGGTGGGCCGGCTGACGGCCGTCCCGGGTGACGCGCAGCAGGCGTACGGACTGTCGGCGGCGCCCGCGACGCTGGACGCGGTGGACGGTGAGATGCGCCGCATCGTGGACGAGTGCTACGAGTCGGCCTGCCGGATGCTGCGCGAGAACCGGGACCGGCTGGACTCGCTGGCCGCGGCGCTTCTGGCGAACGAGACGCTGGACGAAGCGGACGCCTACCGCGCGGCCGGGATCACCCGGGCGGCGAAGTAGCCGTTACCGGTGCCGGCCCGCACGGGGCCGGCACCCGGGAGGTGCTACGTGGTGCTGCAGACGAGGTAGCGGAACACGTTGGGCATCCAGACCGTGCCGTCCCGGCGCAGATGCGGATGCAGGGCCTCCGCCACCTCCTTCTCCACCTGGGAGCGGTCCGTGGCCCGTACCGCGGAGTCGAAGAGCCGCGTCGACAGCAGGCCGCGTACCGCGCTGTCCACGTCCGCGTAGCCGAACGGGCACGCCACCCGCCCCGAGCCGTCCGGCTTCAGCCCGGCCCGGAACGCCACGTTCTCCAGGTCGTCCCGCCGCGCTCCGCGCCCGCTCGCGGCCCGCGAGGAGTCCGAGCCCTCCGCGAGCCGGGTCGCCACCCGCAGTACGGCATCGGTGGCGCACCGCTCGGGCGGCCCCCAGCCGGTCAGGACGACGGTGCTGCGCCGTCCCGCCGAGGGCACCGCGGCGCCGAGCGTCCGCACCAGTTCCTCCCCGTCGTCGGGGGAGCAGCCGATCGGGGTGAACGCGGTGATCAGGGTGTAGGGCTCGTGGCCGGCGGCCGGGTCCGGCAGGGATTCCAGGAGCTGCGGTTCGGCGGATCCGGACCCGCCCCCGTCCTCGGGGCCGGGCAGCAGCCGGATCCGGGCGAGCGCCAGGCGCTCGAGGTCCGGGTCGACGCCGGTGACGTGTGCCCCGCGGCCGGCCGCGATCAGCAGCGCGAGCCCGGAGCCGCAGCCGAGCGAGAGCATCCGAGTGGCGGGCCCTACCTCGAGCCGCGTGTACACCGCCTCGTAGAGCGGCGCGAGCATCCGCTCCTGGATCTCGGCCCAGTCACGGGCGCGGGAACCGGTGTCCACGGAGGCGGGCTGCTTCGCCTGCGTGTGGTGCCGGACGAGCGTTGGTGTCATGGAATGCGCCCCAATCCGCAGAGATGCCGGTCATACCGATCGGTCGTGTCTGAATGGACGATTTCCCCGTGGCTGTACGTGCGCGCTTCCCCCGTATGCCAGAGAACTGCGCATCCGCCGCCGCGTCCAGGGGTCTACGGGCAATGGTTGCCCGCGGCTGCGCCCGGCGATGCGCCCGGGGCCGGGACACCCGTGGACAGGGGGCCCGGAGGTTCTGCCTTCCCGCACTGCGGTCCCAGTCTCACCCGGCGGGCGAAGGCAGGCACGTCGAGCGCTCCGGGACGGGCCGTGGGGTGGCTGCGATGCTGCTCGGGGGCGGGGCGTGGGGGCCGCAGCGCGCCGCGGGTAGTGTCGGTGTCCGGGCCCGGCGCCCGCCTCACCGGAGGGCGGGCGTGCACGCCGTCTACGCGCCGGGGCGTACACGGCGCTACGTACCACCTTGGTGCGAGCTGTGCGTCTTCTCCGCAGATCAGCGCACCCGCCCTCGTCAGGACGCATGAACGGCAACTGACTGGTACGTGCAAAATATTTGGGATGGCCCGGAATCGGAACACCGGGGCACTCGCGCTCGTTGTCACGACGTGAGCACGACACCACCTGTACTTGCCGCAGAGCTGGCACAGGCGTGGGCCGACATTCAGCGGTACCACCCCGAGCTGCCCGATCTTGCCGCGCCCGAGTCCCTGATCGGAGAGTCCTCGTCCGCCTGTGGCGCCGAACTCTCCTTCGAGCGACTGCTCCATGAGGCAGTCCACGGCATTGCCGCCGCCCGAGGTGTCCGTGACACCTCGCGCGCCGGCCGATACCACAACCGTCGATTCCTCGCGATCGCCGAGGAGCTGGGCCTCGATCACGCCGAGGAGCCCCACCCCAGCAGTGGCTTCTCGCTGGTCACGCTCAATCCCGAAGCCAAGCGCCGGTACCGGCCGACGATGGAGCGGCTGCAGCGCGCCCTCAAGGCGCACACCGTCGCCACCGCCGCCGACACCAAGCGTTCGTTCCGCGGGCCCGCGGCCCGGCACGGGTCCTCCGGAGGAGGCGTGCGGGTCAAGGCCGTCTGCGACTGCGGGCGCAATGTGCGCGTCGTCCCCTCGGTCCTCGCGCAGGCCCCCATCGTCTGCGGCGGCTGCGGAAAGCCGTTCCAGATCCCGGAGGCAGTGGCCGCGGTGGGGTGAGGCCACGGGGTGTGGCACAATGGCTAGCTGTACTCGACAGTCGCATAGGACCCCTCTCTCCTCCGGCTGACGCGTCCGTCGGGCACTCCGAGTACCGCAACCCCACGTGGCATCTTCGTTGTGCCCAACCACGTCATAGACCAGGAGACACCACTTCCGTGGCAGTCAAGATCAAGCTGAAGCGTCTGGGCAAGATCCGTTCGCCTCACTACCGCATCGTCGTCGCCGACTCCCGTACCCGCCGTGACGGCCGGGCCATCGAGGAGATCGGCCTGTACCACCCGGTGCAGAACCCCTCGCGCATCGAGGTCAACGCAGAGCGCGCGCAGTACTGGCTGTCCGTCGGCGCCCAGCCGACCGAGCCGGTTCTCGCGATCCTGAAGCTCACCGGTGACTGGCAGGCGCACAAGGGCCTCCCGGCCCCCGCGCCGCTGCTGCAGCCGGAGCCCAAGCCTGACAAGCGCGCCCTGTTCGAGGCCCTCACCAAGGACGCCGGCGAGGAGTCCAAGGGCGAGGCCATCACGCAGAAGGCGAAGAAGGCCGACAAGAAGGCGGACGAGGCTGCTGACGCTGCCGCGCCCGCCGAGTCGACCGAGGCCTGAGCATGCTCGAGGAGGCTCTCGAGCACCTCGTGAAAGGCATCGTCGACAACCCCGACGACGTGCAGGTCGCCTCGCGCACCCTGCGTCGTGGTCGTGTGCTCGAGGTTCGGGTCCATCCCGATGACCTCGGGAAGGTGATCGGCCGCAACGGTCGCACCGCACGCGCACTGCGTACCGTCGTGGGCGCCATCGGCGGCCGTGGTATCCGCGTCGACCTCGTCGACGTGGACCAGGTTCGCTGACAGAGTTGAACACCGGCACGGGCCGGGGAGGGCTATGTGCCCACCCCGGCCCGTCGTCGTACGACAGGAGAGACACAAGGTGCAGTTGGTAGTCGCGCGGATCGGTCGCGCCCACGGCATCAAGGGCGAGGTCACCGTCGAGGTGCGCACGGACGAGCCGGAACTCCGGCTCGGGCCCGGCGCCGTACTGGCCACCGAGCCGGCCTCGACCGGGCCGCTGACGATCGAGACCGGCCGGGTGCACAGCGGCAGGCTGCTGCTGCGCTTCGAGGGCGTACGGGACCGTACGGCTGCCGAGGCGCTGCGCAACACGCTGCTGATCGCGGAAATCGACCCGGCTGAGCTCCCGGAGGACCCCGAGGAGTTCTACGACCATCAGCTGATGGACCTCGACGTCGTCCTCGCCGACGGCACCGAGATCGGCCGCATCACCGAGATCACGCACCTGCCGTCCCAGGACCTCTTCATCGTGGAGCGTCCCGACGGCACCGAGGTCATGATCCCGTTCGTCGAGGAGATCGTCGCCGAGATCGACCTGGAGGAGCAGCGCGCGGTGATCACACCGCCGCCCGGGCTGATCGACGAGAGCCAGGCCGTCGTGGTGTCCACACGCGACGAGGAGGCGGCTGCCGCCGAGTCCGGTTCGGCCGAGGACGGCTCCGACGAAGCCGGGAAAGACCTTTGATGCGCCTCGACGTCGTCACGATCTTCCCCGAGTACCTCGAACCGCTGAACGTCTCGCTCGTCGGCAAGGCCCGCGCCCGCGGACGCCTCGACGTGCAGGTACACGATCTGCGGGAGTGGACGTACGACCGCCACAACACGGTCGACGACACCCCCTACGGCGGCGGCCCCGGCATGGTCATGAAGACCGAGCCCTGGGGCGACGCGCTGGACGAGGCCCTGGCGGACGGGTACGAGTCCGGGGCGCACTCCCCGGTGCTCGTGGTGCCCACGCCGAGCGGCCGGCCGTTCACCCAGGAACTCGCCGTCGAACTGTCCGAGCGGCCCTGGCTGATCTTCACCCCGGCCCGCTACGAGGGCATCGACCGGCGGGTGACGGAGGAGTACGCCACCAGGATGCCGGTCGTCGAGGTGTCCATCGGCGACTACGTGCTGGCCGGCGGCGAAGCCGCGGTGCTGGTGATCACGGAGGCGGTGGCCAGGCTGCTGCCGGGCGTGCTCGGTAACGCCGAGTCGCACCGGGACGACTCCTTCGCCCCCGGCGCGATGGCCAACCTGCTGGAGGGCCCCGTCTACACCAAGCCGCCCGAGTGGCGCGGCCGGGGGATCCCGGACGTGCTGCTCAGCGGCCACCACGGGCGGATCGCGCGCTGGCGCAGGGATGAGGCCTTCCGCCGTACCGCACTCCACCGCCCCGATCTGATCGAGCGTTGCGAGGCGAGCGTCTTCGACAAGAAGGACCGCGAGATGCTCTCCATCCTGGGCTGGTCGCCGGAGCCCGGCGGCCGATTTTGGCGCAGGCCCCAGGCCGTGGAACAATAGGCCGCTGCTGTACGTCCGCGTGCGCCCCTGCCACAGGGGGAACGACGCCCGTCCGACGCGATCAGCACCCCTAACTCATCACTCTCCCGTCGATGACCTGTGGCATCGGCGAAGAAAGCAGACACCATGGCTTCCCTGCTCGATGACGTCAACGCCGCTTCGCTGCGTACCGACCTCCCGGCGTTCCGCCCCGGCGACACCGTCAACGTTCACGTCCGCGTGATCGAGGGCAACCGCTCCCGTATCCAGCAGTTCAAGGGCATTGTCATCCGCCGCCAGGGCGCGGGCATCAGCGAGACCTTCACGGTCCGCAAGGTGACCTTCCAGGTCGGCGTCGAGCGCACCTTCCCGGTGCACAGCCCGATCTTCGAGAAGATCGAGCTCATCACCCGCGGTGACGTGCGTCGCGCCAAGCTGTACTTCCTCCGTGAGCTGCGCGGCAAGGCCGCGAAGATCAAGGAGAAGCGCGACCGCTGAGCTGACTCCCTGGTCCACAGGACGGCCGGATAAGCTCTGGCCCCGATGGACACGGAAGCAGAGCACCTGGAGCGCGACCGCTCCTCCGCACCCGCTACGGGAACGGAGGAGGGGTCGCGCTTTTCGCGTATCACGAACCGTTTCGCCGCCTCGATGTCGTGGCGGCGCACCCTTGCCCTCGGCGCCGTCTGTGCGGTCGGCGTGCTGCTCCTCAGCACGTTCGTGGTGCAGCCCTTCCTGATTCCCAGCGGCTCGATGGAGTCCACCCTGCAGATCGGGGACCGGGTGCTCGTCAACAAATTGGCGTACCGTTTCGGCTCCGTACCCCGGCGCGGCGACGTGGTGGTTTTCGACGGGACGGGCTCCTTCGTCCAGGAGGCGCCGTCGGAGAACCCCGTGACCGGCCTGCTGCACGGGGCGGCGGCCTCCCTCGGGCTCGCGGAGCCCGCCGAGACCGACTTCGTGAAGCGGGTGGTGGGCGTGGGGGGCGACCGGGTGGTCTGCTGCGACAAGCGCGGGAGGGTCGAGGTGAACGGCCGGCCGGTGAACGAGGACTACCTGTTCGCGGGGGACGCGCCCTCGCGGGCGCCCTTCGACATCGTCGTACCGGACGGCACGCTCTGGATGATGGGTGACCACCGGAGCAATTCCCGCGACTCCCGCGACCATCTGGGTGAGCCGGGGGGCGGCATGGTGCCCGTCGACAAGGTGATCGGCAGGGCCGACTGGCTCGGCTGGCCGCTGGGCCGGATCGGGGCCGTTCGGGACACCGCGGCCTTCGACGGCATACGCACGCCCGGTTCGGCGCATGGGTAACCGCGGGCGGAGGCCGGGCGCCGCGGATCCGGAGATTCCGCTTCCCACCGGCACCCGGCCGACGGCGGCGCGCTCGCTGCCCACCCGCGCGGAGCGGCGCAAGCTCGCCCGCAAGGTGAAGCGGAAGCGGCGCAGGTCGGCGGTGAAGGAGATACCCCTCCTCATCACCGTGGCGCTGCTGATCGCGCTGGTCCTCAAGACGTTTCTGGTGCAGGCCTTCGTGATCCCGTCGGGTTCGATGGAGCAGACCATCCGGATCGGGGACCGGGTGCTCGTGGACAAGCTGACGCCCTGGTTCGGGTCCGAGCCGCAGCGCGGCGACGTCGTCGTGTTCAAGAACCCCTCCGACTGGCCGCCGCCGAATCCGGTGGCGGAGTCCAAGGAGTCACCCGTCGTCATCAAGCAGGTGAAGGAGGTACTGACCTTCATCGGGCTGCTGCCCTCCGACGACGAGCAGGATCTGATCAAGCGGGTGGTCGCTGTCGGCGGTGACACGGTGAAATGCTGCGAGCAGGACGGCAGGCTCATCGTGAACGGGGTGGCGGTCGACGAGCCGTACATCTTTCCCGGCGATTCGCCCTCCACGATCAAATTCGAGGTAAAGGTTCCTGCCGGGAGAATCTTCGTGATGGGGGACCATCGCTCCAATTCGGCGGATTCGCGCTTCCACCTGGACAAGACAGGTCACGGCACGGTTTCCGAAGATGCGGTAGTGGGAAGGGCCGTGGTGATCGCCTGGCCCTTCGGACACTGGCGCCGGTTGGAGGAACGTTCGGCGTTCTCCGCCGTCCCGGACGCGCGCGCCGGGACGGCCGCTGCCGCCCGGCCGTCGAATAGTGTGTCCCCGGATCCCAACGGATTGATCCGGCTCCCGACCCCTGCGGAACTCCCGCTCGTTATGGGAGTGGTGGGCCTGCACCGGCTAGGGCGCAGGCGGTGGCACGGAATAAGGAGTGGATGTGGGGGATTTGGCGGTCGGCGCACGATCCGGACACGACGAGCCCGAGGACCGGCCGGGCAATCCGGAGAACGCCGAGTCCGCCGGGACGACGGCGGACCCGGCGGAGAGTGACGGCGGCTCCCCGGGCAGCGGCAGCACGGCGCAGAAGAAGCCCCGCTCCTTCTGGAAGGAACTGCCCCTCCTCATCGGCATCGCGCTCATCCTCGCGCTGCTGATCAAGACATTCCTGGTGCAGGCGTTCTCGATCCCGTCGGATTCGATGCAGAACACGCTTCAGCGGGGCGACCGGGTGCTGGTCGACAAGCTGACGCCCTGGTTCGGCTCGGAGCCCGAGCGCGGTGAAGTGGTCGTCTTCCATGACCCGGGCGGCTGGCTGGAGGACACCGCGGCTCCCGACCCGAACGTGGTGCAGAAGTTCCTGAGCTTCATCGGCCTGATGCCCTCGGCCGAGGAGAAGGACCTGATCAAACGTGTCATCGCGATCGGCGGCGACACGGTGGAGTGCAAGAAGAACGGGCCTGTCACGGTCAACGGCAAGGCGCTGGACGACAAGTCGTTCATCTTCGCGGGAAACACGCCCTGCAATGACGAGCCGTTCGGGCCGATCAAGATCCCCAAGGACCGTATCTGGGTGATGGGTGATCACCGTCAGAACTCCCTCGACTCGCGCTACCACCAGGAACTGCCGGGCGGTGGCACCGTCTCCACCGACGAGGTGGTCGGCCGGGCCGTGGTCATCGCATGGCCGGTCAACCGCTGGGCGACGCTGCCGATCCCGAAGACCTTCGACCAGCCGGGGCTGAACGCGGCGATGTCCGTGGCGCCCGGTGCGATCGGCATCGCCGGAGCTGTGCCGTTCGTGTTCTGGCGGCGCCGGCGGGCCGACGCCCGATTCCGGTCGGCAGAAGTGCACGGCAGCTCGTCATGACCGGGTGAATCCTGCCGATTCACCGAGAAGCTGAGACATGGCACGGATGAACCGCCCTCCGATTGCTCGACGAGCAACGGAAGGGCGGTTTTCGTTGGTGGGCGGCCCGGAGCCGGCCGGCGGTAAGGACGCAGTTCCTGCGGAACTCCCGTTCGTTGTACGAAGCAGTGGGCTTGAACGAACAGGTCCTGGAGCAGGTGTAGGCCACAGATTGAGGGTTGGAACGTGACGGACATGGCTGCCGGTGCACGACCTGGACATGAAGAGCCTGCGAAGTCGCCCGACCGTCCCGGTCAGCCCGCCGATCTTGCCGTCGGTCCGCCGGAAGAGCCATCGGGTCCGGACGCTCCCGCGGATACGAGGACTGCGGACGCGGGCGGCGGCAAGGTGCGGAAGCAGCGGCCCTTCTGGAAGGAGCTGCCGCTGTTGATCGCCGTCGCTCTCGTCCTCGCGTTGCTGATCAAGACATTCCTGGTGCAGGCGTTCTCGATCCCGTCGGATTCGATGCAGAACACGCTTCAGCGGGGCGACCGGGTGCTGGTCGACAAGCTGACGCCCTGGTTCGGCTCGGAGCCCGAGCGCGGTGAGGTGGTGGTGTTCCATGATCCGGCCAAGTGGCTGGCCGGGGAACCGACACCCGAGTCGAATGTGGTGCAGGACTTCCTGAGCTTCATCGGCCTGATGCCGTCGGCCGAGGAGAAGGACCTGATCAAGCGGACGATCGCGGTGGGCGGCGACACCGTGGAGTGTGCGAAGGGCGGTCCGGTCGAGGTCAACGGGAAGGCACTCGACGAGCCGTACATCTACCCGGGGGACTCGGCGTGCGACGACAAGCCGTTCGGGCCGTTCACCGTGCCCGAGGGAAAGATCTGGGTCATGGGCGACCACCGGCAGGACTCCTCGGACTCGCGCTATCACACCGATGACGCGACCAAGGGCTTCGTGCCCGTCGAGGACGTGGTGGGGCGGGCCGTCGTGGTGGCGTGGCCGGTCAATCGCTGGGCGATGCTGTCGGTCCCGGACACCTTCGACCAGCCGGGGATCGGCGCCGCGGCGGGCCTGGCCCCGGGGGCAGTCGGCGTCGCCGGTGCGTTGCCTCTCGTGCTGTGGCGCCGCAGGAGGCTGACCGGCGGGCGTACCGCCGGGTAGGGTGCCGACTCGGATCAGCGATTGTCGATCTCCGATGAGGGATGCTGCGATGAGTGCAACAGGACGTACGGGAGACGGCCGCGGCCGGCTCGGCAGCAAGCTGTCGGGGCTGGCGGTGGCCATCGGCTGTGTGCTCTTCCTCGGCGGGTTCGCCTGGGCGGCCGTGGTGTACCGGCCGTACACGGTGCCGACCGAGTCGATGACCCCGACGGTGAACGCCGGCGACCGGGTCCTCGCGCAGCGGGTGGACGGCAGCGAGGTGCACCGGGGCGATGTGGTGGTGTTCACCGATGAGGCGTGGGGTGACATGCCGATGGTGAAGCGGGTCGTCGGGATCGGCGGCGACAAGATCGCCTGCTGCGAGAAGGACGGCCGGCTGACGGTCAACGGCATACCCGTCGCGGAATCGTATCTTCAGGCCGGTGACCCGGCCTCGGCGAACGACTTCACGGCCGAGGTGCCGAAGGACAAGCTCTTCCTCCTGGGCGACGACCGCAGGTCCTCGCTGGACTCCCGTGTCCACCTGGAGGAGGGCGGGCAGGGATCGGTGCCGCGCAGCGCCGTACAGGCCCGGGTGGACGCCGTGGCCTGGCCGCTGGGCGGCATGATCGGGCGGCCGCAGGCCTTTGCCGCCCTGCCCGGCGGGGTGTCCGCCCAGGGGCCGCTGAAGCTCCAGCTCGGGGCCATGGCGGGCGGCGTGGTGCTCATCCTGGGCGGAGCCGTGTACGGACCGCTCGCGGGGCGGTCGGCCCGCTCGAAGCGGAACAGGCAGGAGAGGGCGACCGCTGGTGCCCGCTGAGACGCGCAAGGTCGCCCGCCTGGTGCTACTCGATCCGGAAGACCGCATTCTGTTGATGCACGGGTTCGAACCGGAGGATCCGGCGAGCACCTGGTGGTTCACGCCCGGTGGCGGCCTCGAGGGCGACGAGACCCGCGAGCAGGCCGCCCTGCGCGAACTGGCCGAGGAGACCGGCATCACGGACGTCGAGCTGGGCCCGCTGCTCTGGCAGCGGATGTGCTCCTTCCCGTTCGACGGGCGGCGCTGGGACCAGGACGAGTGGTACTTCCTGGCCCGCACGACGCAGACCGCGACGGACACCAGCGGGCAGACCGGGCTGGAACGCCGCAGTGTCACGGGTCTGAGGTGGTGGACCTCCGCCGAACTGTCGGCGGCGCGTGAGACGGTGTACCCGACCAGACTCGCCGAGCTGCTGCGCACGCTGCTCGACGAGGGTCCTCCGCGTACGCCGCTGGTTCTTGCCCCTGAAGTCGCCTGAGCGACCGGGGGTAACGGTCCCTGGCGCACAATGGGGGAACGCACGGCTGAAGGGGAACATGCCAATGAGCGCCGAGGACCTCGAGAAGTACGAGACCGAGATGGAGCTGAAGCTCTACCGGGAGTACCGCGATGTCGTCGGTCTGTTCAAATATGTGATCGAGACCGAACGGCGCTTCTACCTCACCAACGACTACGAGATGCAGGTGCACTCGGTTCAGGGCGAGGTGTTTTTCGAGGTGTCCATGGCGGATGCCTGGGTCTGGGACATGTACCGGCCCGCACGGTTCGTCAAGCAGGTCCGGGTCCTGACGTTCAAGGACGTAAACATCGAGGAGCTCAACAAGAGCGATCTCGAGCTTCCGGGTGGCTGAGTTGTCCACAACGGCCCGGTTGTCCACCAAGATCCACTAGTTGGTGGCGGACGCGTCACAGTCGGTGCCGGAGGTGGTGCCGATATGAACGCACGGGGGGCACTCGGGCGGTACGGCGAGGACCTGGCGGCACGGCTGCTGACCGATGCCGGCATGTCCGTACTGGAACGGAACTGGCGCTGTCGCGCCGGCGAGATCGACATCGTCGCAAGGGACGGTGACGCGCTCGTCATCTGCGAGGTGAAGACCCGTAGAGCGGGGGCTTTCGAGCACCCGATGGCCGCGGTCACACCGGCCAAGGCGGACCGACTGCGGCGGCTGGCCGGGCTCTGGCTGGCACGGCACGGCGGTTCGCCGCCCGGTGGGGTGCGGATCGACCTGGTCGGTGTGGTGCTGCCCAGGCGCGGAGCGCCCCTGGCGGAGCATGCGCGGGGGGTGGCCTGATGGCGTTCGCGCGAGCCTGCTCGGTGGCACGCGTCGGTGTCGAGGGCGTGGTGGTGGAGGTCCAGGCGGATCTGGAGCCCGGGGTCGCGGCGTTCACCCTGGTGGGACTGCCGGACAAGAGTCTGGTGGAAAGCCGGGACCGGGTCAGGGCCGCTGTGGTCAACTCCGGGGCGGAGTGGCCGCAGAAGAAGCTCACCGTGGGGCTGTCACCCGCGTCGGTCCCCAAGAGCGGGTCCGGTTTCGACCTGGCCGTCGCCTGCGCCGTGCTCGGCGCGGCGGAGCGGATCGATCCCGCGTCGATCGCCGACGTGGTGATGATCGGGGAGCTGGGACTGGACGGCAGGGTGCGACCCGTCCGCGGGGTGCTGCCCGCCGTCCTGGCGGCGGCGGAGGCCGGGTACCGGCAGGTGGTCGTCCCCGAGCAGACCGCGGGCGAGGCCGCCCTGGTTCCCGGGGTCTCCGTGCTCGGGGTCCGGAGCCTGCGGCAACTGATCGCCGTACTCTGCGACGAACCGGTGCCTCAGGAGCCGGAGCCCCACGATCAAGGGCGCCCCGACACCATGCTGGCCGGGCTGATGGTGCCCGGCGCCGGTATGGGCACCGGGATCGCCAGGGGCTCGTCGCACGGTGAGAGCAGCCGTCCGGATCTGGCCGACGTCGCGGGTCAGGAGCGCCCGCGCATGGCCCTGGAGGTCGCCGCCGCGGGCGGACACCACCTCCTGCTCTCAGGACCGCCGGGCGCGGGCAAGACCATGCTGGCCGAGCGGCTGCCCGCCATCCTGCCGCCGCTGACCAGGCAGGAAGCCCTCGAGGTGACCGCGGTGCACTCGGTGGCGGGGATCCTCCCCCCGGGCGAACCGCTGGTCTCCCGGCCGCCCTACTGCGCCCCGCACCACTCGGCGACGATGCAGTCGCTGGTCGGCGGGGGCAACGGGATGCCGCGCCCCGGCGCCGTCTCACTGGCGCATCGCGGGATTCTCTTTCTGGACGAGGCGCCGGAATTCTCGGTACGGGCGCTGGACGCGCTGCGCCAGCCGCTGGAGTCGGGGCATGTCGTGGTGGCCCGCAGCGCCGGCGTGGTGCGACTGCCGGCCCGGTTCCTGATGATGCTCGCCGCCAACCCCTGCCCGTGCGGGCGGCACACCCTGAGCGGAGCCGGGTGCGAATGCCCGCCCTCGGCGGTCCGCCGGTACCAGGCAAGGCTCTCCGGACCGCTGCTGGACCGGGTGGACCTGAGGGTGAGCGTCGACCCCGTCAGACGCGAGGACCTGATGGGCGGGGGCGGCAGGGGCGAGTCGACCGACGCGGTCGCCGCCCGGGTGCTCAGGGCCCGGGCGCGGGCCGCGGAGCGGCTGGCGGGCACCCCGTGGACCACGAACAGCGAGGTGCCGGGCCATGAGCTGCGGACCCGGCTGGTCGCGGCCCCGGGTGCGCTGATGGCGGCCGAGCGGGACATGGAGCGGGGAACGCTCACGGCGCGGGGTCTGGACCGGGTGCTGAGGGTGGCGTGGACCGTAGCGGACCTGCGCGGCGCCGACCGCCCGGACGCCTCGGACATCGGGGTGGCCCTGGAACTGCGCACCGGGATTCCGCGCGGGGCCCCCATGGGGGCGGGGGCGTCATGACCGGGCGGGGGACGGGGGGCTGCGGCGGGGTGAGCGACCGGGAGCGGCTCGCCAGGGCGGCGCTGACCCGCGTCCTGGAACCGGGTGACGTACGCGGCGGTCGCTGGCTGCGGGAATGCGGTGGCGTGGAGCTGATGCGGCGGATCACCACCCCGGACGGTTCAGCCGAGCAGCTGAGCGGGATGACAGCGAAGCGGCTGGCCGCCTACCGGCTGCGGGCCCGGACCGTCGAGCCGGAGGAGGACCTGAGGGCGGTGGCCTCGGCCGGGGGACGCTTCGTCTGCCCCGGTGACCGGGAGTGGCCGAGCCAGCTGGACGACCTGGGGGACGTCAGACCGACGGGGCTCTGGGTCCGGGGGAGGCCCGATCTGCGGCTCTGGGCACTGCGCTCGGTCGCCGTGGTCGGGGCCCGCGCCTGCACCCCGTACGGGGCCCACATGGCGACGACGCTCGCCGCGGGCCTCGCGGAGCGGGGGTGGGTGGTCGTCTCGGGGGCGGCCTTCGGGGTCGACGGGGCCGCTCACCGGGGCGCCCTGGCCGCGGGCGGCGCGACGATGGCGGTACTGGCCTGCGGGGTGGATGTCCCCTACCCCCGCGGCCACGCCGAACTGATCGGACGCATCGTCGAACAAGGGCTCGTCCTGGGTGAACTGCCACCGGCCGACCACCCCACCCGCAGCAGATTCATCCTCCGGAACCGGGTGATCGCCGCGTTGACGCGAGGCACCGTCGTCGTCGAGGCCGAGTACCGCAGCGGTTCGCTGGTCACGGCACGCTGCGCGCAACGACTCGGCCGCCACACCATGGGAGTACCGGGCCCCGCGACCAGCGGTCTGTCGGCAGGCGTCCACGAACTCCTGCGGGGCGAGGGAGTGCTGGTGACGGATGCCGCCGAAGTCGCGGAGATGGTCGGTGACATCGGGGATCTGGCTCCGCCGAGGCGTGGGCCGATACTGCCCCGCGACCACCTGGATCCCGTCTGCGGCAGGGTCCTTGACGCGCTGCCGGCCCACGGATCCGTCGACGGCCGGGAAGTGGCGCGCGCTGCCGCGACGAGTGCGGACGAGGCACTCGGCAAGCTGTACGAACTGCACTCACTGGGGTTCGTCGAACGCGAAGGCGACGGATGGAGGTTGACGAAGCGGCCGACATGCAATGGCGACGCGCGGCGAGGCGGTTCTTGACCTGGGGCATTCGGGTGAAAAGGTGAGGCCGATGACCTCGGTGGATACGTCGGCGACGCCTCCGGGACCGGCGCACGAGGTGACGGCCCCGGACGCCCGTCATGTCCTCGCCCAGGTGCGCAGTCCGCTCCGTCGCCGCGTTCCGCTCCATGTCCGTTCACCGGGAACCGCACAGCACCGATCCCTTATCCTGCGCGGACCGCGACACTTCAGTCACGCTACGCTCACAAGGATTCCGGCCCAGACACAAGTCCCCCAGCACTTCACGGCAGAACGGCTCAAGGCACCACATGCCCCAGCACACCTCCGGGTCTGACCGCGCGGCAGTACCAGCGGCTGCGCGTGGCACTGTGCGCCCGCCCGCCCCCTCCTCGCTCGACGAGTTGTGGCGTTCGTACAAGACCACGGGCGACGGGCGGCTGCGGGAACAGCTGATCCTGCACTACTCGCCCCTGGTGAAGTACGTCGCCGGCCGGGTGAGCGTGGGACTGCCGTCCAACGTCGAGCAGGCGGACTTCGTCTCCTCGGGGGTCTTCGGCCTGATCGACGCGATCGAGAAGTTCGACATCGAGCGCGCGATCAAGTTCGAGACGTACGCGATCACCCGCATCCGGGGCGCGATGATCGACGAACTGCGGGCGCTGGACTGGATCCCGCGTTCCGTGCGCCAGAAGGCGCGGGCGGTGGAGCGCGCCTACGCCACCCTGGAGGCGCAACTGCGACGCACGCCCTCGGAGGCGGAGGTCGCCGCCGAGATGGGCATCGCTCTGGAAGAACTGCATGCGGTTTTCAGCCAGTTGTCGCTCGCGAACGTCGTCGCCCTGGAGGAACTGCTCCATGTGGGCGGTGAGGGCGGCGACCGGCTGAGCCTGATGGACACGCTGGAGGACACCGCTGCCGACAACCCGGTGGAAGTGGCCGAGGGCCGTGAGCTCAGAAGGCTGCTCGCCCGCGCGATCAACACCCTGCCGGACCGTGAGAAGACGGTCGTCACGCTCTACTACTACGAGGGACTGACCCTCGCCGAGATCGGCAACGTCCTCGGGGTCACCGAGAGCCGGGTCAGCCAGATCCACACCAAATCGGTGCTGCAGTTGCGCGCGAAGCTGGCCGACGCCGGACGCTGAGGCGCCGCGGACGGGCCCGGGCAGGCCGTGGACGGGCACCGGGCGGACTCCCGGGAGAGGCGCTTCGGCCAGGGATCGGGGCCGCCCGCCCCCTCACGAACACCGGTCGCCGTAGAGTGGTCGCGTGCCCAGGATTCGAGCGGCCTCCGTGGCCGAGCACCGGACCATGCAGCGCAGCGCCCTCCTGGACGCAGCGCGCTCCCTGCTGTCCGAGGGCGGCACGGAGGCGTTGACCTTCCCCGCCCTCGCCGAACGCACGGGTCTCGCACGGTCCTCCGTCTACGAATACTTCCGTTCCCGCGCCGCCGTCGTCGAAGAGCTCTGCGCCGTCGACTTCCCCGTGTGGGCGGCCGAGGTCGAGAGCGCGATGGAGCGGGCGGGGACGCCCGCGGAGAAGATCGAGGCCTACGTCCGGCGGCAGCTGGACCTCGTGGGGGACCGCCGCCACCGGGCCGTCGTCGCGATCTCGGCGAGCGAGCTGGATGCGGGTGCACGCGAGAAGATCCGGGCGGCGCACGGTGGTCTGATCACCATGATCGTGGAGGCTCTCGGCGACCTCGGACACGAGCAGCCCCGGCTGGCGGCCATGCTGCTCCAGGGTTCCGTGGACGCGGCGGTCCGGCGTATCGAGCTGAGCGTGGCCGAGGAGCCCGCCGTGATCGCGGACACCGCCGTCACGATGATCCTGAACGGCGTCCGGGGCATCCGCGGCAACCAGCACTGACCGCCCCGGACCACGCCGACCGACCTGTGCCCTGACTGTCGTGGTTACGCCCGCGCGGGACCGGGTTCCGGCACGCCCCACACCG
>NZ_JBEXXX010000013.1:0-111575 GCF_040630635.1 Streptomyces sp. NPDC005761 | reverse complement strand
GCAGGAGTCGAGGAGGGCAGCGCCGCAGCAGGGACGGCGGCGTGTCGTGGTTACGCCCGCGCGGGACCGGGTTCCGGCACGCCCCACACCGGCAGGAGTCGAGGAGGGCAGCGCCGCAGCAGGGACGGCGGCGTGTCGTGGTTACGCCCGCGCGGGACCGGGTTCCGGCACGCCCCACACCGGCAGCAGCCGGGAAGGGCCGCGCCGCAGCAGGGACGGCGGCAGCAGCGACAGCGGGTCCAGATACGCCTCCGCACGCCGCAGCCCCCAGTGCAGACAGCCGGAATCACAGTGCGACGGCCCGGCCGACAGGACCGCCACCGCCTGGCCGGCCGTGACCTCGTCGCCCTTCGCGACGAGCGGGCGTACCGGCTCATAGGTGGTCCGCAGCGGTGGATCGCCGGTCCCCGCAAGCTCGATCACGATCACTCCGCGCCCCGCCACGCCGCCCGCGAACGACACCCGGCCCGCCGCGGCCGCGAGCACCCGCGCGCCCGGCCCGGCACCGAGGTCCACCCCGCGGTGACCGCGCCCGTACTCGGTGGCGGGCGGTTCCCACCCCCGTACGACCGTGGGCCGCCCCTCCAGGGGCCAGACCCTCACCTCCGCCGGACCCTGCGGAAGGGGTGCTCGGCCATCCGCCGTACCCGGCGCCCCCACCTCGACCGCAACCCCCGCCACGCTCGGCGGCGGCCGTTCCGCCGCCAGGGCGTGCAGGCCGCTGCAGCTCATGACGAGCGGCCCCCCGAGCAGCAGCCCCGGGGCAGCCGCGACCGCCCCACCCGCCCACCACCGGCGGTGACCTGCGGGCCCGCCACGACGCTCGAATGGGCGGCGGCCGGACCGGATCGGGCGACAAAGGCGTCCAGCTGTGAATCGCATGTGGTCACCGTCCCCCGCCCGGCGCTTCCGTGGGGATCATGGACCGGATCTGTGGACTACCGAACGGTTGTGGACAGCGTCGTCACCCGGCACCCGGTGGGTCCCGTACACTTCTTTTGGCGATCCGGGTCACCGGGTCGACTTCGCACGCCCCGCCATCTCCTCTCCGGAGGTGGCCGCGCTCCTCGGTCCTTCGTGGCACGGCGCGTCGGGGCGTCAGGCGCGACAGCAAACCTGCGGTCGCGATAACCGAGCACCTCAAGGAGTACGGCCATGGCCGTCGTCACGATGCGGGAGCTGCTGGAAAGCGGCGTCCACTTCGGTCACCAGACCCGTCGCTGGAACCCGAAGATGAAGCGCTTCATCTTCACCGAGCGCAACGGCATCTACATCATCGACCTGCTCCAGTCGCTGTCGTACATCGACCGCGCCTACGAGTTCGTCAAGGAGACCGTCGCCCACGGCGGCTCCATCATGTTCGTGGGTACGAAGAAGCAGGCCCAGGAGGCCATCGCCGAGCAGGCGACGCGCGTCGGCATGCCGTACGTCAACCAGCGTTGGCTCGGTGGCATGCTCACCAACTTCTCCACCGTCTACAAGCGCCTTCAGCGTCTGAAGGAGCTCGAGCTCATCGACTTCGAGGACGTGGCCGCCTCCGGCCTCACCAAGAAGGAGCTCCTGGTTCTCTCCCGCGAGAAGGCCAAGCTGGAGAAGACCCTCGGTGGTATCCGCGAGATGCAGAAGGTGCCGAGCGCCGTCTGGATCGTCGACACCAAGAAGGAGCACATCGCCGTCGGTGAGGCGCGCAAGCTCCACATCCCGGTCGTCGCGATCCTGGACACCAACTGTGACCCCGACGAGGTCGACTACAAGATCCCGGGCAACGACGACGCGATCCGCTCCGTCACCCTGCTCACCCGCGTGATCGCCGACGCCGTCGCCGAGGGCCTCATCGCCCGCTCCGGCGCTGCGACCGGCGACTCGAAGCCGGGCGAGAAGGCCGCCGGCGAGCCGCTCGCCGAGTGGGAGCGCGACCTGCTCGAGGGCGACAAGAAGGCTGACGCCGAGGTGCAGACCTCCGCCGAGACCGAGAAGGTCGCGGACGCGGAGGCCGCTGAGGCCCCCGCCGCCGAGGCTGCTGCCGAGGCCCCCGCCGCCGAGGCCCCCGCTGCCGAGGCTCCGGCCGCGGACGCCGAGCAGGCCTGACACCCGTCACGGCTGAAGACGGCGGGGGCGGGAGCCACAGGCACCGCCCCCGCCGTTCACCCGTAGATCTTTCAGACTTCGAGAGAGACATACAGACTCATGGCGAACTACACCGCCGCTGACGTCAAGAAGCTCCGTGAGCTCACCGGCGCCGGCATGATGGACTGCAAGAAGGCCCTCGACGAGGCCGACGGCAACGTCGACGGAGCCGTCGAGGCGCTTCGCATCAAGGGCCAGAAGGGCGTCGCCAAGCGCGAGGGCCGCTCCGCCGAGAACGGCGCGGTCGTCTCCGTCCTCTCCGAGGACAAGACCTCCGGCGTCCTGCTCGAGCTGAAGTGCGAGACGGACTTCGTCGCCAAGGGCGACAAGTTCCAGGCCGTCGCCAACACGCTCGCCGCTCACGTCGCCGCGACCTCCCCGGCCGACATCGAGGCGCTTCTCGCCTCCGAGATCGAGCCCGGCAAGACCGTCCAGGCGTATGTGGACGAGGCCAACGCCAACCTCGGCGAGAAGATCGTCCTGGACCGCTTCGCGCAGTTCGACGGCGCCTACGTCTCCGTGTACATGCACCGCACCATGCCCGACCTGCCCCCGCAGATCGGTGTCCTGGTCGAGCTGGACAAGGCCGACGCCGACCTGGCGAAGGGCATCGCCCAGCACATCGCCGCCTTCGCGCCGAAGTACCTGTCCCGCGAGGACGTCCCGGCCGAGATCGTCGAGGCCGAGCGCCGTGTCGCCGAGGAGACCACGCGCGCCGAGGGCAAGCCCGAGGCCGCGCTCCCCAAGATCGTCGAGGGTCGCGTCAACGGCTTCTTCAAGGAGGCCACCCTCCTCGGCCAGCCGTACGCGCTGGACAACAAGAAGTCCGTCCAGAAGGTCCTGGACGAGGCCGGTGTCACCCTGAAGCGCTTCACGCGCATCAAGGTCGGCATCTGAGTCCGTCCGCGAAAAACGGTGGACCCCGATAGGGTCTGGTGCAGTCGACGGCCGCACACCGCCGTACGACCGCAGATCTGACGAGGAGGCCATTGCCGCTGAGGGACACAGACCCACCGGCAATGGCCTCCTTCGTATGTGCACGAGGAGAATCTCCATGAACAAGGGCGCGGACGCCGCAACAGGTGACCACAAGCGCGATGACGGCAAGGTGCGCGGACGCTTCATGCTGAAGCTGTCCGGAGAGGCGTTCGCCGGCGGCGGGGGTCTCGGCGTCGACCCCGACGTCGTGCACGCCATCGCCCGCGAGATCGCGGCCGTCGTCCGCGACGGCGCGGAAATCGCGATCGTCATCGGCGGCGGCAACTTCTTCCGCGGTGCCGAGCTCCAGCAGCGCGGCATGGACCGGGCCCGGTCCGACTACATGGGCATGCTCGGCACCGTCATGAACTGCCTCGCTCTCCAGGACTTCCTGGAGAAGGAGGGCATCGACTCCCGTGTCCAGACGGCCATCACCATGGGCCAGGTAGCGGAGCCGTACATTCCGCTGCGTGCCGTACGACACCTGGAGAAGGGCCGCGTCGTCATCTTCGGCGCCGGCATGGGCATGCCGTACTTCTCGACCGACACCACAGCGGCACAGCGCGCCCTGGAGATCGACGCCGAGGCACTGCTGATGGGGAAGAACGGCGTGGACGGGGTCTACGACTCCGACCCGAAGACCAACCCCGCTGCGGTGAAGTTCGACGCGCTGGAGTACAGCGAGGTGCTCGCCCGCGATCTCAAGGTCGCCGACGCCACCGCCATCACGCTCTGCCGTGACAACCAGCTGCCGATCCTCGTCTTCGAGCTGACCACCGCGGGCAATATCGCCCGCGCAGTCAAGAGTGAGAAGATCGGCACGCTCGTGAGTGACCAGGGCACCCGGGCCTGACAACCGGGGGGACCGCACCGGGGGAACCCGGCCGGGCCCGGGAGCGCGGGGGACGCTCCCGAAGGATGGACAACGGCCTGCCGGTCGGACACCGTGCAGGTGAGGACGCGACGCAGGACCCGCCGGGCCCGAGCACGCCGGGCCCACTCAAGACACGCAGGAGCACGTGGTGATCGAAGAAACCCTCCTCGAGGCCGAGGAGAAGATGGAGAAGGCCGTCGTGGTCGCGAAAGAGGACTTCGCCGCGATCCGCACCGGCCGTGCGCACCCGGCGATGTTCAACAAGATCGTTGCCGACTACTACGGCGCACTGACCCCGATCAACCAGCTGGCCTCGTTCTCGGTGCCCGAGCCCCGTATGGCCGTCGTGACGCCGTTCGACAAGACCGCGCTGCGCAACATCGAGCAGGCCATCCGTGACTCGGATCTCGGCGTCAACCCGAGCAACGACGGCAATATCATCCGGGTGACCTTCCCCGACCTCACCGAAGAGCGCCGTCGCGACTACATCAAGGTCGCGAAGACCAAGGCCGAGGACTCCAAGATCTCGATCCGGGCCGTCCGCCGCAAGGCCAAGGAGACGCTCGACAAGCTGGTCAAGGACAAGGAGTCCGGCGAGGACGAGGTGCGCCGCGCCGAGAAGGAGCTCGACGACACCACCGCGAAGTACGTCGCGCAGGTGGACGAGCTGCTCAAGCACAAGGAAGCCGAGCTGCTCGAAGTCTGATGAACGACTCTTCCTGGGGCGTCCCGCAGGGCGCCCGCCACCGGGCCGCGCCCGAGATGCGGGCCGCTCCGGCGGGTCCTGCATACGATGTGCATGACGCCCAGCAGACTCGGCCCATGCCCATCGTGCCGGACGTTCCCGACGCAGGTAGAGACGCTGACGACCGTGATGACCGGGACCAGGGGGCCGCACGCCTGAACGGCGGCCCCCTGTTCCGCGACGAGAAGCCGCAGGAGCCCATGTCCACCGCGCCGCCACCCCCGCAGAAGAAGCGTGCGGGCCGTGATCTCGGATCCGCCATAGGGGTCGGTCTGGGGCTCGGCGCGGTCGTCGCCGTCTCGCTCTTCGTCGTCAAGGCAGTCTTCGTCGGTGTGATCGTGGTCGCCGTCGTCGTGGGCCTGTGGGAGCTCACGTCCCGGCTGGAGGAGCGCAAGGGCATCAAGGCGCCTCTCGTGCCGCTCGCGATCGGTGGCGCGGCCATGGTCGTGGCCGGCTACGCACGGGGTGCCGAGGGCGCCTGGATCGCCATGGCCCTGACCGCCCTGGCGGTGCTCGTCTGGCGGATGACCGAGCCGCCGGATGGGTACCTCAGGGACGTCACGGCCGGTGTCTTCGCCGCCTTCTACGTGCCGTTCCTGGCGACCTTCGTCGCGATGCTCCTGACCGCCGACGACGGACCGCAGCGGGTTCTGACCTTCCTGCTGCTCACTGTCGTCAGCGACACGGGTGCGTACGCCGTCGGCTGGCGCTTCGGCAAGCACAAGCTCGCACCGCGCATCAGCCCCGGCAAGACACGCGAGGGCCTGTTCGGAGCCGTGGCCTTCGCGATGGTGGCCGGTGCGCTGTGCATGCAGTTCCTGATCGACGACGGCTCGTGGTGGCAGGGCCTGCTGCTCGGCCTCGCGGTCGCCGCCAGCGCCACCCTGGGTGACCTGGGCGAGTCCATGATCAAGCGGGATCTCGGGATCAAGGACATGGGCACACTGCTGCCCGGGCACGGCGGGATCATGGACCGGCTCGACTCCCTGCTGCCGACCGCTCCCGTGGTCTGGCTGCTGCTGGTGATCTTCGTCGGCTCCGGCTGATCGGCCCCAGCATTCTTCCGGGTGAGGGCCCGCCGTCCGTGGACGGCGGGCCCTCACCCGTATGCAGGGCGGCAGCGAGACAGCACGCGTCAGCTCTGGTTCCGCAGGGCGGAGCGCATGTGGTGATGGAGTTCCATGGCCCGGCGGTGCATCCACAGGATCCAGAGGCAGAACGCCACCACCCCGACCGTGAAGACCAGCGGAAACACCAGCGAACCGGTGGTCGCACCGAGGACGAGCATGCCGACCGCGGTCAGGCCCATGAACGCCAGCCAGTACGGCAGCCACCGCTTGCCCCGCTCCATCTTGCCCAGCTGATCGTCCACCAGCCGCCGCATCATCGCCCGTTCCTCCGGATCCCGCGGAACCTCACGGCGCCGGATCCTGCGGTTGAGACTGACGACCGTGCGCGGGTCGGCTCCGGTCGCGCGGGCGGTTCTACGGCGCTGAGCAGCGAGGACCGCGATGATCACAGCGGTGTAGAGCAGGCTCTGGACCACCCATAAGCCCGGATGGTCATCCCGGCGGAACAGGGCGCTGAAACCCATGCCCAGGACGAAGACCACCAGTGCCTGCCCGACCAGGCTGTGATTGAACCAGTGCTTCAAGGTGTGCATGGCACGTACCTCCTGCGAATGCGACGGAATGTCCCTCTCGCTCCCGGATACCCAGCCCGGCCCGGTCCATCGGCGGCATGCCCCAGCGCGCCGCCGCTCGCGTGCCGGCCGTGCCCGGGAAGCCGCAGCGGCTCATCGACCCGAACGCGCGGCCCTCGGGGCCCGCCTTCGGGTGCGATCCGTCACTGCCGTATGCGCGTCCGGGCCGTCATCGGGCCGCAGGCGCCGCCCCCGACGACGGCCCTCACCGTCGACGACCGCGAGTACCCCGGCGTGTCTGCGACACTGGAAGAACCATGCCTAAGCCCGGAGAACTCACTTTCGTCGCGCCCCGCGGAGCCAAGAAGCCGCCGCGGCACCTCGCCGACCTCACGCCCGCCGAGCGCAAGGAAGCAGTCGCCGCGATCGGCGAGAAGCCGTTCCGCGCGCAGCAGCTCTCGCAGCACTACTTCGCGCGGTACGCGCACGACCCGGCCGAGTGGACCAACATCCCGGCCGGGTCGCGGGGCAAGCTCGCCGAGGCGATGTTCCCCGACCTGATGTCCGTGGTGCGGCACATCAGCTGCGACGACGACACCACCCGCAAGACGCTGTGGAAGCTGCACGACGGGACGCTGGTCGAGTCCGTCCTGATGCGTTACCCCGAGCGGGTCACGATGTGCATCTCCTCGCAGGCCGGCTGCGGGATGAACTGTCCGTTCTGCGCCACCGGGCAGGCCGGTCTCGACCGGAACCTGTCCACCGCGGAGATCGTCCACCAGATCGTGGACGGCATGCGGGCCCTGCGCGACGGCGAGGTTCCGGGTGGGCCGGCACGGCTCTCCAACATCGTCTTCATGGGCATGGGTGAGCCGCTCGCCAACTACAACCGCGTGGTCGGCGCCATCCGCAGGCTGACCGACCCCGAGCCCGACGGGCTCGGGCTCTCGCAGCGAGGGATCACGGTCTCCACCGTGGGTCTCGTACCGGCGATGCTGCGCTTCGCGGACGAGGGCTTCAAGTGCCGTCTCGCCGTCTCGCTGCACGCCCCGGACGACGAGCTGCGCGACACGCTCGTGCCGGTGAACACCCGGTGGAAGGTGCGCGAGGTACTGGACGCAGCGTGGGAGTACGCGGAGAAGTCCGGTCGCCGCATCTCCATCGAGTACGCGCTGATCCGCGACATCAACGACCAGGCGTGGCGGGGCGACCGCCTCGGCCGGCTGCTCAAGGGCAAGCGGGTCCACGTCAACCTGATCCCGCTGAACCCGACCCCCGGGTCGAAGTGGACCGCCTCGCGGCCCGAGGACGAGAAGGCGTTCGTCGAGGCGATCGCCGCCCATGGCGTGCCGGTGACCGTCCGGGACACTCGGGGCCAGGAGATCGACGGAGCCTGCGGACAGCTGGCGGCAGCCGAGCGCTGAGGCCGGAACCGGCCGTGTAGCCTGGGCTTGAATTCAACTTCATATTCCGACAGGGGAGCGCCACAGCGCTGAGAGTGCGGCACCGAGGACAGGTTGGCCGCAGACCCTCTGAACCTCGCCCGGGTCATTCCGGGTAGGAAGTTCGGACCTTACTCAAGCTGTTGCGCCCTGCCCGCTTCCGGTTTCCCCCGGTGCGGGCAGGGCCGCGTCTCTTCCTGGTCACTCCAGGAGGAATCACATGAGCACCACCAAGAAGATCGCGGTGACGGCCGTCGCAGCCGCACTCGGTGCCACCGCGCTTGCCGGATGCGGGAGTTCCGACGACTCGTCGTCCGGTTCCGGAAGCACCGGCAGCACCGGCTCCAAGACCGTCACCCTCGTCAGCCACGACTCCTTCAACGCCTCCAAGGACGTACTGAAGGAGTTCACCCGGGAGACCGGCTACACGGTCAAGGTGCTGAAGAGCGGTGACGCGGGAGCGGCCCTCAACCAGGAGATCCTGACCAAGGGTTCGCCCCGCGGCGACGTGTTCTTCGGCGTCGACAACACCCTGCTCTCGCGCGCCCTCGACAACGGCCTGTTCACGCCGTACGAGGCCAAGGGCCTCGACCAGGTCGCGGCCGATGTCCAGCTGGACGCGGAGAAGCACCGGGTCACCCCGGTCGACACCGGCGACATCTGCATCAACTACGACAAGAAGTACTTCGCCGACAGGAAGCTGGCACCGCCGGAGACCTTCGACGACCTGGCGAAGCCCGCGTACAGGAATCTGCTCGTCACCGAGAACGCGGCAACCTCATCGCCCGGCCTCGGCTTCCTTCTCGGTACCGTCGCCACGTACGGCGAGGACGGCTACCAGGACTACTGGAAGAAGCTGAAGAGCAACGGCGTCAAGGTCGTCGACGGCTGGGAGCAGGCGTACAACGAGGAGTTCTCCGGCTCCGCGGGTGGCAAGAAGGCCAAGGCCGACCGTCCGCTCGTCGTCAGCTACGCCTCCAGCCCGCCCGTCGAGGTGCTGTACGCGGACCCGCAGCCGAAGACCGCCCCGACCGGCGTCGCCACCGGCACGTGCTTCCGCCAGATCGAGTTCGCCGGTCTCCTCGACGGGGCGAAGAACGAGGCGGGTGGCAAGGCCCTGCTGGACTTCCTGATCGGCAGGAAGTTCCAGGAGGACATGCCGCTCAACATGTTCGTCAGCCCGGTCACCAAGGGTGCGAAGGTGCCGGACCTCTTCACCGAGTTCGGTGCGACGGTCGACAAGCCGACGACCGTCGCCCCGGACGAGATCGCCAAGAACCGTGAGCAGTGGGTCCAGTCATGGTCCTCGCTCGTAGTGAAGTAGCGAAGACTCCCGTACGCGGACCGGGCGCGCGCGGGAAGGCCGCACGCGCCCGGTCGCTGCGCGGGGGCGCGGTACGGCTGGGGCTCATGGCCGTGCCCGTGGCGTTCTTCGCGCTGTTCTTCGCCTATCCCGTCGTCGCGATCGTGGGGCGCGGGCTCAGGGCCGAGGGCGTGTGGCAGTTCGGGCGGTTCGGCGAGGTGCTGAGCCGGCCGGACATCCAGGACGTCCTCCGGTTCACCCTCTGGCAGGCCCTCGCCTCGACCGCGTCGACCCTGCTGATCGCACTGCCGGGAGCGTACGTCTTCGCCCGGTTCGACTTCCCCGGCAAACAACTGCTGCGGGCGGTCGTCACCGTGCCGTTCGTGCTGCCCACCGTCGTCGTCGGCACCGCGTTCCTCGCACTGCTGGGCCGCGGCGGCTTCCTCGACGAGCTGTGGGGCGTTCGGCTGGACACCACGGTGTGGGCGATCCTGCTGGCCCATGTCTTCTTCAACTACGCGGTCGTCGTACGTACCGTCGGCGGACTCTGGGCGCAGCTCGACCCGCGGCAGGAGGAGGCGGCGCGGGTCCTCGGCGCGGGGCGTTTCGCCGCCTGGCGTCGCGTCACCCTCCCCGCGCTCGGCCCTGCCGTGGCCGCGGCGGCGCTGATGGTCTTCCTCTTCACCTTCACCTCTTTCGGCGTCGTCCAGATCCTCGGCGGCCCCGGCTTCTCCACGCTGGAAGTGGAGATCTACCGGCAGACCGCGCAACTGCTCGACCTGCCCACGGCCGCCGTGCTGACACTGGTGCAGTTCGTCGCGGTGGGCGCCGTGCTCGCCGTGCACGCGCGGACCGTGCGGCGCAGGGAGACGGCGCTGCAACTCGTCGACCCGGCGCAGACGGCCCGGAGGCCGCGCGGGGCGGGGCAGTGGGCACTGCTCTGCGGCGTGCTGTTGACCGTGCTGGTACTGATCCTGCTGCCGCTCGGCGTCCTCGTGGAGCGGTCGCTCGACGTGTCCGGCGGCCACGGGTTCGCCTACTACCGCGCGCTTGCCTCGACGGAGACGAACAGTGGCACATTTCTGGTCGCGCCCATCGAGGCGATCGGGAACTCACTGCGCTACGCCCTGGTCGCCACCCTCATCGCCCTGGTCGTCGGGGGACTGGCAGCGGCGGCCCTGACCAGGAAGGCGGGCCGGCTCGTCCGGGGATTCGACGCGCTGCTGATGCTGCCGCTCGGCGTCTCCGCCGTCACCGTGGGCTTCGGCTTCCTGATCACCCTCGACGAGCCGCCACTGGATCTGCGTACCTCGTGGATCCTGGTGCCGCTGGCGCAGGCGCTGGTCGGGGTGCCCTTCGTCGTACGGACCATGCTGCCGGTCCTCAGAGCGGTGGACGGGCGGCTGCGCGAGGCCGCCGCAGTCCTCGGCGCCTCGCCGTTGCGGGCCTGGCGCGAGGTGGACCTGCCGCTGGTGCGGCGGGCGTTGCTGGTCGCTGCGGGCTTCGCGTTCGCCGTGTCGCTCGGCGAGTTCGGCGCCACGGTGTTCATCGCGCGGCCCGACAATCCGACGCTCCCGGTCGCGGTGGCGCGGCTGCTGGGGCGGTCCGGCGAGCTCAATTACGGCCAGGCGATGGCTCTCAGCACCATCCTGATGCTCGTGTGCGCGGTGTCGCTGCTGCTGCTCGAACGTATCCGCACCGACCGATCCGGGGAGTTCTAGAGATGCTGACGCTCGAATCGGCCACGGTGCGCTTCGGCGCCCGCGCCGCGCTCGACGCCGTGGACCTCGAGGTCGACGAGCACGAGATCGTCTGCGTCCTCGGACCGAGCGGCAGCGGTAAGTCCACCCTGCTGCGGGTCGTCGCCGGGCTCCAGCAGGCCGACGGCGGGCGGGTTCTGCTCGACGGCGCGGACCAGGGCGGCGTGCCGGTGCACCGGCGGGGCCTCGGCCTGATGTTCCAGGACCATCAGCTCTTCCCGCATCGCGACGTCGGCGCCAACGTCGCCTTCGGGCTGCGCATGCACGGCGTGAAACGGACCGAGCAGGACAGCAGGGTGGCCGAACTCCTCGATCTGGTGGGCCTGCCCGGCGCCGAACGGCGGGCCGTCGCCACGCTCTCGGGCGGCGAGCAGCAGCGCGTCGCCCTCGCACGGGCGCTCGCCCCGCGGCCCAAGCTGCTGATGCTGGACGAGCCCCTGGGCCAGCTGGACCGCAGTCTGCGCGAACGCCTCGTCGTCGAACTGCGCACGCTCTTCGCCCGGTTGGGTACGACGGTGCTCGCCGTCACCCACGACCAGGGCGAGGCCTTCGCGCTCGCCGACCGGGTCGTCGTGATGCGCGACGGACGGATCGCCCAGGTGGGCACCCCGCTGGAAGTGTGGCGGCGTCCCGCCTCCGCCTTCGTCGCGCGGTTCCTCGGCTTCGACAACGTGGTGGACGCGATGGTCACCGGCGGGGCCGCGGTCACGGACTGGGGCAGGGTCCCGGTGCCCGCGGGCTCACCGCAGGGGGCGTGCGACCTGCTGGTGCGGCCCGCCGGAGTCCTGATCGGCGGCCCGCAGGACGGTCTGCGCTGCACCGTGGGCGCGCGCACCTTCCGCGGCAACCACGTCGCGGTGAAGCTGCACCCGGAACACGGGCCGGTGCTGGACGCGGAATGCCCGCTGAACAGCACTCCGGACGAGGGAGCGCAGGTCGGCGTCACCTTCGCCGCGGCGGAGAGCGTCGTGCTGCCCGCCGTTTGATCGGCCCTCCCCTGGCTCGCTCCGCGTCCGCGCCGGCGCGACGGAACCGGCCCCCGGCAGCTGCGGGCCGTCAGGGCGGGGCCGCCGCCCGGGACATGCTCTCGCGAGCGTGCCGCGCCATCGTGCGCGCACCGGACCTGCGTTCACGCAATCTCGCGGGTTTGCTTACCGAATCTCCCCGTCACGCTCGTTTGCAAACTGCCGGTGCCCCTCCGAGGGCATCATCAAGCAGGTCGGAGCTCTGGGGACGTTCCATGACCACGCCTCGCACGCGTAGGTGCGGACTGTCGGGGGACGCCGTTTTCCACGGGATTGTGTTTATTCGAGGATCGGGGGCAGACGCCATGGGTGGGTCCGGTCCTGGCAGCCTGTGCACAATGGCTCGTCAGGCGAACACAATTTCACTGTTCTGAACCCGAGTGACGTGGAACGTCCTTTTACGATTGCGAAATTCTACTTGCCAGCACATCCCGTACACCTGGTGTCCGCTTCACCATGTGCGCCACTCGCTCGTCCCCATCCCGTCGCCGTCCGACGCGTGAGGACGCGCCTGCGCCTCGCGCCCTTCGGGGGCAGATCGTGACATCGGCTCCGCTGACAGACCGGGAGATATCCCTGGTACGTACGAGTCTGGCGGTGGTCGCACCCCAGGCCACGGAGATGACCGTCTACTTCTACGCCATCCTCTTCACCCGGCACCCCGAAGTGCGGGGGTTGTTCCCCGACAACATGGACGTCCAGCGTGACCGGCTGCTGCGTGGACTGCTGCGCATCATCGATCTGGTCGATGACGTCGACAACCTTGTGCGGTTCTGCTCCCGGCTGGGCCGGGACCACCGTAAGTTCGGAGCCCTGGACGCCCACTACCCAGCAGTGGGTGACTGCCTGCTGGCCTCCCTGGCCCGCTACGCGGGAACCGCGTGGAACGCCGAGACCGCCGCAGCCTGGAGCCGTGCCTACACCGTCGCCGCCCAGGTGATGACCGCAGCCGCCGAGGACGACACGCGCCTGCGCCCGGCTGCCTGGGAAGCGCAGATCATCCGCCACGAATACCGCGGCAACGGCATCGCCGAGATCACCGTGCGGCCCGACCTGCCCTACCCCTACACCGCCGGGCAGTACGTGAGCATGGAGACCCCCTGGTACCCCCGTACCTGGCGGCACTATTCCCCCGCTCACCCGCCGCGCACGGACAACGCGCTGACGTTCCACGTCCGGGCCGTCCACGGAGGGCAGGTCAGCAACGCGCTGGTTCACCACGCCGCCGCCGGACACCGGGTGCGGCTCGGGCCGCCCCAGGGCGAGATGACCCTTGCCGCCGCGGGCGACCGCGACCTGTTGCTGGTGGCCGGCGGGACCGGCCTCGCGCCGATCCGCGCCCTGATCGAGGAAGCCGCCGCCCTGGACATGCGGCGCTATGTGGAGCTGTTCGTCGGAGCACGCACGGCTCAGGAGCTGTACGGGCTCGACGACATGCTGCGCCTGGCCCAACGTCACTACTGGCTGACCGTCAGGGCGGCCGTCTCGCACGAGCACATCCCCGGCCAGCAGGGCACACTCCCGCAGGTGCTGCGCGAGTTCGGCCCCTGGTACCGGCACGAAGCCTTCCTGTGCGGTCCGCCCGACATGGTCACCACGGCCGTGCGCACCCTCCTGCAGCAGGGCACCCCCCAGGCCCGCATTCACCACGACCCGCTCGACACACCCGTTCTCACCGCCCCCCTCACTCCGCCCCGACCCCATCAGGAGATCGACCAGCCGTGACCCGCCACGACGCCACGTCTTCGCACGGGGAGCGCCTGCTGCAGGCCCATCTGGGCACCAGCGAACGCGCCGACGCCTTCTACGACCGGCAGGTCCACCCGCACCTCACCGCAGCCATGCGTGACTTCATCGGCCGCCAGTCCATGGTCTTCCTCTCCACCGCCGACGCCCGTGGCCACTGCGACGCCACCTTCCGCGCCGGCCCTCCCGGATTCGTCTCCGTGCTGGACGACCGCACCCTGGCCTACCCCGAGTACCGCGGGAACGGCGTCATGGCCAGCGCCGGCAACATCACCGACAACCCACACATCGGTCTGCTCTTCATGGACTTCACCCGAGACCACATCGGACTGCACGTCAACGGCTCCGCCCAGCTCGTCAGCGACCGGGAACTGCGCGCCGCCCACCCCTGGATACCCGCCGAGACCGCCCCGGGGCGGCTCCCCGTGCTGTGGACGCACATCACCCTCGACGAGGCCTACGTGCACTGTTCCAAACACATTCCCCACCTCGAGCCCGCTCCCCGGCCGCTGGGAATGGCGCGCAGTCGCCCCAAGGACGCCGACTACTTCCCCGAACCGGTTTCGCAGGCCGCATCCGGCCCGAGGCCGGACCCGGCACCGGTAAACGCCGACGTCTGCGACCCTGCCCACGTCCGTTCGGCCGCGCATCCGCTGATCGGCTCACGCGACCGCTGAGATCCTCCGGCGTGGACAGCCGGCGGCCTCAACCCCCGGGTTCCACGACCGCGGCACCGACCGGTCGTCACCCGCCTGCGACGCCCCGCATCGAGGACAGCCGCGCGAGCGCCTCGGGCGCTTCCTCCACCGAGTCGACGAGCGCGATGCGGGACTCCATCGGCCGGCCCGCCGCGAGGGCCTGGAGCAGCGGCCAGGCCGGCAGTTCCCGCGTCCAGTGGTCCCGGCCGACCAGCACCATCGGGGACGGATCGCCGCGCGAGCCGTAGTAGTTGGGGGTCGCGCTGTCGAAGATCTCCTGGACCGTGCCGGCCGCGCCCGGCAGGAAGACCACGCCCGCGGTCGAGCGTGCCAGCAGCCCGTCCTCGCGCAGGGCGTTGGCGAAGTACTTCGCGATGTCCCCGGCGAACGGGTTCGGCGGCTCGTGCCCGTAGAACCAGGTAGGGATCGACACGGAACGTCCGCCCTCGGGCCAGCGCTCGCGCACGGCGAACGCGGCCAGCGCCCAGTCGGTGACGGAGGGGGTGAAGGAGGGGACGGCGCCCAGGAGTTCGCAGGCCTCGTCCAGCATCGCGTCGGGGTGCGGGGCCGCGTAGGCGCCGAGGTTCGCCGCCTCCATCGCGCCCGGCCCGCCGCCCGTGGCCACGGTCAGGCCGCTGCGGGCGAGAGTCCTGCCGAGACGGGCCGCCGCCGCGTACGCAGCGCTGCCGCGAGGTGTCGCGTGGCCGCCCATCACGCCGACGACCCGTGCTCCGACGACGAGTTCGTCCAGGGCGTCGGAGACCGCGTCGTCGTGGAGGGCTCGCAGCATCGAGGCGAAGGCGTCCCCGTCCGAGCGGGTGCGGCAGAACCAGCGGTAGGCCCGGAAGTCGGGCGTCGCCTCGTAACCTCCCTGCGCCAGCCCGTCGTAGAGAGCGTCGGGGGAGTAGAGGAGACCGCGGTACGGATCGAAGGGGAGCCCCGGCACCGGAGGGAAGACGAACGCGCCGTCGGCCCGCACCTTCTCGTCCGCGGCAGGCTCCATCCGGCAGCCGAGGAAGACGGCGCGGGACGTGTCCGTGGCCAGCAGCGCCGCGCTGCGGTCCGTCAGGTCGACGGACTGGACGCGGTGGCCCACCAGTGAACCGGTGGCGACCGCCGCGTCGAACGCGGCGAGCGACTCGATCTCGACGCCGGGTGCGGGAATGCTGACATCTGGGCTCTCCACGCCCACATGCTACGGACCGGCCGGGGGCACGCCCCGGCCGGTCCGCTCAGGCGGTCAGCGGCAGTGCGGCCAGCTCGGCGATCGCCCAGGTCAACGGGGCGAAGACGAGCAGCAGGGCGGCCGCGCGCAGGGCCGTCGCCGCGCGCAGCGCCGAGGCCGGTGCGCCGAGGCGCAGCAGCGCCCGGGCCGTCTCGGCACGGGCCTGCCTGGCCTCCAGCGCCGAGGTCAGGAGCGTCGCGGTGGTGCAGCCGATGACGAGGACCGCACCGAGCGCGGTGAGCGGGCCGAACGGCCGCGGGCCCGTCCCGTACAGCGCGTACGCGGCGACGACGGCGGAGAGGACGGCGCACACGATGCCCAGCGGCCGGCCGATCCGGTGCGCCTCGCTCATCAGGACCCGGCCCGCCAGGAGACGTACCGCTCCGGGGCGCACCGCCTGCAAGAGGCGGCCGCACAGGTGGGTCAGGCCCGGGCCGGCCATGGCCAGACCGATCGCCGTCAGGGTCCATCCGACGAGCACCCAGGCAGGTGTGGAGTCGAGCTTGCCGGGGAGCGGGAAGAGGCTGCCGCTCGAACCGCGGTTCGCGTACGCCTCCACGGCGAGTCCGGCGGCGGTCAGGGCAACGCCCCACGGCAGCCCGGTGGGGGGCGCCGCCGGGGCCGGGATCTGCTCCTCGGGCAGCAGGTCCTCGGCTTCCTCCGGCCTGCCCGTGGCCCGCACCGGGGCGGTGCGCAGGGCCAGCGCGCTCGCTGTGGCGGCGGCCGCGGGCACCAGGGTCAGGAGCACGAGGGCGGCGGCCAGGGGCAGCGGCGCCTCGGCGCCGAGCAGCCCGGCCGCGGCGCCGTCGAACGGCAGTCCGGACAGGTCGCCGCGCAGGTGGAGGAAGAAGAGCAGCGCCACCATCGAACCGAGGGTGCACGAGACGGCGGTGGAGACCGCGGCGAGCACGCTGAGGCGCACGGGTCCGAGGCCGACGGCGGACAGCCCGGCGCGCGGGCGGGTGCTCGGGTCGGTACGCGCCACCGCGACCGCGAACTGCACCGTGGCGGCCAGCGGTACGAAGCACCACAGCAGCCGCAGTACGGCACCGGCGGAGTGTGCCGGATGTCCGGAGGCGTAGCCGAGCGTGCACAGCAGGAGGAAGCCGACCCCCGCGGACGCGGCCGCGACGAGCAGGCGGCGCATCAGGACCAGTGGATGGGAACCGCGGGCTAGACGGAGAGCGAGCACGCCGCGCGGCCCTCCGTATCGGTCACGGCGGGCAGGGCGACCGTGGCGACCCGGCGTCCGTCCAGCAACGGCACCATGCGGTCGGCGAGCGCGGCGATCTCCGCGTCGTGCGTGGCCAGCACCACCGTGATGCCGTGCGAGCGGGCCGCGCTCGTCAGGGTGCGCAGCACATGGGCGCGGTCGGTGCGGTGGAGCGTCGCGGTCGGTTCGTCGGCGAAGATCACCGAGGGTGCGGCCGTCAGGGCGCGGGCCACGGAGATCCGCTGCCGCTGGCTCTGCTGGAGGGTGTGCGGCCGCTTCCGTGCGCACATGCCGATGTCGAGACGCTCCAGCCACTCCATGGCGGTCTTCTTGGCCTCGCGGTGGGAGGTGCCGCGCAGCAGCAGCGGGAGGGCGGTGTTCTCCCAGGTGTTCAGTTCCGGGACCAGTTGGGGTTCGGGGGCGATCCACCCGAACTTGTCGCGGCGCAGCCGCTCACGCAGCCGTGGGCCCATGGTGTGGACGGGGACGCTGTTGAACCACACCTCGCCCTGCTGGGGCACGAGCTGACCCGAGAGGCAGTGCAGCAGGGTCGTCTTGCCGCTGCCGCGGGGGCCGGTCACCGCGAGGATCTCGCCGTCGCGGATCCCCAGGGAGACTCCGCCGAGAGCGGGTGAGCCGTTGTGGGAGTGCTGCAGGGAACGCGCCCAGATCACGTCGTTGTCCGGCGGGGCCACCATGGCGTACACCTCGGTTCAGATCAGAAATCCCGTTCCCCCGTACGGGGGAACGAAGGCGGGGCCGATCGGTCACTCGGCACCGTAAGGATTCGGATCGCGGTGTGCGCACAGCACGCGGCCCGGGTGCGCTTCTTCCCACTCGAATGGGCGCATCCGGGCCGCGTGAGCCGTATGAAATGACCGCCGGGAGGCCGTCGGGGGACGGTCAAGCGGTGGTCAAGCCGGCGCCGGCCGTTGGGCCGTCCGGCCCCACGCACGGCCCCAGGTCAGAGCTTCGTCCAGGCCTCCGTCAGGACGGACCGCAGGATGCCCTCGATCTCGTCGAACGTGGACTGGTCGGAGACCAGCGGCGGGGCGAGCTGGACGACCGGGTCGCCGCGGTCGTCGGCCCGGCAGTACAGGCCGTTGTCGTACAGCGCCTTGGAGAGGAAGCCGTACAGGACGCGCTCGGTCTCCTCGTCGGTGAACGTCTCCTTGGTGACCTTGTCCTTCACCAGCTCGATGCCGTAGAAGAAGCCGTTGCCGCGGACGTCGCCGACGATCGGCAGGTCGTGCAGCTTCTGCAGCGTGGTGAAGAAGGCGTTCTCGTTGTCGAGGACGTGCTGGTTGAGGCCCTCGCGCTCGAAGATGTCGAGGTTGGCGAGGCCGACCGCCGCGGACACCGGGTGGCCGCCGAAGGTGTAGCCGTGCAGGAAGGTGTTGTCGCCCTGGTAGAACGGTTCGGCGATCCTGTCCGAGACGATGCAGGCACCGATCGGCGAGTAGCCCGAGGTCATGCCCTTGGCGCAGGTGATCATGTCCGGCACGTAGCCGAACTTGTCGCAGGCGAACATCGTGCCGAGGCGGCCGAAGGCGCAGATGACCTCGTCGGAGACGAGCAGTACGTCGTACTTGTCGCAGATCTCGCGGACGCGCTGGAAGTAGCCGGGCGGGGGCGGGAAGCAGCCGCCCGCGTTCTGTACGGGCTCCAGGAAGACGGCGGCGACGGTGTCCGCGCCCTCGAAGAGGATCTCCTGCTCGATCTGGTCGGCGGCCCAGCGGCCGAAGGCCTCCGGGTCGTCGCCGTGGATCGGGGCGCGGTAGATGTTGGTGTTCGGCACCTTGTGCGCGCCCGGGACCAGCGGCTCGAAGGGGGCCTTGAGGGCCGGCAGACCGGTGATGGACAGGGCGCCCTGCGGGGTGCCGTGGTAGGCGACCGCACGCGAGATGACCTTGTACTTGGTCGGCTTGCCCTTGAGCTTGAAGTACTGCTTGGCCAGCTTCCAGGCGGTCTCGACCGCTTCGCCGCCACCGGTGGTGAAGAACACCTTGTTCAGGTCGCCCGGGGCGTAGTCCGCGAGACGCTCGGCCAGCTCGACGGCCTTCGGGTGGGCGTAGGACCACACCGGGAAGAAGGCCAGCTCCTGCGCCTGCTTGTACGCGGCCTCGGCGAGCTCGTGACGCCCGTGGCCGGCGTTGACCACGAACAGGCCGGACAGCCCGTCGAGGTACCGCTTGCCCTGGTCGTCGAAGATGTAGGTGCCCTCGCCACGCACGATGGTGGGAACGGGCGCGTTCTCGTAGTCCGACATGCGGGTGAAGTGCATCCACAGGTGGTCGTACGCGGTCCGGCTGAGGTCCTTGCTCACGGCTATCGGGTTCCCCACATATAGGTCTGCTTCTTGAGCTTGAGGTAGACGAAGCTCTCGGTGGAGCGCACACCGGGTATGGCCCGGATGCGTTTGTTGATCGTCTCCAGCAGGTGGTCGTCGTCCTCGCAGACGATCTCCACCATCAGGTCGAAGGAGCCCGCGGTCATCACCACGTACTCGCATTCGGTCATGGCCGACAGGGCCTCCGCGACGGGGTCGAGGTCGCCCTCGACATTGATTCCCACCATCGCCTGCCGTCGGAAACCCACGGTGAGCGGGTCGGTGACGGCGACGATCTGCATCACGCCCTGGTCGAGCAGCTTCTGGACGCGCTGCCGCACGGCCGCCTCGGAAAGGCCCACGGCCTTGCCGATCGCGGCGTACGGACGGCGCCCGTCCTCCTGGAGCTGCTCGATGATTGCGAGGGACACGGCATCGACCGCTGGGGACGATCCGTTCCCGGTCCTGGAGTCTGCGCTGCGACTGGCCACAGAGCCACTCTGCACCGGGACTCGTCTGTCTTGCAACCCTCGATCGATGAAATTCGTTGTGCCGAGGCTCGGATCTCACTGAATCCGAAGTTGGTGGCGGGTGGGTATGTCGAAACCGTTACCCATGCGACTAGGCTGGACGTCTCACCCATTGGACGTTTCGACAGGAGGGGTGGTTGTGACCACCGAGGTGCGCCGTCTGCGCAACTACATCAATGGCGAGTTCCGGGACGCCGCCGACGGGCGGACCATCGATGTGGTCAACCCGGTGACGGAGGAGGTCTACGCGACCTCCCCGCTGTCCGGTGAGGCCGACGTCGATGCCGCCATGGACGCCGCCGCTGCCGCCTTCCCCGCGTGGCGTGACGTCACGCCCGCCGAGCGCCAGCGCGCCCTGCTGAAGATCGCGGACGCCTTCGAGGAGCGTGCCGAGGACCTCATCGCGGCCGAGTCCGAGAACACCGGCAAGCCGCTCGGTCTGACCCGCACCGAGGAGATCCCGCCGATGGTGGACCAGATCCGCTTCTTCGCGGGTGCCGCCCGGCTGCTGGAGGGCCGCTCGGCCGGCGAGTACATGGAGGGCCTGACCTCCATCGTCCGTCGTGAACCGGTCGGTGTCTGCGCGCAGGTCGCGCCGTGGAACTACCCGATGATGATGGCCGTGTGGAAGTTCGCCCCGGCCCTCGCCGCGGGCAACACCGTCGTCATCAAGCCGTCCGACACCACTCCGGCGTCCACGGTGCTGATCGCCGAGATCATCGGGCAGATCCTGCCGAAGGGCGTCTTCAACGTCGTCTGCGGCGACCGCGACACCGGCCGCGCGATGGTCGAGCACCGGACCCCGGCCATGGCCTCCATCACCGGCTCGGTCCGGGCCGGCATGCAGGTCGCCGAGTCGGCGGCCAAGGACGTCAAGCGGGTCCACCTGGAGCTCGGCGGCAAGGCTCCCGTCGTCGTCTTCGAGGACACCGACATCGCCAAGGCCGTGGAGGACATCTCGGTCGCGGGCTACTTCAACGCCGGACAGGACTGCACGGCCGCGACCCGCGTGCTCGTCCACGAGTCGATCCACGACGAGTTCGTCACCGCGCTGGCCAAGGCCGCCGCCGACACGAAGACCGGGCACCCGGACGACGAGGACGTGCTCTACGGCCCGCTCAACAACGCCAACCAGCTCGCCCAGGTCAGCGGCTTCATCGAGCGGCTCCCCGCCCACGCCAAGGTCGAGGCGGGCGGTCACCGGGTCGGTGAGAAGGGCTACTTCTACGCCCCGACCGTCGTCTCCGGGCTCAAGCAGGACGACGAGATCATCCAGAACGAGGTCTTCGGCCCGGTCATCACCGTCCAGTCCTTCACGAACGAGGCCCAGGCCCTGGAGTGGGCGAACGGCGTCGAGTACGCGCTGGCCTCCTCCGTCTGGACCAAGGACCACGCCCGCGCCATGCGGATGTCCAAGAACCTCGACTTCGGCTGCGTGTGGATCAACACCCACATCCCGCTCGTCGCCGAGATGCCGCACGGCGGGTTCAAGAAGTCCGGCTACGGCAAGGACCTCTCCGCCTACGGCTTCGAGGACTACACCCGCATCAAGCACGTCATGACCTCGCTCGACGGCTGACCGTCGCGGCATTCGGAACCCGGACGGCCCCGGGCGCGCTGTGCGAGCGCCTGGGGCCGTCCGCGTGCTCGCCCCCGTACCGCCCGGCCCTCGACAGGGTGTGCGCGGGGGACGGCCGCCGCTGGACGGTTGGTCCATTGTCCGCCGCACCGGCCGACCGGCATCCTGCGCAGGTGCGAGCGATCCCGAACCACCCCATGTCCCGCCGGTCCCTGCTCCGCGCCTTCGGGTCGGGAGCGGCCGGCGTCACGCTGGCCGGCTGCGGAGTCCCCGCCGCGTACGTCGAGCCGGGTGAGCGCGCCGGACGCGACGACTCCGCCCGCGATCACACCCTGCACTTCGCCAACTGGCCCCTCTACATCGACACGGACGACGAGGACGAGTCGAAGCGGCCCACCCTCGACGCCTTCGGGAAGCGGACCGGGATCTCCGTCACGTACACCGAGGAGATCAACGACAACGACGAGTTCTTCGGCAAGATCAGCCCGGCCCTGATGAACCACCAGCAGACCGGCCGCGACCTGATCGTCATCAGCGACTGGATGGCCGCGCGGTTCGTCCGGCTCGGCTGGGTCCAGGAGATGGACCGGGCGAAGCAGCCCAACGTGACGAAGTACCTCGATCCGCAACTGCGCTCGCCCGCCTTCGACAAGGGCCGGACGCACAGTGTGCCCTGGCAGTCCGGCATCACCGGCATCGCGTACAACCGCAGGAAGCTCGGCCGGGAGATCAGGCACACGAGCGACCTGTGGGCGGACGACCTGAGCGGCAGGGTCACCTTGCTGTCCGGGCTCGACGAATCCTTCGCCCTGCTGATGCAGGGCAACGGAGTCGACATCACCCGCTGGAAGCGCGACGACTTCTACGACATCTGCGACCAGGTGGAGAAGCTGGTGAGGAGCAGACACATCCGCCGCTTCACCGGCAACGACTACATCAAGGACCTCTCCACGGGGGACGTGCTCGCCTGCCAGGCCTACTCCGGTGACGTCATCCAGCTCCAGGCGGACAACCCCGACATCGAGTTCGTGGTGCCCGAGGAGGGGGCAGAGCTCTGGGCCGAATCGCTCATGATCCCCAACCTCGCCCACCACAAGCGCAATGCGGAGAAGCTGGTCGACTACTACTACGAGCCGGAGGTCGCCGCCGAGCTCGCCACCTGGGTCAACTACGTCTGCCCCGTTCCCGCCGCCAGGGACGTGCTGGCCTCCGCCAAGGACGAGGAGACCGCCGCGCTCGCCGAGGACCCGCTGATCTTTCCCGACGACGGCATGCGCAAGCGGCTGGCGATCGCCCGCGACATCACCTCGGAGGAACGGACCGAGTTCGCCAAGAAGTGGAACGCCGTCGTCGGCCTGTGAGGACGCCTCCGAGGTCTTGTGAAGAGCCCATAAGTATGGGCGTACGCTGCGGGTATGAGCGAGCGACGCGCCCTGCAAAGGCGCATACGCGTGTGGTTGGCCGCCTTCATCGTCTGTCTCGTACTCAGCGGGCTCACCGCCTTTCCGCTCGTCCACGAACTGCGCTGGGCAGAGGACCTGCTGAGCTCTTCGTCGTCGCCCGTCCCCGAGCACTTCCCGGCCCTGATGGAGTGGATCACCCGCGTCCGCACCGGCCTGGACGAGGCCGATGCCAGGTACCCCTTCGTGCTCTACGGCACCGACTGGCTGGCCTTCGCCCATCTCGTGATCGCGGTCGCCTTCTACGGCCCCTACCGCGATCCGGTCCGCAACATCTGGGTGATCGAGTTCGGCATGATCGCCTGTGCCGGGATCATCCCGCTCGCCCTGATCTGCGGACCGCTCCGCGACATCCCCTTCTGGTGGTCGGTCATCGACATGTCGTTCGGCTTCATCGGTGTGATTCCGCTGCTGATCGTGCACCGCCGGATCAAGCGGCTGGAGGCCATGGAGCGGACCCCGGAGCCGGTGACCGCCGGCGAGTCCGTTCCCGCGGTCTGAATCACCCGGCGGAGGGGGCACCGAAAGCCGCCACCACGATGTCCCGTGCTGTGGCATTCATGTCGCCGCCTTTCGCGTCCGTCGCGTTGACGCTGTAGACGAGGGTCCGGGAGAGGTCACGGGTGGCCGCGACGGCCGTGTTGTATCCCCAGCGGCCTCCCGTCTTGCCCCAGACCTGGCGTCCGCCCAGCGTCATCACGGAGAGACCCGCGCTGAACGCGGCGGGTCCGCCCGTGCCGTACTCCCGCACCGAGGCGTCGGGCAGCGTGAACATCTCCTCCAGCAGTGGTCCGCGCACCACCTTCCCGCCGAACAGTGCCCGGGTGAACCGCTCCAGATCGGCGGTGGTCGAGATCAGGTCCCCTGCCGCCCAGGCGTCGCTCACCCCCCACACCGTCACATCGCGCAGCTCGCCCTGCGTGCCGAAGACCTGGTAGCCGTGGTTGTGCCGTCCGCGTATCGACGGATCGGTGCCGGGGAAGAAGGTGTCCTTCAGGCGCAGCGGCTCCAGGACGCGGCGCGAGACCTGGGAGGCGTACATGTCGCCGGTGACCCGCTCGATCAGCAGGCCCGCCACGGTGTAGCCGATGTTGGCGTAGTGCTGCTGGGTGCCCGGCGCGAAGTCCGGCCGCTGCGCGGTGGCTTCGCGCACCACGTCCGCCGGGTCGATCAGGTCGAAGCGGTGCGCGTACCAGTCCTCCAGCGTGTCGCCGTTGCCCGGGTCCACGGACGGGATGCCGCTCGTGTGGTTCAGCAGCTGGCGCACCGTGACCTTCCCGTACGCCACCGGGATCAGGTCCGGCAGATAGTGCCGGGCCGGACGGTCCAGGCCGATCCTGCCCTCCTCGGCCAGCTGGAGCACCACGGCGGCCGTGAACACCTTGGTGACCGATCCGACCCGGAAGCGCCCGGCCGGGTCCGCCGGCCGCCCGGACGCCAGGTCGTGGACGCCGGAACTGCCCCGCCACACACCCCCGGTGCCCGAGACGCGCACGAGGGCGGCGGTGGCCCCCTCCGAGGGCAGCCCGCCGATCGCGGCCCGCAGCGCCTCGGCCTCCGGCGCCCGGACGGTCGGTGACTGTGCGACCGGGCCGGCCGCCGGGGGAGCGGCCGCGGCCAGGGCCGGCGGGGCGGTACCCGCGGCGATGCCGAGAAGCACTGCGGCTGCGATGACGGTGCGGGACGTGCGGGCGTTCATGTCCGGTGCCTCCTGGGCGTGGAATGCGGTGGCTTCCTCAACTGCTTTCGGAATCCATCCTGTTGATCCAGGCACCCGGACGGATCACCCGTGCGAGGGTTTCCCGGAGGGAGACCTCCTCCCCTGTGCGGGGGAGGACGCGTGGGCCCCTCCCTCCGCAGAGGGAGAGACGACACCGCATTCGTACGCGCAGATCACCGCCTGGATCCGGTCACGCAGGCCCAGTTTGGACAGCACGTTGCCGACATGGGTCTTCACCGTGTGCTCGCTGACGACCAGCGCTGCCGCGATCTCCGCGTTGGACATGCCGCGCGCAAGATGGAGCAGGGTCTCGTGCTCACGCGTGGTCAGCACGTCCAGGCGCGTGGACGGGTTCGAAGCCGCAGCTGCCGGGCGCGAGGTGTACGCGGCCACCAGCCGGCGAGCCACCGAGGGTGCCAGCAGCGAGTCCCCGGCGGCCACCACCCGTACCGCGTGCACCAGGTCGTCCCGCCGGACATCCTTGAGCAGGAAGCCGCTCGCACCCGCGTGCAGAGCCTCGTAGACGTACTCGTCCGAGTCGAACGTGGTCAGCATGACCGTCCGGCAGTCACTCCCGGCAGTGATGGCGCGGCAGGCCTCGATGCCGTCCGTGCCGGGCATCCGGATGTCGAGCAGAGCCACCTCGGGAGCCAGCCGCCGCACCGCCTCGACCGCCGAGGCACCGTCGCCGGCCTCGGCCACCACCTCGATGTCCGGCTGCGCGTCCAGGATCATCGCGAAGCCGCTGCGCACCAGCTCCTGGTCGTCGGCCACCACGACGCGGATCGTCATCGTCTCGGTCCTGTCTGCTGTTCCGGCTCCGGTTCCGGTTCGGGCCGCGGGTGCGGGATCGTCACTCCGACCCGGAATCCCCCACCGTCCGGACCGGGACCGGTGCAGGCCGTGCCGCCGTGCGCTGCGGCGCGTTCCCGGATGCCGGTGAGCCCCAGCCCGGATCCGCCTCCGGGGCCGCGCCCGTCATCGGTGACGGTGAGGGTCAGCATGTCGGTCCCGTGCTCCAGGTGCACCCGCACCGAGGCCGCGTCCGCATGCCTGACCACGTTCGTCAGGGCCTCCTGCACGATCCGGTAGATGGTGGCCTCGACGGCCAGGCCGGGTGGCCGGGGCCTGCCCGTGATCTCGTACGAGACGGCGGGACCGCCCAGGCGGACCCGCTCCAGCAGCCCGGGCAGCCCGTCCAGCGCGGGCTGGGGTTCGCGCGGCGCGTCCGGTGAACCCGCGTCCTCGCGCAGCACGCCGAGCATCCGGCGCAGCTGCACCATCGCGTCGCGGCCCGTCTCCGAGATCGCGTCGAAAGCCGCTTCGGCGCGCTCCGGCGCCCTGCGCACCGCCACCGGGCCTGCCTCCGCCTGCACGATCATCAGGCTCACCGCATGGGAGAGGATGTCGTGCATCTCCCGTGCGATCCGGGCCCGTTCACGAGCCGCGGCCTGCTCGGCCTCGATGCGGTGCGTCAGCTCCAGGTGACGCGCCCGGTCCTCCACCGCCCGCAGATAGGCCTTGCGCGTCACCGCGAACCGGCCGAAGGCATAGGCCGCGGCGAACACGAAGAGGGAGAAGAGGAGCTCCCGCAGGGCGTCGCCGTCGAGACCGACCGAGACCAGCACCGCCATCGCCGTGAGCACCGCGATGCCGGCCCGCTTCGCCGGCGAGGAGAGTTCGGCCACCGTGTAGAACGCCACGAGGCCCGTGTACGGGAGCGGCTGGCCCGGGCCTTCGACGGCGAACCGGTACAGGCCGCCCGCCGCGAGCACGGTGATGAGGACCGCGACCGGCGCCCGGCGGCGGACGACCAGCGGCAGCACCATCAGGGTGGTCAGCCCGTATGCCGTCCACGTCGCCTCCGGCAGCTCCGGCGCGCGCGGGACGACGAACGGCATGGTCACGGCCGCCTGCACCAGCAGCGTGATGAGGAGGTCGACGGTGTGGGGGCCGGGCTTCCGCGCTCTCGCCGTGATGTCTCGTACGCGCATCGGTGCGGCGCCGTCAGGGCTTGCGCGCCACGGCGCCGAACTGGGCGACCTCGGCCCCGGCCGGGCCGGGCCCCGGGCGCCAGCGCGCGCACGAGACGATGCCCGGCTCCACGGGGTCCAGGTCGTCCAGGAACGCCGCGAACTCGAAGCGCCCACGGGCGGTGATCGGGGGAGTGGCGTTCTCGTTCCAGAACCGCATCGCCGCCTCGTTGCCCTCGCCGCCCAGTTCCAGCGTGGGGTGGGTGAGGACCAGATAGCTGCCGGACGGCACCGCGGCCATCAGCTGCCGGACGATGCGCAGTGCCTCGTCCGTGTCGAGGACGAAGTTCAGGATGCCCAGCAGCATGACCGCGACCGGCCGCTCCAGATCGAGGGTCGGCTGTGCGGCCCGCAGGATCTGTTCCGGGTGACGGGCATCGGCGTCGATGTACTCGGTCGCGCCCTCCGGCGAGCTGGTGAGGAGCGAGCGGGCGTGCGCCAGGACGATCGGGTCGTTGTCGACGTAGACGACGCGGGCGTCAGGGGCGGTGTGCTGGGCCACCTCATGGGTGTTCTCCGCTGTCGGCAGGCCGGTGCCTATGTCCAGGAACTGACCGATGCCCACGTCACCGGCCAGATACCGCACCGCCCGCCCCAGGAACGCCCGGTCCGCCCGCGCCACTTCACCGATGCTCGGGTACATGCCGGTGACCCGGTCGCCGACCGCCCGGTCCACCGGGAAGTGGTCTCCTCCGCCGAGCCAGTAGTTCCAGACCCGGGCGTTGTGGGCGACGTCTGAACGGACGCGGGAAGGAAGGGAATTGCTGCGGGGGGCGGTCACGTCTGGCTCCTTGGCGCCGGCCTGGCATCGGGGCGATGCGGTCCCGACCATGATGCCGGACCGGTCAAGTTCGCCGGCCTGTCACCGAGTTGCGGATCACCTTGTGCAGGACGTCGATCCGGTTGGTGGTGACGGAGTCCACGCCCTGCCGGATCAGCCGGCGCATCGTGCGGCCGGTGTCCGCCGTCCACGCCGACACCAGGAGCCCGTCCCGGTGATTGCGGTCCGTCAGTTCCCGGCTCACCAGGCCGAACCGGTAGTTCAGCCAGCGCGGCCGCACCGCGTCCAGCAGCGCCGTCCGGGGCGGCGCGAGCGTCGTCCATGTCATCGCGATCTCGGCGGACGGGTCGGCGGCCCGTACCCGCAGCATCGCCTCGGGCCCAGCGCAGTAGTAGACGCGTTCACCGGCCCCGCACTCACGGACCACGCCGACGGTCCTCCGTACGGAATCGTCGGTGGAGCCGGGCAGATCGAGCATGAGGCGGTGCGCCCCGGCGACGAGCAGGGCCTCGCGCAGGGTCGGGACCGACCCCGCGGTCAGTTCGGTCAGGTCCTGGTGCGTGAGCCGGTCGAGCCGCAGGTCATGACCCCACAGCCGGTCCAGCGTGGCGTCGTGCAGCAGGACCGGCACGCCGTCGCGGGTGACCCGGACGTCGATCTCGACCGCGTCCGCCCCCCGTTCGAGGGCGGAGCGGATCGAGAGGAGGGTGTTCTCGCGGACGCGGTAGGGATCTCCGCGGTGCGCGACGGCGGTGACAGCAGCGACAGGGGTGGCCATGGGGCCATTGTCACCACTGCGGGGTCACCGACCGGTGTGCTCCAGCCAGTCCGCCGTGTACGTGTCGATCTCGGCGGACAGCGTGCGCTTGCCGGCCGCGTCGAGGAAGGATGCCTCGACGGCGTTCTTCGCGAGTGCGGCGAGACCCCGCTCGTCGAGGCCCAGGAGGCGGGCCGCCACCCCGTACTCGCTGTTGAGGTCGGTACCGAACATGGGCGGGTCATCGCTGTTGATGGTGACCAGGACGCCGGCGTCCACCATCTCCCGGACCGGGTGCTGCTCGATGTCCGCGACCGCCCGGGTGGCGATGTTGGAGGTGGGGCACACCTCGAGCGCGATGCGGTGCTCGGCGAGGTGGGCCAGCAGCTTCGGATCGCGCACCGAGCTCGTGCCGTGGCCGATGCGTTCGGCCCGCAGTGAGGTCAGCGCGTCCCAGACCGTCTGCGGCCCCGTGGTCTCCCCGGCGTGCGGCACGGAGTGCAGACCCTCGGCGATCGCCCGGTCGAAGTAGGGCTTGAACTGCGGCCGGTCCACGCCGACCTCCGGGCCGCCGAGACCGAAGGAGACGAGCCCTTCCGGCCGCAGGTCCACGGCCAGGCGGGTGGTCTCCTCCGCGGCCTCCAGACCGGCCTCGCCCGGAATGTCGAAGCACCAGCGCAGGACGACTCCGAGCTCCGACTCGGCGGCCTTGCGGGCATCCTCGATGGCCTCCATGAACGCCTGCTCGGGAATCCCGCGGCGGGTGGAGGAGAAGGGGGTGACGGTCAGCTCCGCGTACCGGATGTTCTGCCGCGCCATGTCGCGGGCGACCTCGAACGTCAGCAGCCGGACGTCCTCCGGGGTGCGGATCAGGTCCACGACCGAGAGGTACACCTCGATGAAGTGGCCGAAGTCGGTGAAGGAGAAGTAGTCGGCCAGCGCCTCGGGGGCGGTGGGGACCTTAGAGTCCGGGTGGTGCGCGGCCAGTTCGGCGACGATGCGGGGCGATGCCGAGCCGACATGGTGGACATGGAGCTCGGCCTTGGGCAGCCCCGCGATGAAGGGGTGCAGATCGGTCATCGGATCCTCCGGGGGCAGGGGTGGTGCGGGGCCCGGTGCGGCGGGGAACCGGGCAGGGGACGGGAGTCATCGTAGGACGGGGGGGCCCGTAGCATGACCGCATTACGATGGGGGAGGCCCATGTCAGACAGCTCAGAACGGCCCACTGACGGGTCCGCGCCGCAGGATCCGTGGGCTCCGCCGGGCAGCAAGGTGCCGCTGGACAAGAACACCGGCGGCAGCGGCTCTCAGGCGGACGCAGGCACCGGGAACCCGGGCCCGCCGCCCGTGTACGACCAGCAGACGGTCACGTCGATGCCGAACGCCGGGACGGGCCCGATACCCACGGCCGGTTTCGGTCCACCCGACCAGGGACAGCCGGCCGGCCCCTGGCAGGGCCCGGGGTCGGTCCCGCCGCCGCCGGTCGGGCCGAACGGCCCGGGTCAGCCGGTCCCACCGCCGGTGGGGCAGTACGGCTACCCGGCCCAGCCGCAGCCGCAGTACGGCTACCCGGCCCCGCCCGCCCCGCAGTACGGCGGCTACCCGGGCTACGGCGGCCAGCCCGCGTGGGGCGCCGGGCCCTCGAACGGCATGGGCACGGCGGCGATGGTGCTGGGGATCCTGGCTGTCTGCCTCTTCTGCGTCTACGGCATCCCCAGCCTCGTCCTGGGCACGCTCGCGCTGATCTTCGGCATCATCGGCCGCAAGCGGGCCGCACGCGGGGAGGCGGACAACGCCGGCCAGGCACTGGCCGGGGTCATCCTCGGGTCCGTGGGCATAGCCATCGGTGTCGTCATCATCGGAGGACTCATCTGGCTCTTCGCCACGCATGCGGACGAGTTCAACGACGACACCTACGACGACAGCACCTACGGGGCGTCCCTGGTGATCGAGGACGCGCGATGACGATCCCGGTCCCGGGCACGGTCCGATAGGGACCGGAAGCCGGGCCCGCGGGGCCGTGGGGTCGCACCCCACGGCCCCGCTTCATATGCCGTCCGCCCCGTCCCGCAGCGCGGCCCGTGCCTCCATCAGCGCGAACCCCAGCAGATTCAGGCCCTGCCACGTCGCCGGGTCCTCCGCACGCGGATCGTCTGCCGCCAGACCGATGCCCCAGATCCGGTCCGTCGGGCTCGCCTCCACCAGCACGCGGTCGCCCGTGCCCAGCAGGAATCCGCCCAGCTCCGGGTTCTGGCCGAACTTGTGGACGCTGCCCGCGACCACCAGCCCGTACCGTTCGCGCTCCCAGACGGTGGCGTCGAAGCCGCGGACCAGCCGGCCCACCTTCTTCGCCTCGGCCGGGCTCTTCGCCGCCACGGCCCGCTCCGCGGCCTCCGCGTCACCGAACAGCCGCGCCTTGCCGGCCATCATCCAGTGCTCGGCCGACGCATACGTCACCCCGTCCACCGTGAACGGCGACGGCCACCACTGACTGAGGCAGCTCGCGCCGATCCGGCCGTCCGAGCGCGGCCGGTGGCCCCAGAACAGCAGGTACTTCACCCTTTCGCCCGCGGACGCCCGCGACACGAGTGCGCCGAGCTCCCGGACATCCCCGATGTGTTCCATGACACGCGAGTCTGGCATCCGCCACTGACACTCCGTACCGGGAATTCCGCACCGACCCGACACATGGTCGACAGATTCCGTCGCGTAACCAAAAGGCAACAACGGAATCACTTGTTGGGCTCGGTCACCTCTGTCAGGATCGGCACTCAAATCGAGCAGAAGCTACGCCGCCCCCGGTCTGCGGGGCAGCGGCGGAGGAGAGCGTGATGGGCAACAGCTTCCAGGTGCAGGACCGTTTCGCGGACGGCGCGCAGTACATCGGCGGAAGGCTGCGGTCCGGCACATCAGGACGCAGGCACGAGGTGGTGAACCCGGCCACCGGCGGCACCGTCTACACATACGAGCTGGCCGGAACGGCCGACGTGGACGCGGCCGTCGCCGCGGCGCGCGAGGCGTTCCCCGGCTGGTCCGGAGCCACCCCGGCCGAGCGGTCCGAGGCCATGCACCGCTTCGCCGCGGTCCTCGCGGACCAGGCGGACGACTTCGCGTACGCGGAGTCCCTCCAGTGCGGCAAGCCGGTCAAGCTCTCCACCGAGTTCGACGTCCCCGGCACGATCGACAACACCTCCTTCTTCGCCGGCGCCGCCCGTCATCTGGAGGGGAAGTCCGCCGCCGAGTACGACGGCGACCACACCTCGTACGTCCGGCGTGAGGCGATCGGGGTCATCGGCTCCATCGCCCCCTGGAACTACCCGCTCCAGATGGCTGCCTGGAAGATCCTCCCGGCCGTCGCCGCCGGAAACACCATCGTGCTCAAGCCCGCCGAGATCACCCCGCTGACCTCGCTGATGTTCGCCCAGGCGGCCACCGAGGCCGGCATCCCGGACGGTGTGATCAACATCGTCACCGGCGCCGGCAAGGACGCGGGCGAGCACCTCGTCGGTCACCCGGACGTCGTGATGACCTCCTTCACCGGCTCCACCGCGGTCGGCAAGCGCGTCGCGGAGATCGCCACCGCCACCGTCAAGCGCCTCCACCTCGAGCTCGGTGGCAAGGCGCCCTTCGTGGTCTTCGACGACGCCGACCTGGAGGCCGCGGTCAACGGAGCCGTCGCCGGATCCCTCATCAACACCGGCCAGGACTGCACGGCGGCCACCCGCGCCTACGTCCAGCGGCCGCTCTACGACGCCTTCGTCCAGGGCGTCGCCGCGCTGATGGAGACCGTCCGGGTCGGCGACCCGTTCGACCCGAGGACCGACCTCGGCCCGCTGATCAGCCACGCCCAGCGTGACCGGGTCGCCGGCTTCGTCGAGCGCGCCCGCGCCTACGCCACCGTCGTCACCGGCGGCGAGGCCCCCGGCGGCGAGCTGGCGGACGGCGCCTACTACCGGCCGACCCTCGTCGCCGGCGCCGCCCAGGACAGCGAGATCGTCCAGTCCGAGATCTTCGGCCCGGTCCTGGTCGTCCTGCCCTTCGACACCGACGACGAGGGCATCGCGCTGGCCAACGACACCCCCTACGGACTCGCCGCCTCCGCCTGGAGCCGCGATCTGTACCGCGCGAACCGCGCCACCCGCGAGATCAAGGCGGGCTGCGTGTGGATCAACGACCACATCCCGATCATCAGCGAGATGCCGCACGGCGGATACAAGGCCAGCGGCTTCGGCAAGGACATGTCGTCGTACTCCTTCGAGGAGTACACGCAGGTCAAGCACGTCATGTACGACAACACGGCGGTCGCCCGGAAGGACTGGCACCGCACGATCTTCGGGGACCGATAACCCGGCCGGTCCGGCCGCACACCCACCCGAAAGGGCAACGCGTATGGAGCAGTACGAGCCCGAGCGTCTCTCGGCGGCCCAGCTGGCCGCTGCGCGCCGGAGTCTGACCAACGGCAGGGGAGCCCTCACCCGCCGATCGCTGCTGCGCGCCTCAGGCCTCGGCGCGCTCGCCCTCGGCGGTCTGGGGACGCTGAGCGCGTGCGGCATCCCGCCCGCCGAACGCGAGGGGGACGCGGCCGCGGCCTCGGACGACCACTCGGCCAAGGAGAAACAGATCAACTTCTCCAACTGGACCGAGTACATGGACGTCAGCGAGGACGAGAAGCACCGGCCCACCCTGGACGCGTTCACACAACGCACCGGGATCAAGGTGAAGTACACCGAGGACATCAACGACAACGTCGAGTTCTTCGGGAAGATCAAACCGCAGCTCGCGGCCGGCCAGGACACCGGCCGTGACCTGATCATCGTCACCGACTGGCTGGCCGCCCGCATCATCCGGCTCGGCTGGGCCCAGAAGCTCGACCCGGCGAACCTGCCGCACGCGTTCGCCAACCTCTCGCCCCAGTTCCGCACCCCCGACTGGGACCCGGGCCGCGCCTACTCCTATCCGTGGACCGGCATCCCGACCGTCATCGCGTACAACGCGAAGGCGACCGGCGGCCGCAAGGTCGACTCCGTCACGCAGCTGCTGGACGACCCCAAGCTCAAGGGCCGGGTCGGCTTCCTCTCCGAGATGCGCGACTCCGTCGGCATGACCCTGCTCGACATGGGCAAGGACCCCGGGAAGTTCACCGACGCCGACTACGACGCCGCGATAGGCCGGATGCAGAAGGGCGTCGACAAGAACCAGATACGCCGCTTCACCGGCAACGACTACACGGCGGACCTCGACAAGGGCGACATCGCCGCCTGTGTCGCCTGGGCCGGAGACATCATCCAGCTCCAGGCCGGCAACCCGGACATCAAGTTCGCCATCCCGGCCGCCGGATACATCACCTCCAGCGACAACATGCTGATCCCGGCCAAGGCACGGCACAAGACCAACGCCGAGAAGCTCATGGACTACTACTACGAGCCCCCGGTCGCGGCCCAGCTCGCCGCTTACATCAACTACGTCTGCCCGGTCGACGGGGTCCGCGGCGAACTCGCCAGGATCGACGAGTCCATGGCCGCCAACACACTGATCCTCCCTGACAAGGCCATGGCCGCGAAGTCCCACGCGTTCCGCTCCCTGACCGCCGAGGAAGAGACGGCGTACGAGGAGAAGTTCGCCAAGCTCATCGGCGCCTGACGCCGCACCTCTCGATGACTCCCCTGATCTCCCTCTGACACCACTGGGACTGCGATCCATGACACAGCAGCAGACAGGCGGCGATGTCCGCCTCACCGGGATCAGCAAGACGTACGGCTCCTTCGCCGCCGTCCAGCCGCTCGATCTGACCGTCCCGCAGGGCTCCTTCTTCGCGCTGCTCGGCGCGTCCGGCTGCGGCAAGACCACCACCCTGCGGATGATCGCGGGCCTGGAGGAAGCCACCACCGGCACCGTCTCGCTCGGTGACCGGGACATCACCGACCTCCCCCCGTACAAGCGGCCCGTCAACACGGTCTTCCAGAGCTACGCGCTGTTCCCGCACCTCGACATCACGGAGAACGTCGCCTTCGGACTGCGCCGCCGCGGCATCAAGTCGGTCAGGAAGCAGGTCGACGACATGCTCGAGCTCGTCCAGCTCGGCGACTTCGCGAAGCGCAAGCCCCATCAGCTCTCCGGGGGCCAGCAACAGCGCGTCGCCGTCGCCCGCGCCTTGATCAACCACCCGCAGGTCCTGCTCCTCGACGAACCCCTCGGCGCCCTGGACCTCAAACTCCGCCGCCAGATGCAGCTCGAACTCAAGCGCATCCAGACCGAGGTCGGCATCACGTTCATCCATGTCACCCACGACCAGGAGGAGGCCATGACCATGGCCGACACCGTCGCGGTGATGAACGCGGGCCGGGTCGAGCAGCTCGGCAACCCGGCCGATCTGTACGAGAACCCGCGGACCACCTTCGTCGCCAACTTCCTCGGCACCTCGAACCTCATCGAGGGCGAAACCGTCTCCACCGGCACGGACATCGTCGTATCGGCCGGCGGCGGCAAGCTGCGGCTGCCCGCCGACCGGTGCACGGCACCGACCGCGAACGGCGGCAGGCTGTTGCTCGGCATCCGGCCCGAGAAGATATCGCTCGCGCACCGCGACGACGCCGACGCGATAGCGGAGGGCCGCAACCGGGTCACCGGCCGGATCGTCGACTCCAGCTTCATCGGGGTCTCCACGCAGTACGTGGTGGAGAGCCCGGCGGGCAAGTCCCTCCAGGTCTACGAGCAGAACATCGAGAGAGACACCCGGCTCACCGCCGGGGCCGAGGTGGTCCTGCACTGGAACCCGGCGCACACTTTCGGCCTGGACGCCGCCCAGGACATCGACGCCGGTGTGGAGACGGTGGAGGACGCGGCGTGAGCCTCACCAAGGAGGCGCCACCGGCCCCCGCCACCGAGCCGGAAGTGCGCAAGCCCTCCACCCGCAAGCGCCTCGTGCCCTACTGGCTGCTGCTCCCCGGCATCCTGTGGCTCGTCGTCTTCTTCGCGCTGCCGCTCGTCTACCAGGCCTCGACCTCCGTACAGACGGGATCCCTGGAGAAGGGGTTCGAGGTCACCTGGCACTTCCGGACGTACTGGGACGCGCTGGCCGACTACTACCCGCAGTTCATCCGGTCCCTGCTCTACGCGGGCACCGCCACGATCCTGTGTCTGCTCCTCGGGTACCCGCTCGCCTACCTCATCGCGTTCAAGGCAGGGCGCTGGCGCAACCTGGTTCTGGTGCTGGTCATCGCGCCGTTCTTCACCAGTTTCCTGATCCGCACCCTCGCCTGGAAAACGATCCTCGCGGACGGTGGGGCGGTCGTCGACGTACTGAACACCCTGCACGTCCTGGACGTCACCAGCTGGCTCGGGTGGACCGAGAACAACCGGGTGCTGGCCACCCCGATGGCGGTGGTCTGCGGACTCACGTACAACTTCCTGCCGTTCATGATCCTGCCGCTCTACACCTCGCTGGAGCGGATCGACGGCCGGCTGCACGAGGCCGCCGGGGACCTGTACGCCACCCCCGCCACCACCTTCCGCAAGGTGACGTTCCCGCTGTCCATGCCGGGCGTCGTCTCCGGGACGCTGCTGACCTTCATCCCGGCCAGCGGTGACTACGTCAACGCGGAACTGCTCGGTTCCACCGACACCAAGATGGTCGGCAGCGTCATCCAGAGCCAGTTCCTGCGCGTCCTCGACTATCCGACGGCGGCCGCGCTCTCCTTCATCCTCATGGCGGTCGTCCTGATCATGGTCACCGTCTACATCCGCCGCTCCGGGACGGAGGACCTGGTCTGATGCCCGTACTGCGCTGGCTGCGACGCCATCTGATCGTCATCGCGGGTCTGCTGACCCTCGCCTACATGATCCTTCCGAACATCGTCGTGATGGTGTTCTCCTTCAACAAGCCCAACGGGCGCTTCAACTACTCCTGGCAGCGCTTCTCCACGGACGCCTGGAAGGACCCCTGCGGCGTCGCCGACATGTGCGGCTCGCTCTCGCTCTCCCTCCAGATCGCGCTCTGGGCCACGATCGGCGCGACCGTGCTCGGCACCATGATCGCGTTCGCCCTGGTCCGCTACCGCTTCCGGGCGCGCGGCGCGATCAACTCGCTGATCTTCCTGCCGATGGCGATGCCCGAGGTCGTCATGGCGGCGTCGCTCCTCACGCTGTTCCTCAACATGGGGGCGCAGCTGGGCTTCTGGACGATCCTCATCGCGCACATCATGTTCTGCCTCAGCTTCGTGGTGACGGCCGTCAAGGCGCGCGTCATGTCGATGGACCCGAGGCTGGAGGAGGCGGCCCGCGATCTGTACGCGGGCCCCGTACAGACCTTCGTACGGGTGACCCTGCCGATCGCCGCCCCCGGCATCGCCGCCGGAGCCCTGCTCGCCTTCGCGCTCTCCTTCGACGATTTCATCATCACCAATTTCAACGCGGGCTCCACCGTCACCTTCCCCATGTTCGTCTGGGGCTCGGCGCAGCGCGGCACGCCCGTACAGATCAACGTCATCGGCACGGCGATGTTCATCATTGCGGTACTGGTGGTTCTCGTCGGTCAGCTGATCGCGAACCGGCGCAAGAACGCACGGCCCTGAAAGTCCCGAAGGAGTTGGAAACCATGGCCCCAGCCGCCATGCGTACTGCTGCACGATCACTGTCCGACGCGAAGCCGGTGTCGTTCTGGCTGGACGACCCCGGCAGGCCCGGGGCGCTTCCCGCGCTCACCGGCGACGAGCACTGCGATCTGCTCGTCATCGGAGGCGGCTACAGCGGTCTGTGGACCGCGCTGCTCGCCAAGGAACGCGAACCGGAACGTGATGTCGTACTGATCGAGGGGCACGAGACGGGCTGGGCCGCGTCGGGCCGCAACGGTGGATTCTGCGCCGCGTCCCTCACCCACGGCCTGCCCAACGGGCTGGAGCGCTGGCCCGGGGAGATCAAGAGGCTGGAGGAACTGGGCGCCCGCAACCTCGACGCCATCGAGGCGGCCGTGGCCCGCTACTCCATCGACTGCGAGTTCGAGCGCACCGGCGAGATCGACGTCGCCACCCAGCCCCACCAGCTCGAAGAGCTGCGGGAATGGCACCAGGAGGCCGAGCGGCACGGCTTCGGCGGGGTCGACTTCCTCGACCGGGACGAGTTGCGCGCCGAGGTCGACTCACCGACCTTCCTGGGCGGTCTCTGGGACCGGCGCGGGGTCGCGATGCTGCACCCCGCCAAGCTGGTCTGGGGTCTGAAGCAGGCCTGTCTGGACCTCGGGGTGCGCATCTACGAGCACACCCGAGGGCTGGAACTGGCCAGAACCGGAACCGGAATGGCGGTGCGCACGTCGTACGGAAAGGTCCTGGCCCGGCGTGTCGCCCTGGGCACGAACATCTTCCCCTCGCTCGTGAAGCGGGTTCGCCCCTACACCGTGCCGGTCTACGACTACGCGCTGATGACCGAGCCGCTGAGCGAGGACCAGCTCGCCGCCATCGGCTGGCGGAACCGGCAGGGGCTCGGCGACAGTGCCAATCAGTTCCACTACTTCCGCCTGTCCGCGGACAACCGGATTCTGTGGGGCGGATATGACGCGATCTATCCGTACGGTGGCCGGCTCAGCTCCGAACTCGACCAGCGGCCGGAGACGTTCCTGAAACTCGCCGGGCAGTTCTTCGAGTGTTTCCCGCAATTGTCGGGCGTGCGGTTCACCCACGCCTGGGGCGGCGCCATCGACACCTGTTCCCGCTTTTCCGCATTCTTCGGAACGGCTCATCAGGGCCGGGTCGCCTACGCCGCCGGATTCACCGGACTCGGTGTCGGGGCCACCCGGTTCGGTGCCGACGTCATGCTCGACCTCCTCGCGGGCCGGCCGACCGAGCGGACCGCTCTGGAGATGGTGCGGTCCAAGCCCATGCCGTTCCCGCCGGAGCCTCTCGCGTGGGCCGGGATCGAGCTCACGAAGCGGTCGCTGGCCAGGGCGGACGACAACGGGGGCCACCGCAATCTGTGGCTGCGGACGATGGACCGCGTAGGCCTCGGTTTCGACAGCTGAGCCGCCGGGAGCGGCCACGTGACCCAGCTCACTGCCGATCGGCGGCCCGAACTCGCGTAAGGGATCGGCCCGTCGCCTCTCTCCATGGGTGAACGCACCGGCAACTCCTGCCGGTGCGACACGGAAACGGAGGCCGGCCATGACGGGCACGGGGGTCAAGGCAGCTGTCGAGTGGCTCGCGTCGGTGGCACCGGATCCCGGCGCCTGCCGGTGGGAGTGGGAGCGCAATCCGCGAGGGATCGCGCTCCTGCCCGCCGGCAGGCGCTGGGACGTGCTGATTCTTCCGGGGGAGCTGGGCTATCCGACGCTCGACGTGCTCACCCGCCTCATCGACCGGCCGGGACCGGTCCTCTCCGACTTCGGCGACGCCCGGATGGGTTTCTTCGTGCCGCCGGGCACGGTCGCCCGCTGGGTGGGCACGGGGGTGCGGGGTGCGGGCCAGGGCACCTGGATCGTCGTCCCCCACCCGGGCCGTGCCGTCGTCGGCGGTGTGCGCTGGCTGATCCCGCCCGACGGGTCCGGCACGCTCACCGACGCCACACTGCTCGAGCTGGCGATGCACGAGGCGGCCGGCCGGGCAGCGACGGAAGGCAGGGATCAGGCGGGTGGGTGCCAGAGGTCTTGACAACCTGATTGGTCTGGACCATGTTGTGCGCCACACTCAATTCCCCCCTGCACGGAGGCCGTTGTGGAACGCACGGGACCCCCCGCCCGCATGACCGGACTTCTGGCCGCCTTCTCGGCCGCCCTGCTGGCCGCCGGCGGTCTGGCGGCGACGGCGCCGACCGCTGCCGCGGCCGACGCCGATCTGGCCCGCAACGGCACCTTCGAGGCCGGTCTGACCGGCTGGAACTGCACGGGCGGCAGCGGTACCGCCGTCAGCACGCCCGTACACGGCGGCACCTCGGCGCTGAAGGCGACCCCGGCCGGCAGCGACAACGCCAAGTGCTCCCAGACCGTGACGGTCAAGCCCGACTCCACGTACACGCTGAGCGCCTGGGTGCAGGGCAGTTATGTCTATCTGGGCGCCGAGGGCACCGGCACGACGGACGTGTCCACCTGGACGCAGTCCGCCGGGGCGTGGCAGAAGCTCACCACCACCTTCAGGACCGGTGCGTCGACCACCTCGGTCAAGGTCTACACGCACGGCTGGTACGGCACCCCCGCCTACTACGCCGACGACCTCACCCTCGTCGGTCCCGGCGGCGACCCGGTCGTGCTCCCGGCGGCCCCCGCGGGCCTGAGGGCCGGCACGCCCACCTCGTCCACCGTCCCGCTGTCCTGGACCGCCGCCACGGGCGCCACCGGCTACAACGTCTACCGGGGCGGTACGAAGGTCCTCTCCACCGCCGGCACCTCGGCGACCGTGACGGGCCTGACCGCCTCGACCGCGTACAGCTTCCAGGTCACCGCCACCAACGAGGCCGGCGAGTCCGCGAAGTCCGCCGCCGTCCCCGCGACCACCACGGCGGGCGGCGGCGGAGGCGGCGGCTCGGACCTGCCGGCCCACGCGCTCGTCGGCTACCTCCACTCCAGCTTCGCCAACGGATCCGGCTACACCCGCATGGCGGACGTGCCCGACTCCTGGGACGTCATCGACCTGGCCTTCGGTGAGCCGACCTCCGTCACCTCGGGCGACATCCGCTTCTCGCTCTGCCCGGTGGCCGAGTGCCCGAACGTCGAGTCCGTGGCCGAGTTCAAGGCGGCCATCAAGGCCAAGCAGGCCGCGGGCAAGAAGGTGCTGATCTCCATCGGCGGCCAGAACGGCCAGGTGCAGCTCGCCACCACCGCCGCCCGTGACACCTTCGTCTCCTCGGTCAGCAAGATCATCGACGAGTACGGGCTGGACGGCCTGGACATCGACTTCGAGGGCCACTCCCTCTCACTGAACACCGGCGACACCGACTTCCGCAGCCCCACCACGCCCGTCGTCGTCAACCTGATCTCCGCGGTGAAGTCCCTCAAGGCCAAGTACGGCGAGAAGTTCGTCCTCACCATGGCCCCCGAGACCTTCTTCGTGCAGCTCGGCTACCAGTACTACGGCTCAGGGCCGTGGGGCGGCCAGGACCCGCGCGCCGGTGCCTACCTGCCGGTGATCCACGCGCTGCGCGACGACCTCACGCTGCTGCACGTCCAGGACTACAACTCGGGCTCCATCATGGGGCTGGACAACCAGTACCACTCCATGGGCGGCGCCGACTTCCACATCGCGATGACCGACATGCTGCTGACCGGGTTCCCGGTGGCGGGTGACCAGACCAAGATCTTCCCGGGGCTGCGCCCCGAACAGGTCGCGATCGGACTGCCGGCCTCCACCCAGGCGGGCAACGGGCACACCTCGCCCGCCGAGGTCACCAAGGCGCTGAACTGCCTGACGAAGAAGAGCGACTGCGGCTCGTACGCCACGCACGGCACCTGGTCGGGGCTGCGCGGGCTGATGACGTGGTCCGTCAACTGGGACCGCTTCAACAACTGGGAGTTCTCGAAGAACTTCGACGCCTACTTCGGCGGCTGAGAGCCCGTAGCCTTCCGCCGCCCACCTCGGCGGCTGAGCAACCCCAGCGCCACCAGCAGCACTCCGCACAGCCACAGGCTGCCGGCCACGTCGAGGGGCCAGTGGTAACCGCGGAGCACCAGACCGATGCCCGTCGCCGCCGTCATCAGGACGGCGGCGACGGGCATCATCCATGCGTGCCGCACGTACGGGGCGAGCAGGACCGCGGCGGCGCCGTACGCCACGGCGGCGGTCGCGGCGTGGCCCGACGGGTAGTAGCCGGTGGCATCGGTCAGAGGTCCCGGGCGGGCGATCCAGGCCTTGAGCGGGACGACGAGGAGCGGTACCGCCGCCATGGCCAGGGCGGCGGCGACGGGAGCCCGCCGCTCCCCTCGCACCACGGTCCAAAGGATCGCGCAGCCGAGGACCGGGAGCGCGATCTGCATGTTGCCGAGATCGGCGAGGAATTCGGTGAGCCGCTCCGGGCCGTGGCCGACGAGGGCGCGGCCGACGCGCTCGTCGAGGCGGCGCAGCGGCCCGTCGGCCGCGATCTGCCAGGTGGTGAGTGCGAACAGGGCGAGCAGGCCCGACACCACGGAGAGGAAAAGGGCCGTCCGGCCCGGGACAGGGGGGGTTGTTCCGGGCCGGACGGTGGGACCGGTTTGCCGCGCGCCCCGGGGGGTGTGGGGCGGGCGGCCATCCGATCGGTGAGGAGTTCCGGAGCCGGAGGCTCCAGTGGTGTGCGCGAAGGCACAACCAGGACGGCGCTGGGGAAGCTCCGGCCCGGCATCACCCGCAGTCCCCTGCGGGCGGGGTGTTTCTCTCATCTGCGGAAACCGTACGTCAGGCGATGGGGGGACCGACAGGAGGAACGGTATCCCGCCATCGGCCCCCCACACCTTCTTCACAGGCCCTCACGCGGGCACCGGGCATCCGCGGAGAAAACGCCGTGCGCTGCCACCGGGGGCTCCGCGGATCAGACTCCGGCGAACGCCTGCTCGATGACGTCGAGGCCCTCGTTCAGCAGGTCCTCGCCGATCACCAGCGGCGGAAGGAAGCGCAGGACGTTGCCGTAGGTGCCACACGTGAGCACGAGAACGCCCTCGGCGTGGCAGGCCTTCGCGAGCTGCGCCGCCGCCTGCGGGTTCGGGTCCTTCGTCCCCGGCTGCACCAGCTCGATCGCGATCATCGCGCCCCGGCCGCGGATGTCACCGATGAGGTCACCGTTGGGCAGCTTCGCCTGCATCTCGGCGAGCCTGGCCTTCATGACCTCCTCGATGCGCTTCGCCTTCCCGTTCAGGTCCAGCTCGCGCATCGTCTCGATGGCGCCGAGCGCACCCGCGCAGGCGACCGGGTTTCCGCCGTACGTGCCGCCGAGGCCGCCAGCGTGCGCGGCGTCCATGATCTCGGCGCGGCCGGTCACGGCGGAGAGCGGAAGTCCGCCCGCGATGCCCTTGGCGGTCGTGATCAGGTCCGGGACGATGCCCTCGTCCTCGCAGGCGAACCACTGGCCTGTGCGGCAGAAGCCGGACTGGATCTCGTCGGCGACGAAGACGATGCCGTTGTCCTTGGCGAACTGCGCGATCGCCGGCAGGAAGCCCTTGGCCGGCTCGATGAAGCCGCCCTCCCCGAGGACCGGCTCGATGATGATCGCGGCGACGTTGTCCGCCCCGATCTGCTTGGTGATCTCGTCGATGGCCTGGGCGGACGCCTCCGCACCGGCGTTCTCGGCACCGGTCGGCCAGCGGTAGCCGTACGCCACCGGGACGCGGTAGACCTCGGGCGCGAACGGCCCGAAGCCCTGCTTGTACGGCATGTTCTTCGCCGTCAGCGCCATCGTCAGGTTGGTCCGGCCGTGGTAGCCGTGGTCGAAGACGACGACCGCGGTGCGCTTGGTGTGGGCGCGGGCGATCTTCACCGCGTTCTCGACGGCCTCGGCACCCGAGTTGAACAGGGCGGACTTCTTCGCGTGGTCGCCCGGGGTGAGCTCGGCGAGCTGCTCGCAGACCTCGACGTACCCCTCGTACGGAGTCACCATGAAACAGGTGTGGGTGAAGTCGGCGAGCTGGGCGGAGGCGCGGCGCACGACGGCCTCGGCGGAGGCGCCGACGGAGGTCACGGCGATGCCGGAACCGAAGTCGATCAGACGGTTCCCGTCCACGTCCTCGATGATGCCGCCGCCCGCGCGGGCGGTGAAGACCGGCAGGGTGGAGCCCACACCTGCGGCGACCGTCGCGAGCCGGCGGGCCTGCAGCTCCACGGACTTCGGGCCGGGAATGGCAGTGACGACGCGGCGCTCCTGCGGAATTGCGGTCATGCGGGGCTCCTGGGGGTGTTTCGGACGCTTCTCCTTCTGCAGGCTAGGGGCGGGAAGGGCGGTCCGGCATGCTCCGATCGGGAGTGGTGCAGCGCGTGTCCTTGTCCGCGACGGACAGAAGGAGGTGCGAGGGCCGTACGGGAGGCGGTGCCCCCGGCCCGTCACTATCCGGGCGCCTTGCTGAACTCACCGTGTGCGCGCACTAGATTGGCCGGGGCAGCGGTCGGACCTGGCTGGTCAGGGGGCAACGGTTCATGGACAACGAAGGCACGCACGGCACCAGGGGCACGCGGGGGGCGCAGCCGCCCGACGGCCGGCCCGCCGGCTCCGTGCCGCACCCGGCCGGCCCGCCGCCCGCGTCCCCGCCGGTGTTCCCCCCGACGGTCCCGCCGCCCACGGCGCCGCCCTCCGTGCCGAAGCGGCCCCCGACCGCCCCGGGCCGGCCCCGGCCGGCCGGAACACCGTCGGACACGGCCGAGTGGCTGAACGCACCGCGCCCCGTGACCGAACCGGGCGTGTGGCGGTACGCCCACGTGCCACGGCCCGCCGAGCGCCCGCCGCGCCCCTCGCTGGTGGGCCCGTTGGCCACGATGACCTTGTGGCTCCTGCTGTGGCTGCTGCTCACGGAGCGCGCCGTCCCCTACGTGTCCAAGCCGATCGAGATCATCACCGGCCCCGAGTGGTGGTCCTTCGGCGGGCTCAAGGAGGACGCGCCGGCGCTGGTGGTCAACTCGACCACGCTCTACTACCAGGTCCTGGTCCTCGGCCTGGGCTTCTGGGCCGCCCGGATCGGGGGCTGGGCCCACGTCTTCCGCTACTTCGCCGGCCCTCGGCTCGCCCGGGCCAGGCTGCTGATCTCGGTGTGCGGTGCGGTGCTGGCCGTATGGCTCGTCTGGACGCGGCGCGTGCCGCTCGCCGACATCGTCCTGCCCGCGGTTCCGACCAGCTGGATGCAGGGCGGAGGCAACCAGTACGTGGCACTCCTCGTCTCGATCGTGGCCTACGCCCTGATCGGCACCGCGATCGTGTGGCCGTTCGCCAGAACCGGCCAGTGGCCGGCGGCGCTCGGCGCCCTTCGGGGACGCGGCGACCGCGTCCCCGACCGGCCCTCGACGGCTCCCGCGCAGGCCGGTCCGGACCTCGCTCACTGGCCCGAACTGCGGGCCGCCGGAAGCACGGACGCCGCGGATGCGCTCACCGCGGCCGTGCGCGCCGACCGGCTCAACGACATCGACTGCGTACGGCTGCGCCACGCCTGGGGGACCGCCCGCAACCGCCCCGACCTGCGGGCCTCCTTCACCGAGACCGTGCTGCGCAAGGGGGCCGACGCCTACCTCCACCCCTCCGGACGCCGGGACCTGCCGCGGCGCACCGCCGTGCACGACCCGCTCACCGGCCAGGTCCGCATCGGTGCCTGCGCCGACGACCCGCGCAACCCCTATGCGCGCCGGGGCTCGGGAATGGCGCTGGAACCCGCGTCGCTGGGCACGTCGCTGCTGGTCGTCGGACCGCCCGGTGCGGGGAAGACGGAACGGGTGGTGCGGCCCGTCGTCGAATCCCTCGCCCTGCGGGCGCTCACCGGCCAGGCGGCCGTGCTCGTCGTCGGCGGGGCCGGCGACCGGCTCGGCCCGGACGGTGCCTATGACGTCGTCGTCAGGATCGGCGACCCCGCGTCCCTGCACGACTTCGACCTGTACGGCGGTACCACCGACCCCGACGAGGCGGCGGCCACCCTGGCGGAGGGGCTGGCCGGAGACCTCCCCGCCCTGGACACCCGACGCGCGGCGACCGCGCTCGGCCAGTTGCTCGGCCCGTACCGCGCCGTTCACGGCACCTTCCCCGGTGTACCCGAGCTCCGGGAACTCCTCGAAGGCTCCACCGCCGCGCTGAGCGGCCTGCGAGAGGCCCTGGAGTCGGCCGGGCACCGCGCGATGCTGCGCGAGCTGGACGCCCGGCAGCGTCAGGCGGGGGGCTCCGGCGACCCGGCAGGCGTCCTCGCCGACCGGATCGCGGTGCTCGACCGGCCGGCCTTCGCCGGATTCTTCGCCACCGGACAGGCCGCCCGCCCGTTCTCGCTGCGCTCGCTGGAGCAGCATCCGCTGCGGGTGCGCATCGATCTGCCGGAGCGCGCCCATGCGGAGGCGTCCCGGGTACTGGCCCGTCTGATCCTCGCCCAGTTCAACGCGATCACCGCGGCCCGGGCCGACCGTTCCCTCTTCGTCTGCCTGGTCCTGGACGACGCGACCCACACCGTCACCGCCGAGACCGTCCGGGGCATCCGCCGGCTGCGCTCCGTCAACGCGGGCGCGGTCCTGGCCCTGCGCACCCTGGACGACGTGCCCGAGGAGCTGCATACCGCGCTGCTCGGTGCGGTCGGCTGCACCATGGCCTTCCCCGGCGTCACCACCTGGGACGGCAAACGCTTCGCGGAGACCTGGGGCAAGGAATGGGTCGAGGTCCGCGAGGTCGCCCAGCACGGTGTCTTCGCCGACCAGCCGCTCACCCGCGCCCTGCACGCCCTGCGGAAGATGGCCACGGGCAAGGCCGTCACCACGGACGCGGTGACCGTACGCCAGGTCGAACGGGAGCGGTGGTCCGCCTCAGGACTGGCCTACGAGCTGCCCGTCGGCCACGCGGTGCTCTCCCTCACCACGGTCGACGGCGAACACGCGCCGCCGCTCCTGGTGCGGCTGGGTGACTGACGGGGCCACCAGGGCCTGCAAGACGGTGACGGGGACTCTGCCACCCTGGCAGAATCGCTTGGAGCCGTTCATACGGGACGGCGAAATCACCCCTCCCCAAGGCCCCGATCCAAAGGTCGCCCGAACCCCATGCCCCCCACTCTCGCCTCGCTCGTCCAGCACTCGGCGCTCAAACTCACCGTGCGCGCGGGGGCGGACCGGCTCGACACGCCCGTGCGCTGGGCGCACGCCAGTGAGCTGGCCGACCCCGTCCCCTACATGGAGGGCGGTGAGCTGCTCCTCGTCACCGCGACGAACCTCGACGCGGAGAACGCGGAGGTCATGCGACGGTACGTGCGACGGCTCGCCGGGGCCGGCGTGGTCGGGCTGGGCTTCGCCGTCGGGGTCACCTACGACGACGTACCGCAGCCCTTGGTCGACGCCGCCGAGGAGGTAGGGCTGCCCCTGCTCGAAGTGCCGCGCCGCACCCCGTTCCTCGCCATCGCCAAAGCCGTCTCGTCGGAGATCGCAGCCGACCAGTACCGGGCCGTCACCGCGGGCTTCGAGGCCCAGCGGGAACTCACCAGGGCGGCCCTCGCCGGGGACGGCCCCGCCGAACTCCTCACCCGTCTCGCCGCGCACGTCGACGGCTGGGCCGCGCTGTACGACGCCTCCGGCGCGGTCGTGGCCGCCGCCCCCGAATGGGCTGCCCGCCGAGCCGCCCGGCTCACCCCCGACGTGGAACGCCTGCGCGAACGCCCGGCTCCGGCCAGCGTCGTCGTCGGGGACACCGACGACCGCGTCGAGCTCCAGTCCCTGGGCACCGGGCGGCGCGTCCGGGGCGCGCTCGCCGTGGGCACCGGGGCGGCGCTCGGCACCGCGGAGCGCTACGCGGTGCATTCGGCAGTCGCTCTGCTCACCCTCACCACGGCCCGCTCCCGCTCCCTCCAGGGCGCCGAACAGCGGCTCGGTGCAGCGGTGCTGCGCATGCTCCTGGCCGGCCAGCCGGACCATGCGCGCGGCGTCGCCGGGGACCTGTACGGAGGGCTGCTCGACGCGCCCTTCCGGCTGCTCATCGCCGAAGCGGCCGAACCGTCGACCACCGCGCAGCTGACCGAGGCCATGGAGACCGCGGCCGCCCGCTCCGGGGAGACGCTGCTGACGGTGCCCGAGGGTGAACGCCTTGTCGTGCTGGCCGCCGACGGTGGCGCCGCCGTCGCCGCGGTCGCCGCCTACGCCGAGGCCCAGGAGGCCGCAGCCCCGCGCGAGCCGTCCGCACAGGACGCGGAGGTGGTCGTCGGCCTCTCCGCCCCCGCGGGACCGATCGCCGTCTCGGCCGCGTACAAACAGGCCGAACAGGCCCTCTCGGTCGCCCGGCGCCGCGGCAGGGCCCTGGTCGAGCACGAGGAACTGGCCGCCGGATCCGTACTGCCGCTGCTCGCGGACGATGCCGTCAGGGCCTTCGCCGACGGCATGCTCCGCGCCCTGTACGAGCACGACGCGAAGGGCCGCGGCGACCTCGTGGCCTCCCTGCGGGCCTGGCTCTCGCACCACGGCCAGTGGGACGCGGCCGCGGCGGACCTGGGAGTGCACCGGCACACCCTGCGCTACCGCATGCGACGCGTGGAGGAGATCCTCGGGCGTTCGCTGGACGACGCGGACGTACGGATGGAGCTGTGGCTCGCCCTCAAGGTGGCGAGCCCCCCGACCGCGTCGTAGAACCCCTCTCCGTCCTCCGACAAACCGGCGCACCCCGGCACGCCTCTGCTCCACGCCGGACAAACGCCAGGCGGACCGTGCGGCCCTACGGTGGGGGACGGAACACCCCACGCCATCGAAGGGCCGGAACCTCCATGACCTCCACCCACGCCTTCTGGCTGGCCGGCCGAGAGGCCACCGGCGAGGAAAGCTTCGACGTCACCAACTCCTGGGACGGGCGTCTCGTCGGCACCGTCAGCGTGCCCACGGAGGCCCAGGTGGAGGAGGCCGTCGCCGCCGCGCACGCCGTGCGGGACGAGTTCGCCGCGACCCCGGCCCACGTCCGCGCCGCCGCGCTCGACCACGTGGCACGGCGCCTGACGGAGCGCACCGAGGAGATCGCCCAGGTGATCTCCGCCGAGAACGGCAAGCCGATCAAGTGGGCGCGCGGCGAGGTCGGCCGGGCCGTCTCCGTGTTCCGCTTCGCCTCCGAGGAGGCCCGCCGCTTCAACAGCGGTGACGCCCAGCGCCTGGACACCGATGCGGGCGGCACCGGCCGTCTGGGCCTGACCCGCCGCTTCCCGCGGGGCACGGTCCTGGGGATCGCCCCGTTCAACTTCCCGCTGAACCTGAGTGCCCACAAGGTGGCCCCGGCCATCGCCGTCGGCGCCCCGATCATCCTGAAGCCCGCACCGGCGACTCCGATCTCGTCGCTGATCCTTGGCGAGCTGCTGGCCGAGACCGACCTGCCCGCCGGTTCCTGGTCGGTGCTGACGGTCCCCAACGACCGCATGCCCGCCCTCGTCCAGGACGAGCGCCTGCCCGTGATCTCGTTCACCGGGTCCGCCCCGGTCGGCTACTCGATCATGGACTCGGTGCCGCGCAAGCACTGCACCCTGGAACTCGGCGGCAACGGCGCCGCGGTCGTCCTCGGCGACTACGCCTCCGAGGCGGACCTGGACTGGGCCGCGACCCGTATCGCGACCTTCTCCAACTACCAGGGCGGCCAGTCCTGCATCTCGGTGCAGCGCGTCATCGCGGACGCCGCCGTCTACGACCGGCTCCTGCCGAAGATCGTCGCGGCCGTCGAGGCACAGGTCACGGGAGACCCGTCCGACGCCACCACCGACGTCGGCCCGCTCGTCGACGAGAACGCCGCCAAGCGCGTCGAGTCCTGGGTCGACGAGGCCGTGCAGGCCGGCGCCCAGCTGCTCGCCGGCGGCAAGCGCGACGGGGCGACGTACGCGCCGACCGTCCTCGCCGAGCTCCCCGACGGTGTCACCCTCTCCCACGAGGAGGTCTTCGGACCTGTCCTCTCGGTCCGGAAGGTGGACGGCGAGGCCGAGGCCTTCGCCTGCGTGAACTCCTCCAAGTACGGCCTCCAGGCAGGCGTGTTCACCCACGACCTGCAGACCGCCTTCCGCGCCCACCGCGCACTGGAGGTCGGCGGCGTGATCATCGGCGACGTCCCCTCGTACCGCGCGGACCAGATGCCGTACGGCGGCGCCAAGCAGTCCGGCGTCGGCCGCGAGGGCGTCCGCTACGCGATGGACGACTACACCTACGAGCGCGTCCTGGTGCTCACCGGTCTCGCCCTGTAGGCCCCTGCCGCCCGCACTCCGCCCGGACAGCGAGACGGCGGGCGGCGGGCGGCAGAGGAACGGCCCGAACCCGCTGTGCGGGGGTTCGGGCCGTTCTCGCGTACTGGCGCAGGCCCGGGAACCCGGGGTGCGGAAGGCCGCACCGGCTGCCCGCGCCCCTCGGCGAAGACGTCCGCCTGACACACCGGATCCCCGCCGGGCGGCGGGGATCCAGCCTTTCCTGCATGCCGCACGCCGCAGCGGGCAGTGGAGTGGTGCCCGACCCGATCGGCTCCCGGAGGCTGGTGACAGTGGCAGGAATCGGGTACATACGGACGAGTAGAACCGATAGGTACGCACGGGCGGACGGTTCACCCGCCACCGCGGACCTGTCGGGACCACCCACCCCACGAAGCGGCGAGGTGAGCTCCTCATGTCCGCACCATCCGCACAACGCCCATCCGCACAACCGCACACCCCCAAGGTCACCGAGCGCGAAGCCCGGCAGGTGGCCGAGGAAGCGCGCGAGCAGGACTGGCGCAAACCCAGTTTCGCCAAGGAACTCTTCCTGGGCCGCTTCCGGCTCGACCTGATCCACCCGCATCCGCTGCCCGCCGGCGAGGACGTCCGGCGCGGCGAGGAGTTCCTCGCCCGGCTGCGCGACTTCTGCGAGACCCGGATCGACGGCGCCCTGATCGAACGCGAGGCGAAGATCCCCGACGAGGTGGTCAACGGCCTCAAGGAACTCGGCGCTCTGGGCATGAAGATCGATGTGAAGTACGGCGGCCTCGGGCTGACGCAGGTCTACTACAACAAGGCCCTCGCCCTGGTCGGCTCCGCCAGCCCCGCGATCGGCGCCCTGCTCTCCGCCCATCAGTCCATCGGGGTGCCGCAGCCGCTGAAGATCTTCGGCAGCCAGGAGCAGAAGGACACCTTCCTGCCCCGGCTGGCCCGTACGGACATCTCGGCGTTCCTCCTCACCGAACCGGACGTGGGCTCCGACCCGGCGCGGCTCGCCACCACAGCCGTCAGGGACGGGGACGACTACGTCCTCGACGGGGTGAAGCTGTGGACGACCAACGGGGTCGTCGCGGACCTGCTGGTCGTCATGGCGCGCGTACCGAAGTCGGAGGGCCACAAGGGCGGAATCACGGCCTTCGTGGTCGAGGCCGACGCCCCGGGCATCACCGTGGAACACCGCAACGCCTTCATGGGCCTGCGCGGTCTGGAGAACGGCGTCACCCGCTTCCACCAGGTGCGCGTCCCCGCCGCGAACCGCATCGGGCCGGAGGGGGCAGGGCTCAAGATCGCCCTCACCACGCTCAACACCGGCCGGCTCTCCCTGCCCGCCATGTGCGTCGGCTCCGGGAAATGGTGTCTGAAGATCGCCCGCGAATGGTCGGCCGTCCGTGAGCAGTGGGGCCGCCCCGTGGCTCGGCACGAGGCCGTGGGCGCCAAGATCTCGTTCATCGCGGCAACCACCTTCGCCCTCGAAGCCGTGGTCGACCTCTCCTCGCAGATGGCGGACGAGGACCGCAACGACATCCGGATCGAGGCGGCACTCGCCAAGCTGTACGGCTCCGAGATGGGCTGCCTCATGGCCGACGAGCTGGTCCAGATCCGCGGCGGCCGCGGCTTCGAGACCGCGGAATCCCTCGCCGCCCGGGGTGAACGGGCCGTCCCCGCCGAGCAGATGCTCCGGGACATGCGGATCAACCGGATCTTCGAGGGTTCGACGGAGATCATGCACCTCCTGATCGCCCGCGAGGCGGTCGACGCCCACCTCAAGGTCGCGGGCGACATCATCGACCCGGACAAGCCGCTCTCCGCCAAGGCCCGGGCGGGTGCGAACGCCGCCGGTTTCTACGCGAAGTGGCTCCCGAAGCTCGTCACCGGACCGGGACAGCTCCCGCGCACCTACGGGGATTTCCACCCGCCCGGCCACGCCGACCTGTCCGGGCACCTGCGCTACGTGGAACGGGCCTCCCGCAAACTGGCCCGATCCACCTTCTACGCCATGTCCCGCTGGCAGGGCCGGATGGAGACCAAGCAGGGCTTCCTCGGCAGGATCGTCGACATCGGCGCGGAACTCTTCGCCATGAGCGCAGCCTGTGTCCGGGCCGAGCACCTGCGTACCGAGAACGACCACGGCCGCGAGGCGTACCAACTCGCCGACACCTTCTGCCGCCAGTCCCGCATCCGGATCGAGGAGCTCTTCACCCGGCTCTGGTCCAACACCGACGACCTCGACCGGAAGGTGGTCGACGGAGTCCTCGCGGGCACGTACACCTGGCTGGAGGAGGGCGTCGTCGACCCGAGCGGCGAAGGCCCCTGGATCGCCGACGCCACCCCGGGCCCCTCGGACCGGGAGAACGTGCACCGGCCGATCCGCTGAGTCCGTGACGCCGGAACGGCGGGGCACGTCCACGCGCTGGACGTGCCCCCCCGCCGTGCGCCCGGCACGGCAGGATGGGCGCCCGTGACCGTCATCCATGTCCCCGGTTCCAAGTCCGTCACCGCGCGCGCCCTCTTCCTGGCCGCCGCCGCGAACGGCACCAGCACCCTCCTACGCCCCCTGAGCTCGGACGACACCGAAGGCTTCGCCGAAGGACTCACCGCCCTCGGCTACGCGGTGGTGCGGGAGCCGGAGGCCTGGCACATCACGGGCCGCCCGTCGGGGCCCGCCGCCACCGACGCCGACGTCTACTGCCGGGACGGTGCCACCACCGCCCGGTTCCTGCCGACCCTCGCGGCGGCCGGTGCCGGTGGCAGCTACCGCTTCGACGCCTCCGCCCAGATGCGCCGCCGCCCCCTCGCCCCGCTCACCGAGGCGCTGCGCACGCTCGGTGTCGACCTCCGCCACGAGGCCGCCGAGGGCCACCACCCGCTGCGCATCGAGGCGGCCGGCATCAAGGGCGGCGAACTGACCCTGGACGCCGGGCAGTCCAGCCAGTACCTCACCGCGTTGCTGATGCTCGGACCGCTGACCGCGGAGGGGCTCACGATCACCGTCACCGATCTGGTGTCGGCGCCGTACATCGAGATCACTCTCGCGATGATGCGCAGCTTCGGCGTCGAGGTCACCCGCGGGGGCCCCGGGAACGCGGTCTTCACCGTGCCGCCCGGCGGCTACCGGGCCACCACGTACGCGATCGAGCCCGACGCCTCCACCGCGAGCTACTTCTTCGCGGCGGCGGCCCTCGCGGGCGAGGTCACCGTTCCGGGCCTCGGGCAGGGCGCCCTCCAGGGAGATCTGCGGTTCGTCGACGTCCTGCGCCGCATGGGCGCGGAGGTCCACATGACGGCGGAGTCCACCACGGTCCGCTCCACCGGCGAGCTCCGGGGCATCACCGTCAACATGCGCGACATCTCCGACACCATGCCGACGCTGGCCGGGATCGCCCCCTTCGCCTCGGGGCCGGTCCGCATCGAGGACGTCTACAACACCCGGGTCAAGGAGTGCGACCGGCTGGAGGCGTGCGCCCAGAACCTGCGGCGGATGGGCATCACGGTCGCCACCGGCCCGGACTGGATCGAGATCCGACCCGGCACCCCGCGCCCCACGGAGATCACGACCCACGGCGACCACCGCATCGTCATGTCCTTCGCCGTCACCGGTCTGCGGACGCCCGGCATCACGTACGACGACCCCGGCTGCGTACGCAAGACGTTCCCCGGCTTCCACGAGGCGTTCGCGGCGTTCGCCGGCCTCACGCAGGGATAGGGATCCGGGCCGGGCAGATCTCCGGGCGCGAGCCGGTGCGGGAGGGCTAGGCTGCGCGCCATGATGTCCGCCTCCGATGTGCTGTCCGTTCTCGCCGTGGCGCGCGAGGCCGGTGCGGATGTGGTGATCGCGGGTGGCTGGGGCGTCGACGCGCTGCTCGGCGAGGAGACCCGCGGCCACCGGGACCTCGATCTGCTGCACCGCCGGGAACAGGAAGATGCCCTCGTCGCCGCCCTGACGGCGGCCGGATACGCGCAGACGCTCGACCGGCGACCCGTTCGCTTCGTCCTCAGCCACCCGTCCGGGCGGGAGATCGACCTGCACCCCCTGCGGTTCGCCCCTGACGGATCGGCGACCCAGTCCTCGCCCGACCCGGAGGAGCCGTTCCGCTACCCGGCGGAGTGCTTCGTCAGCGGCACCATCGGCGGGACGCGGGTGCGCTGCATCTCGGCCGAGCAGCAGGCCGGGTTCCACCAGGGGTACGACCCCGGTGAGGCCGACCTGCACGACATGGCCCGGCTCCGCGAGGCATTCGGTGTGGCCACACACTTCTGAGCCGATCCGGCCCGCCGGTGACTCCGGCCGACGGCATGCGGCACCATCGCGCCGGTCACACGCGTGATGAAGTAACAGGGAAAACGGGAACCACGAATGGGGACAGGCATGTACGGGGTGAGGAACCATCGGGGCCGCGGGCGCCGGGTGGCGGCCGTCGGGATCGTGGCCGCGATGGCGCTGGGCATGTCCGCCTGCGGCGGTGACGAGGACGCGGCCGGTTCCGCGGGTGCGGGCAAGGACGGCAAGGCCTCGGCCGAGCCGCCCGCGCCCGCGGCACCCGACGAGGCCCGCCTGAAGGCCGCGTCCTTCACCGACGGCGAGAAGGCCGGCACGTACACGGCGTCCGAATACGTCCTCGACGGCCCGCTCGGCGATGCGTACACCGCCGTCCCGGACGGCTGCCAGCCGCTGGTCAGCCTCTCCGGCGAGGTCAGCGACCCGGATCCGGCTGCCGAGGTCCAGCGCAAAGTCGACATTCCGGACGAGATGCTCGGGGTCAGCGTCGACGTCACCCTGCGCAGCTACGCGAACGGCGGCGCGGCCACCGTCATGAAGGCGCTCGACAAGTCGGGAAAGGACTGCGCCGGCGGGTTCACCGAGCAGCGAGCCGTCGCGGCGGCGAAGTACCTGAAGGTCGAGCCGGCCAAGGCACCCGCCTTCGCCGCGGAGGCCGACGAGGCGAAGGCGTACCGCTTCACCATCCTCGACGTGAAGGGGCAGCAGAAGCTGTACGAGTACCTCACCGTCGTCCGTTCCGGCTCCACGACCCTCGCGTTCCGGGCGGAGATCACCTCCACCAAGGACATCGGCGGGGTACCGCCCGAGGTGATGGCCGCCCAGTGGGCCAAGTTCCGCGCGGCGAAGGGCTGAGCGCCCCATGAGCGAGCAGCCACGACGCGGCGCGAGGGGCGCGCTGTCCACACGCACAGCCGATGCGGCAACAATGGGGGGCATGAGCGACAGCCCCGCCCCCCTCGCCGACCCGCACCTCGTCTTCGACGCCGTGGAGGGCCGCCGGGATCTCGTCATCCTCGGCTCCACCGGGTCCATCGGCACCCAGGCCATCGACCTGGTACTGCGCAACCCCGACCGCTTCCGCGTCACCGCGCTCTCCGCGGCGGGCGGCCGGGTCGCCCTCCTCGCCGAGCAGGCCCGCCAACTGGGGGTGCGCACGGTCGCCGTCGCCTCTCCCGACGCGGTGCCGGCCCTGCGTGAGGCCCTGCGCAAGGAGTTCGGAGCGGGGGAACAGCCGCCCGAGATCCTGGCCGGACCCGACGCCGCCTCGCAGCTGGCCGGCAGCGACTGCCACACCGTGCTGAACGGGATCACCGGTTCGATCGGCCTGGCTCCCACGCTGGCCGCGCTGAAGGCGGGCCGCACGCTGGCGCTCGCCAACAAGGAGTCGCTGATCGTCGGCGGGCCCCTGGTCAAGGCGCTCGCAGCCCCCGGACAGATCATCCCGGTCGACTCCGAACACGCCGCTCTCTTCCAGGCGCTCGCCGCCGGCAAGCGCGCCGATGTGCGCAGGCTCGTCGTCACCGCGTCCGGCGGCCCGTTCCGGGGACGGACCAGGAGTGAGCTCGCGGACGTCACGCGGGAGCAGGCCCTGGCCCATCCGACCTGGGCCATGGGCCCGGTCATCACCATCAACTCGGCCACTCTGGTCAACAAGGGTCTTGAGGTCATCGAGGCGCACCTCCTCTACGACATCCCCTTCGACCGGATCGAGGTCGTGGTCCACCCCCAGTCGTACGTGCACTCCATGGTGGAGTTCACCGACGGCTCCACCCTCGCCCAGGCCACCCCGCCCGACATGCGCGGACCCATCGCCATCGGCCTCGGCTGGCCGCAGCGCGTTCCCGACGCGGCGCCCGCCTTCGACTGGACGAAGGCCTCCACGTGGGAGTTCTTCCCGCTGGACACCGAGGCCTTCCCGTCCGTCGGACTGGCCCGGCACGTGGGCGCGCTGGGCGGTACCGCTCCGGCGGTGTTCAACGCGGCGAACGAGGAGTGCGTGGACGCGTTCCTGGCCGGGCGGCTGGCGTTCAACGGCATCATGGACACGGTCACCGCGGTGGTGTCCGAGCACGGATCGCCTCCGGCGGGAACTTCGCTGACGGTCGCGGACGTCCTTGAAGCGGAGGCCTGGGCGCGGACCCGGGCCCGGGAGCTCTCGGCCAAGGCCACCGCGGAGGCGCGCGCATGAGTATGACGACGATCCTGCTGACGATTCTCGGCATCGCCGTCTTCGCGGTCGGCCTGCTGTTCTCCATCGCCTGGCACGAGCTGGGCCACCTGTCGACCGCGAAGCTCTTCGGTATCCGCGTGCCCCAGTACATGGTCGGCTTCGGCCCGACGGTCTGGTCGCGGAAGAAGGGCGACACGGAATACGGGATCAAGGCCATTCCGGCCGGAGGCTACATCCGCATGATCGGGATGTTCCCGCCGGGACCGGACGGGAAGCTGGAGGCACGCTCCACGTCGCCCTGGCGCGGCATGATCGAGGACGCCAGATCCGCCGCCTTCGAGGAGCTCGAACCGGGCGACGAGAAGCGCCTCTTCTACACGCGCAAGCCGTGGAAGCGCGTCATCGTGATGTTCGCCGGACCGTTCATGAACCTGGTCCTGGCCGTGGCGATCTTCCTCGGTGTGGCCATGACCTTCGGATTCCAGACGCAGACGACCGATGTCGCGGGCGTCCAGAAGTGCGTGATCTCGCAGAGCGAGAAGCGGGACAACTGCAAGAAGTCCGACCCGGTCTCGCCCGCGCAGGCGGCGGGGCTGAAGGTGGGCGACAAGATCGTCGCCTTCAACGGTCAGAAGATCGACGAGTGGTCCGTACTCTCCGACAGGATCCGCGACACGATCGGCCCCGCCACCATCACGGTCCAGCGCGACGGGCAGGAGAAGACCCTTCACGCCGTGCTCAAGAAGAACGCCGTGGCGAAGAAGGACTCCGACGGCGAGGTCATCCCGGGGAAGTTCGTCTCCGCGGGCTACCTCGGCTTCGCGGCGCAGACGGAGATCGTCCCCCTGTCCTTCGGCGACTCCGTCGTCCGCATGGGCGACATGATCGAGAACGGCGTCGATTCGATCATCGCCCTGCCGTCCAAGATCCCCGGCCTGTGGAACGCGGCCTTCTCGGACGGCGAGCGCGCGGACGACTCCCCGGTGGGTGTCGTCGGCGCGGCCAGGATCGGCGGCGAGGTGATGACGCTGGACGTACCGGCGCAGAACCAGATCGCGATGATGCTGTTCCTGCTGGCCGGCTTCAACCTCTCGCTGTTCCTCTTCAACATGCTGCCGCTGCTGCCGCTCGACGGCGGTCACATCGCAGGGGCGCTGTGGGAGGCGCTGCGGCGTAACGTGGCGCGCGTCTTCAGGCGTCCCGACCCCGGCCCGTTCGACGTGGCCAAGCTGATGCCGGTCGCCTACGTGGTCGCCGGGGTGTTCATCTGCTTCACCCTGCTCGTCCTGGTCGCCGACGTCGTCAACCCGGTCAAGATCTCCTGACCCGGCCGTCCGGGGGCCGTAAGCACCCCGAGTGACGACGGATGCGCACGGTGCGTCCGGGAGCCCATATTTTGCCGGAGCTCCCGGACGCGGTGTGCTTCACGCCGTGCTCGGTGCCGTAACCTCGAAGGCCGGAGCCCGCCGACTTCGGGACCTCGATCCACACCTTGGGGATGCTCAGCGCATGACTGCGATTTCTCTCGGAATGCCCGCCGTTCCGACCAAGCTCGCCGACCGGAGGGTCAGCCGCAAGATCCAGGTCGGGTCGGTGGCGGTCGGTGGGGACGCGCCGGTTTCGGTGCAGTCGATGACGACGACGCGTACGTCGGACATCGGCGCGACGCTCCAGCAGATCGCGGAGCTGACCGCGTCGGGCTGCCAGATCGTGCGGGTGGCCTGTCCGACCCAGGACGACGCGGACGCGCTCGCCACGATCGCCTCGAAGTCGCAGATCCCGGTGATCGCCGACATCCACTTCCAGCCGAAGTACGTGTTCGCCGCGATCGACGCGGGCTGCGCGGCGGTGCGGGTGAACCCGGGGAACATCAAGCAGTTCGACGACAAGGTCAAGGAGATCGCGCGCGCGGCGAACGACGCCGGGACGCCGATCCGGATCGGCGTGAACGCGGGTTCGCTGGACGCGCGACTGCTGAAGAAGTACGGCAAGGCGACGCCGGAGGCTCTGGTGGAGTCGGCGCTGTGGGAGGCGTCCCTCTTCGAGGAGCACGGCTTCCGGGACATCAAGATCTCCGTCAAGCACAACGACCCGGTCGTCATGGTCAACGCCTACCGGCAGCTCGCCGCCCAGTGCGACTACCCGCTGCACCTCGGCGTGACCGAGGCCGGACCGGCGTTCCAGGGCACCATCAAGTCGGCCGTCGCCTTCGGCGCCCTGCTGAGCGAGGGCATCGGTGACACGATCCGGGTCTCCCTGTCGGCGCCGCCGGCCGAGGAGGTCAAGGTCGGGCTCCAGATCCTGGAGTCGCTGAACCTGAAGCAGCGCCGGCTGGAGATCGTGTCCTGCCCGTCGTGCGGCCGCGCCCAGGTGGACGTGTACAAGCTGGCCGACCAGGTGAGCGCGGGTCTCGAGGGCATGGAGGTGCCGCTGCGCGTCGCCGTCATGGGCTGCGTCGTCAACGGCCCCGGCGAAGCGCGCGAGGCCGACCTGGGCGTGGCCTCGGGCAACGGCAAGGGCCAGATCTTCGTCAAGGGCGAGATCATCAAGACGGTGCCCGAGTCGAAGATCGTGGAGACCCTCATCGAGGAAGCCCTCAAGATCGCCGAGCAGATGGAGAAGGACGGCATCGCCTCCGGCGAGCCCGAGGTCTCCATCAGCTGACCCATGACACCCACAGGCTGATCCATGACATTCACGACAGCGCCCCGCCGGAGGAACCCTCCGCGCGGGGCGCTGCTCGTGAGCGAGGTCACCGGGGATCGCAAGGGCTGTTCAAGGCCACGAGCGGCGTGCCCCAGCCTCTTTGGGTACAGTGCGGAAATCAGCAGACCGTATGGTGAGGCCCCCTCGTGTTGACGCAGACCACCACCCGGGTCCTCGAACCCAGCGACCTCGGCGCCGCCCTCGCGGTGCTGGAGAGCGAACCCGTAGCCAACGCCTTCGTGACCTCCCGGGTCCAGATCGCGGGCCTGGACCCCTGGCGCCTGGGCGGCGAGATGTGGGGCTGGTACGCCGACGGCCACCTGCGCTCCCTGTGCTATTCGGGAGCCAACCTCGTCCCCATCTGCGCCACCCCCGAAGCCGTCCGGGCCTTCGCCGACCGCGCCCGCAGGGCCGGCCGCCGCTGCTCCTCGATCGTGGGCCCGGCCGGGCCCACCGCACAGTTGTGGCGGCTCCTCGAACCGGGCTGGGGCCCCGCCCGCGAAGTCCGGGCCAACCAGCCCCTCATGGTCACCGAGAGCCCGTCCGCCGACGTGGCACCCGACCCGCTGGTCCGCCGCGTCCGCAAGGACGAGATGGAAGTCCTCATGCCGGCCTGCGTCGCCATGTTCACCGAGGAGGTCGGCATCTCCCCGCTCGCCGGCGACGGCGGGCTGCTCTACCAGGCCCGCGTCGCCGAGCTCATCGGCGCCGGCCGGTCCTTCGCCCGGATCGAGGACGGCAAAGTCGTCTTCAAGGCGGAGATCGGCGCCACCACCGCACAGGCCTGCCAGATCCAGGGCGTCTGGGTCGCCCCCGAGTTCCGTGGCCGCGGCCACTCCGAGACCGGCATGGCGGCCGTACTGCGGTATGCGCTGGCCGACGTCGCGCCGATCGTCAGCCTGTACGTGAACGACTACAACACCCCCGCCCGCAAGGCGTACCGCCGCATCGGCTTCCGTGAGACCGGCGCTTTCATGAGCGTGCTGTTCTGATCCTTCAGCCGGTCCGTCCCGGCCCGTACCCGGCACCCCGCCACGGACAGTAGGGTCTGTTCATGGCAGCAGCTTCCGGGGGCGGCCCCCACACACCCAGCGTCCGGATCGAACCGATCGATCTCGCCGCACGCGTGGACGAGGCGCTCGCCGTGCAGGCCGTGGCGTTCGGACTCGGCCCCGAAGAGATCGAAGTGCGCCGCCACATCGTCCTTCGCCACCTCGACCACCCCTGCGCCCGCGCGCTGGGCGCCCTGACCCCGGACGGCGGCCTCGTCGGGTTCGTCTACGGCATGCCCAACGAACGCGGCCACTGGTGGTCCACCGTCGTCGAGCCCCACCTGCGGGCCACCGGCTCGGCCGGCTGGCTGGACGACTCCTTCGTGATCACCGAACTCCACGTCCACCCGGATTACCAGAACCGCGGCGTCGGCCGCGGCCTCATCACCACCGTCACGGACGCCGTCGACCAGCCCCGCTCGATCCTCTCCGCCATCGACACGGAGAGCCCGGCACGCGGTCTCTACCGCTCGCTCGGATACCGGGACCTGGCGCGGCAGGTGCATTTCCCCAGTGCTCCCATGCCGTACGCGGTCATGGGGGCACCACTTCCGCTGCTCCGCCACGGGCGCGCCTGAGGGAATCGATTTCCGCCCGCCCGGGCCGCCCGGCTAACCTCCTGCACATCACCCTTCCGAGCAGGAGTTCATCATGGCCCAGGTCCAGCGCATGTCCCGATTGATGATCAAGACACTGCGCGACGACCCGGCGGACGCCGAGACGCTCAACCACAAGCTCCTCGTCCGCGCCGGTTACGTACGCCGCACCGCGGCCGGCATCTGGTCCTGGCTGCCGCTCGGCAAGAAGGTCCTGGAGAACATCACCCGCGTCGTCCGCGAGGAGATGGACGCCATCGGCGGCCAGGAGGTCCTGCTGCCCGCGCTGCTCCCCAAGGAGGCGTACGAGGCGAGCGGCCGGTACGACGAGTACGGCGACCTGCTGTTCCGGCTCAAGGACCGCAAGGGCGCCGACTACCTCCTCGGTCCCACCCACGAGGAGATCTTCACCCAGGTCGTCAAGGACATGTGCTCGTCCTACAAGGACCTGCCCGTGATCCTGTACCAGATCCAGACCAAGTACCGCGACGAGGCCCGCCCCCGTGCCGGCGTGCTGCGCGGCCGAGAGTTCCAGATGAAGGACTCGTACTCCTTCGACACCACCGACGAGGGTCTCGCCGAGGCGTACCAGCTGCACCGCGCCGCCTACATCCGGATCTTCGAGCGGCTCGGCCTCGACCACCGCATCGTCTCCGCCGTGTCCGGCGCCATGGGCGGCTCCGCCTCCGAGGAGTTCCTCGCCCCCGCGCCCGCCGGTGAGGACACCTTCGTCGACTGCCCGAACTGCGACTACGCCGCCAACACCGAGGCCGTGACCTACCGGGCCACCCCGGTCGACGGCTCGGCGACCGCCCCCGTCGAGGAGCTGGACACCCCCGACACTCCGACCATCGAGACCCTCGCCGCCCACCTCGGCGTCCCGGCCTCCGCCACCCTGAAGAACCTCCTGGTCAAGGTCGACGGCGAGATCGTGGCCGTGGGCGTGCCCGGCGACCGCGAGGTCGACCTCGGCAAGCTCGGCGAGCACCTCGCCCCCGCCGTCGTCGAGCTCGTCACCGCCGAGGACTTCGTGGGCCGCCCCGACCTGGTGCGCGGGTACGTCGGCCCGCAGGGCCTGGAGAAGGTCCGCTACATCGCCGACCCCCGCGTCGCCGCCGGCACCGCCTGGATCACGGGGGCCAACAAGGAGGGCAAGCACGCGAAGAACGTCGTCGCGGGCCGCGACTTCGAGGTCACCGACTACCTCGACGTCGTCGTCGTCGAGGCGGGCGACCCCTGCCCCAACTGCGGCGCCGGGCTCCAGGTGGACCGCGCCATCGAGATCGGTCACATCTTCCAGCTCGGCCGCAAGTACGCCGACATCTTCTCCCTCGACGTGCTCGGTCAGCAGGGCAAGCCCGTCCGCGTCACGATGGGCTCGTACGGCATCGGCGTCTCCCGCGCCGTCGCCGCACTCGCCGAGCAGACCGCCGACGACAAGGGCCTGTGCTGGCCCCGCGAGATCGCCCCCGCCGATGTCCACGTCGTCGCCGCCGGCAAGGCGCTCCAGACGGAGCTCGCCCTCGACGTCTCCGAGAAGCTGAACGCCGCCGGCCTGCGCGTCCTGGTCGACGACCGCCCGGGCATCTCGCCCGGCGTCAAGTTCACCGACTCCGAGCTCATCGGTGTCCCGAAGATCCTGGTCGCCGGCCGCCGCTCGGCCGAGGGCGTCCTGGAGCTGAAGGACCGCCGCACCGGCGAGCGCGAGGAGCTCACGGTCGACGAGGCGATCGCCCGCCTCATCGAGCAGGGCTGACCGCTCCGCAGCACAGCGCAGGGGCCCCGTACGGACGACGTCCGTACGGGGCCCCTGCCGTGTGCGGCACTACAGCCAGCCCGCGAACTCCAGCGTCACTTCGCCCTCCTGGCGGCGCCCGGCCGCAAGGGCCCGGGTCCCTGACTCCACCGCGCGGAACAGCGTCCAGGCGTGCAGCCGTTCACGGTCCACCTCCAGCGCGTCCGCGAGCTTCTTGATCCTGCGCCGGGCGGTCATCGCACCACCGGACGAGGCGATCAGGTCCTCGACCCGGTCCCGGACCAGCCGTGCCAGATCGTAGGCGCGCTCGCCGACCACCGGCTCCGGCCCGACCGTCAGCCAGGGCGCGCGTTCACCCGAGAGCACCTTGCTCTGCCGGAAGTTGCCGTGCAGCAACAGGGTCTCGGGGGAGTGGGCGACAAGTTCCGCGCGTGCCGCCAGGGCCGCCGACACCAGGGGTTCCAGGGCGGGATCGGCCGCCGCGGAGGCCTGCATCGCGTCGATGCGGAGCCCCGTCCGCCCGGCGACGGTCTCGAAGGCATGCGCCGGGGGCGGTTCGACCCAGAGCCTCCGCACCGTTCCGGCCGCCTCCAGCAGTGCCTTCGCCTCCGGAAGCGAGCGCAGCGACACCTCGGGGTGCAGCCGTTCCAGCAGCAGCGCGCCACCTGCGGCCTTCGACGGTGCTGCCTCGTCGGGGGAAGCGATCAGCTTCACCGCGCCCCAGCCGTTCCAGTGCGCCAGCGCCGCCCTTTCGAGCTCGGGATCCGCCCCGGCGGGGGCGAGTTTCAGCGCTGCCGGGGCGCCCTCGGCATCCCGTACCAGCAGGACCAGACTGCTGCGCCCGCCCGGGGCGGCGACCCGTTCCACGGTCATCTCCCGTCCGGTCGCGGCCAGAGCCTGCTCGGACAGCCCGGGAAGCCCCGCGAGCCAGTCCCCGGCGGCCGTATCCCCGTACGACTCGCCGAGCGCTCGCACCAGACGCTGCGGCGGTTCAAAACCCATACGTGCCGTGTTCCCTTTCAGAGCCTGCTTCAGTGCGTCGTGCCGGTTCCGGCCTGCGCGTCGGACCCGGCCTTCGCGCGGTCCCCGGTCGTCCCGTCCTTCTCGGCGGTCCCGTCGGTACGGGACCCGTCCGCGGCCCGCTCGGCGAGCCCGGGAAAGGGTACGCCGCTGCCGCGCCAGCGGACCGCGCGCACCGCGGCCTCCCGCAGGGCGTCGGCCGCCGACCGCCGCAACGGCCCCTCCGAGGCCCGTACGAGGTCGGAGTAGACATCCGCGACCCGGTCCTCGAGCACGGCGGCGAGGCGCACGGCCGCGGCGGCGTCCGGTACTGCGAACGGCAGAGCGTACGCGGGGCCCGCGGCCGCCGGTTCACCGCCCAGGTCGCGCACCGTCCGCACCAGTGCGTCGCGCCGGGCCCGGTGGGCGTGGTGCGCGGCGGTCGCCTCGGCGCGGCGGTCCGCGGCGACCCGGGCGCCCGCCACCCCGTAGCCGTACAGGGTCGCGTGCTCGGCGGCCAGTGCCGCCTGCGCGGCCTCCAGCGTCCGGTCCTCGCTCATGCCTTCGTCTCCTTGGCCAGCTCGGTCAGCAGATAGGCGTGGGCCGAGGCCGCCGCCGCGACCGACGCGAGGAGCCTGGCGAGCTCCGGCGGAGCCTTCATCAGCGCTTCGGTGTGCGAGGCCGCGGCACGGTGTTCCGCCGCGGCCAGGTCCCTGACCGCCGTCCGGGCGTCACCGGTGCCGGGCCGGGTCCGGACGAAGCCGAGTGCGTCGCCGGGGCCGAGGGCCGTGATGTGGGCGCGGACGGCGTCCCGGAGCGGAGTGAGGCCGGCCGCGGTCGCCGGATGCGTCCTGACCACGGCCTCGTACTGGGCGACCAGCGACGTGCTCACGCCGCGGGCCTGCGCCCGGAGCGAGGCCTCTGCCCGGCCCGCCGACGCGCGGTCGGCCGCGGTCCGCGCGTCGGCCCGTGCGGATCCCCCGCGCGCGGCGCTCTCGTCATCGCTGCCGCTGCCGCAGCCGGCCAGCACCGCCCCCATGGCGATCGCTCCCGTCGCGGTCAGCGCTCCCCTGCGCGTCGTCCCCGTGCGCCGCACTTGTTCTCCTTCGGGCCTGGACCTGTCTTGACTGGATCTGTCCGGAAGTGATCACCGTTGGTGAGCGTACTCGCGCCCAGGGGGTCGACGGACAGCAACACCCCTTGGGACCGGATACCCTTTGACCAGACACGCGACGATCCCCACAACAGCACACGCGGCCGAGGAGTCACCCGGATGAGCACCACCCAGAGCGAGAGGCTGCGCGGGCTGGTAGAACCGCTCGTCAGCGCCGAGCAGCTGGATCTGGAAGAGATCGAAGTGTCCCGGGCCGGCCGTCGCCGGGTGCTGCGGATCGTCGTGGACTCCGAGGAAGGCGTGGAGCTCGACGCCTGTGCGGATCTGAGCCGCGCGATCTCCGCCAAGCTCGACGAGACCGACGCGATGGGCGAGGACGAGTACGTCCTGGAGGTCAGCTCTCCCGGTGCCGACCGCCCGCTGACGGAGCACCGCCACTACGTACGTGCCACGGGCCGCCTGGCCAGACTCACCCTGAACGAGGGCGGCGAGCTGGTGGCCCGCATCCTCGCGGTCGACGAAGAGGGCCTGGATCTCGAAGTGCCGGGCGTCAAGGGCCGCAAACCCACGTCCCGCCGGATCGCCTTCGACGAGATCGCCAAGGCGCGCGTGGAGCTGGAATTCAACCGCAAGGACAAGAAGGAAGAGGAGGCGTAGCCGTGGACATCGATGTGAAGCTGCTGAAGGGCTTGGCGCAGGACAAGGAGATCCCGTTCGACGTGCTCGTCGAGGCGATCGAGTCGGCCCTCCTCATCGCCTACCACCGCACGGACGGCAGCCACCGCAGGGCGCGCGTGGAGCTGGACGAGCGCGGCCATGTGACCGTGTGGGCCAAGGAGGACCCGGCGGACCTCGAGGAGGGCCAGCAGCCCAAGGAGTTCGACGACACCCCGTCGGGCTTCGGCCGGATCGCCGCGACCACCGCCAAGCAGGTCATCCTGCAGCGGCTGCGCGACGCGGAGGACGACCGGACGTTCGGCGAGTACGCGGGCCACGAGGGTGATGTCGTGACCGGCGTCGTCCAGCAGGGCAAGGACCCGAAGAACGTCCTGGTCGACATCGGCAAGCTGGAAGCCATCCTCCCGGTGCAGGAGCAGGTCCCGGGCGAGGAGTACACCCACGGCCTGCGGCTGCGCACCTACGTCGTGCGTGTCGCCAAGGGTGTCCGCGGCCCGTCCGTGACCCTCTCGCGGACCCACCCCAACCTCGTGAAGAAGCTCTTCGCGCTGGAGGTCCCGGAGATCGCCGACGGGTCGGTCGAGATCTGCGCGATCGCCCGCGAGGCCGGCCACCGCTCCAAGATCGCCGTCCGCTCCACCCGCTCGGGCCTGAACGCCAAGGGCGCCTGCATCGGCCCGATGGGCGGACGTGTGCGCAATGTCATGGCCGAGCTGCACGGCGAGAAGATCGACATCGTGGACTGGTCGGACGACCCGGCCGAGATGGTCGCCAACGCGTTGTCGCCCGCACGGGTGAGTGAGGTCGAGGTCGTTGACCTCGGAGCGCGCTCGGCGCGGGTCACCGTGCCGGACTACCAGCTGTCGCTGGCGATCGGCAAGGAGGGGCAGAACGCCCGTCTCGCCGCCCGCCTGACCGGCTGGCGCATCGACATCCGCCCGGACACCGAGACCGACGCCGAGCGCGACGTCGCGGACCGCGAGCGGGCCGAGCGGGCCCGGGAGCGCTCCGAGCGACGCTGACCGGACGCGGATCCCGACGGCCCGGGCGGGCCCTGCCAGGACCGGGCCGACGGGGTGACAAGGAATAGATCTCGTCGACACGCCGCTGAGATCACGACAACATCCGTTCGATTTTTACCCCAAAGGGGTGAGGTCGGTGCGGGGAGGTAGACTTAAACGTGTCTGGCCGGACGCACGCCCGCGCTTGCCCCGAGCGAACCTGTGTGGGATGCCGGGAGCGAGCGGCCAAGAGCGAGCTGCTGCGCATCGTGGTGGACGGGGACGCATGCGTCCCTGATCCTCGCGGTACGCTGCCCGGCCGGGGTGCATATGTACACCCCGTCTCTGTCTGTCTGGACCTGGCGGTTCGCCGCCGGGCCTTCCCCCGGGCCTTCAAGGCCAAGGGGCCGTTCGACCCCGCTGCGGTGCAGCGGTTCGTCGAGCGGGTGACACCGTAGGAAATTGAACGGCACGGGTCCCCGTGCGGTCAGGTACCTCGCGAGTTGGAAGTAGGTCGAGATTGCGATGAGCACTCGATGAGTACGCGATGAGTACGCCCATGAAGTAGCGACGGTCCGGCGGTAACCCGGACCTAAAAGGAGCGAAGTGGCTAAGGTCCGGGTATACGAACTCGCCAAGGAGTTCGGGGTTGAGAGCAAGGTCGTCATGGCCAAGCTCCAAGAACTCGGTGAATTCGTACGTTCGGCGTCCTCGACGATCGAGGCGCCGGTTGTACGCAAGTTGACTGACGCACTGCAGGGGCCCGGCGGCAACGCCGGCAAGTCCGCTGCAAAGCCTGGCGCGCCCCGTAAGGCCGCCCCTGTGAAGCCCGCGGCGCCCTCCCCGGCCGCTGCGGCACGTCCTGCTGCCCCGAAGCCCGGCGCCCCGGCCCCCAAGCCGGCCGCCGCCGAGGCCCCGAGCAGCACCCCCGCCGCACCTTCCGCGCCGTCCGCGGGCCCGCGTCCGGGCCCCAAGCCGGCGCCCAAGGCCGCCCCGGTCACCCCGGTGCCCGCAGCCGAGTTCTCGGCTCCGGCTCCGGCCCAGCCGGCGGCGCCGCAGCAGCAGCAGGCCCCGCGTCCCGCGGGTGCCACCCCGGGTCCCCGTCCCGCAGCGGCCCGTCCGGCTCCGGCCGGCGGTCAGCGCGACGGCGGCCGTGACGGTGGCCAGCGTGACGGCGGCCGCGGTGGAGAGCGTGGCGCCGAGCGCCCCGCACGCCCCGCGGGCCAGGGCGCACCGCGTCCCGGCGGCGCACGTCCGGCCGGTCCCCGTCCGGGCAACAACCCCTTCACCTCCGGCGGCTCGACGGGCATGGCCCGTCCGCAGACGCCCCGTCCCGGTGGCGCCCCGCGTCCCGGTGGCGGTCAGGAGCGTCCCGGCGCCCCGCGTCCGCAGGGCGGCCCCGGCGGCGCCCCGCGCCCGCAGGGTCAGGGCGGCGCACGTCCGTCTCCGGGCGGCATGCCGCGCCCGCAGGCTCCTCGTCCCGGCGGCGCCCCCGGCGCCGGCGGTAACCGTCCGAACCCGGGCATGATGCCGCAGCGTCCCGCTGCCGGCCCGCGTCCCGGTGGTGGCCCCGGCGGTGGCCGTGGTCCCGGTGGCGGCGGCGGCCGTCCCGGCGGCGGTGGCGGCGCAGGCCGTCCCGGTGGCGGCGGCTTCGCAGGCCGTCCGGCCGGTCCCGGTGGCGGTGGCGGCGGTTTCGCCGGTCGTCCCGGTGGCGGCGGTGGCGGTGGCGGCGCAGGCCGTCCCGGTGGTGGCGGCGGCTTCGGCGGTCGTCCCGGATTCGGTGGCCGTCCCGGTGGTCCCGGTGGCCGTGGTGGCACGCAGGGCGCCTTCGGCCGCCCCGGCGGTCCCGCGCGTCGTGGTCGCAAGTCGAAGCGGCAGAGGCGCCAGGAGTACGAGGCCATGCAGGCCCCGTCGGTGGGCGGCGTCATGCTGCCTCGCGGCAACGGACAGGCCGTCCGGCTGTCGCGCGGTGCCTCCCTCACCGACTTCGCCGAGAAGATCAACGCCAACCCGGCGTCGCTCGTCGGCGTGATGATGAACCTCGGCGAGATGGTCACTGCCACGCAGTCCGTCTCCGACGAGACGCTGAGGCTCCTCGCGGACGAGATGAACTTCGTCCTGGAGATCGTCAGCCCGGAGGAGGAGGACCGCGAGCTGCTCGAGTCCTTCGACATCGAGTTCGGCGAGGACGAGGGCGGCGAAGAGGCCCTGGTCTCCCGTCCGCCGGTCGTGACCGTCATGGGTCACGTCGACCACGGTAAGACCCGACTGCTGGACGCGATCCGCAAGACGAACGTCATTGCGGGCGAGGCCGGCGGCATCACGCAGCACATCGGTGCGTACCAGGTCGGTGCCGAGGTCAACGGCGAGGACCGCCGCATCACCTTCATCGACACCCCGGGTCACGAGGCGTTCACCGCCATGCGTGCACGTGGTGCGAAGTCCACCGACATCGCGATCCTCGTGGTGGCGGCGAACGACGGTGTGATGCCCCAGACGATCGAGGCGCTGAACCACGCCAAGGCGGCCGACGTGCCGATCGTGGTCGCGGTCAACAAGATCGACGTCGAGGGTGCGGACCCGACCAAGGTGCGCGGTCAGCTCACCGAGTTCGGTCTGGTGGCCGAGGAGTACGGCGGCGACACGATGTTCGTCGACATCTCCGCCAAGCAGGGCCTCAACATCGAGGCTCTTCTGGAGGCTGTCGTCCTCACCGCCGACGCCTCGCTCGACCTGCGGGCCAACCCGGAGCAGGACGCGCAGGGTATTGCGATCGAGTCCCACCTCGACCGCGGCCGTGGTGCCGTTGCGACCGTCCTGGTCCAGCGAGGCACGCTGCGGGTCGGCGACACGATGGTGGTCGGCGACGCGTACGGCCGAGTCCGCGCGATGCTCGACGACAAGGGCGAGAACGTCGAGGAAGCGGGTCCCTCGACCCCCGTCCTCGTGCTGGGTCTCACCAACGTCCCGGGTGCCGGCGACAACTTCCTGGTCGTCGACGAGGACCGTACGGCCCGTCAGATCGCCGAGAAGCGTGCCGCTCGTGAGCGCAACGCCAACTTCGCCCGCAAGGGTGTCCGGTTCTCCCTGGAGAACCTGGACGAGGCGCTCAAGGCCGGTCTGGTCCAGGAGCTCAACCTCATCATCAAGGGCGACGCGTCCGGTTCGGTGGAGGCTCTCGAGTCCTCGCTGCTCCAGCTCGACGTCGGTGAAGAGGTCGACATCCGGGTCCTGCACCGCGGTGTGGGTGCGGTCACCGAGTCGGACATCGACCTGGCGACCGGCTCCGACGCCATCGTGATCGGCTTCAACGTGCGCGCCGCAGGGCGTGCCGCGCAGATGGCCGACCGCGAAGGTGTGGACGTCCGGTACTACTCGGTCATCTACCAGGCGATCGAAGAGATCGAAGCGGCCCTCAAGGGCATGCTCAAGCCGGAGTACGAAGAGGTCGAGCTCGGTACGGCGGAGATCCGCGAGATCTTCCGCTCGTCCAAGCTGGGCAACATCGCCGGTGTGCTGGTCCGCTCCGGCGAGGTCAAGCGCAACACCAAGGCGCGCCTGCTGCGCGATGGCAAGGTCATCGCGGAGAACCTCAACATCTCCGGTCTGCGCCGCTTCAAGGACGACGTCACCGAGATCCGCGAAGGCTTCGAGGGCGGTATCAACCTCGGAAACTTCAACGACATCAAGATCGACGACGTCATCGCGACGTACGAGATGCGCGAGAAGCCGCGAGGCTGACCCGTACCTCAACAGTCGGGGCCGGTCGACGGGACGTATTTCCGTCGATCGGCCCCGGCCGTTCCGTGTACGGTTCTTGTGTCCCTGCCAATCACCGGCGGGGCGCGAACCCGAACCGGCGGGACATCCGGACATACATGTATGTGGGGACACTGTCCTTCGATCTGCTTCTCGGCGACGTACGGTCGCTGAAGGAGAAGCGCTCCATAGTCCGTCCGATCGTTGCCGAGCTCCAGCGCAAGTACGCGGTGAGCGTGGCGGAGACGGGCGGTCAGGACCTCCATCGCAGGGCCGAGATCGGCCTCGCCGTGGTCTCCGGGGACACCGGACACCTCACAGACGTGCTCGACCGGTGCGAGCGGTTGGTCGCCGGCCGGCCGGAAGTGGAACTGCTGTCCGTACGGCGGCGGCTGCACAGCGACGAAGACGATTGAGCAGGACCGACCGGGATCGGTGGGTGGGCGACGCCGCCCCCCGGACCCGGTCGGTACAGAGCGAGAAGGAGACGGACCAGTGGCCGACAACGCGCGGGCTAAGAAGCTGGCGGACCTCATCCAGGAGGTGGTCGCCGAGAAACTGCAGCGTGGGATCAAGGACCCCCGCCTGGGCACGCACGTGACCATCACGGACACCCGCGTCACGGGCGACCTGCGGGAGGCCACGGTCTTCTACACGGTCTACGGCGACGACGAGGAGCGGGCGAGCGCGGCGGCGGGCCTGGAGAGCGCCAAGGGCATCCTGCGCTCCGCGGTCGGCTCCGCGGCGGGGACGAAGTTCACCCCCACCCTCTCCTTCGTGGCGGACGCGCTGCCCGAGAACGCCAAGGCGATCGAGGACCTCCTCGACCGGGTACGGGCCTCTGACGCCAAGGTGCGCGAGGCGTCCTCGGGCGCCGCGTACGCGGGCGACGCGGACCCGTACCGCAAGCCGGAGGACGAGGACGAGGACTCACCTTCCGCATGACGCAGAACAACACCCCCCGGGAAGGCAGCGGGAACGCGGCGACCCCGGGCAGGGGTGGCGGCAGGCGCGGGGAGGACGGGCTCGTCATCGTCGACAAGCCGTCCGGCTTCACTTCGCACGACGTCGTCGCCAAGATGCGCGGCATCGCCCGGACCCGCCGGGTCGGTCACGCCGGCACGCTGGACCCGATGGCGACCGGCGTGCTCGTGCTCGGCGTCGAGAAGGCCACCAAGCTCCTCGGGCATCTCGCGCTGACCGAGAAGGAGTACCTCGGTACGATCCGGCTCGGCCAGGACACCGTCACGGACGACGCGGAGGGCGAGATCACCTCCTCCACCGACGCCTCCGGTGTGACGCGCGAGGGTATCGACGCGGGGGTCGCCGCCCTGACCGGCGCCATCATGCAGGTGCCCTCCAAGGTCAGCGCCATCAAGATCGACGGCAAGCGGTCCTACGCGCGGGTGCGCGGCGGCGAGGAGTTCGAGATCCCGGCCCGGCCGGTGACCATCTCGTCCTTCAACGTCTACGACGTCCGCGGGGCCGTGGCCGAGGACGGCACCCCGGTGGTCGACCTCGTCGTCTCGGTGGTCTGCTCCTCGGGTACGTACATCCGGGCCATCGCCCGTGACCTCGGCGCCGGGCTCGGCGTGGGCGGGCATCTGACCGCCCTGCGGCGCACCCGCGTCGGTCCGTACGGTCTCGATGCCGCGCGGACGCTCGACCAGCACCAGGAGGAGCTGGTCGTGATGCCGGTGGCCGAGGCCGCAGCATCGGCGTTCGCCCGGTGGGACGTCGACGAGAGGCGGGCGAAACTGCTGCTCAACGGCGTGCGGCTCGACATGCCCGCGTATCCGCCGGGTCCGGTCGCGGTCTTCGGGCCCGACGGGCGGTTCCTGGTCCTCGTCGAGGAGGAGAAGGGCAAGGCCAAGAGCCTCGCCGTCTTCGCCTGACCTGCGGGGGACCCCGTCGTGGAGCGGGCCAGGGCCCCTGTGCCCGCTCCACGCCCCCCACCGGATCCTGTCCGGTGAACGCCCCGGATTCACCCCAACGGGCAGGCGCTCGGAGTGAATCGGGGGTGCAAACGGGGCGCTTTTACCCCGATCGCTTCTCGTGCCGATCACCGCCGCCCTAACGTCGGATCATGGGATGCGGGGACCGGGCGACGCTGGTACGACTGTGCGATCCGGCGGGCCGCCCGCGGGGGACAGGCTTCGTCGCGGACGACCGGGGCACGGTCGTGACCAGTCACGAAGCGGTCGACGGCCTCCCTCACGTCGTGCTGCACGGCGCGGACGGCCGCACCTGCCGCGTCCGGTCCCACGACATCACCGCACTGCCGGAGCTCGATCTTGCGCTCCTGCCCACCGACGGACCCGAGACGCTCGGCGTGCCGGCCCTGCCGATCGCCTCGCGGGAGCGGATCGACGCCGGTACGTATGTGACCATCGCCGCGCACGGCCGGCGGCAGGCACGCGTCCTCGGTCCGACCTCGGTGACGTACACCGCGGGCGGCCGCACGCACACGATCGGCCGGGTGCTGGAACTGGCCCTCGGGACGGACGGCAGCGATGCGCTCAGGCTCGGCGGGGCGGCCGTCGGCGGGCCGGTGTCCGACCCGGACACCGGCGCTGTCATCGCCGTCCTGGGTACGGCGCTGCGCACCGGGCACGCCGCCGCGGGCTGTGCGGTGCCGCTGGCCGGCCCCGACCGCGACGGCCCGCTGGCCGACCTGCTGCGGCGCAACGCGACGGGGGTACCCGGATACGGAGTCGATCTGAACGCGGCGGGGGCGCTCCAGCTCACCGCCATGTCGGTCGGCTCCGCAGGCGGCCCGAGTGCCTGGCCCGATCCGGTGGTACGGCCCGAGGTCCTCGCGGAGTCCGACGACTTCGCATCGGCCGCCCGGCCGGAGGGCGACGAAGGGCCCGCCGTGGTCCTCGGCCTGGTCGGGGCGCCCGGCACGGGCCGCACCACCGAACTGGCCGCGCTCGCCGCACGACGCGCCCGGGGCCCGGTACCCGCGCTCACCCTGTGGCTGCGCGGTGCCGATCTGCTGGCCGACGACACCTCCCTCGCCGACGCGATCGCCCGCGCCCTCCGACAGGCCGGCCGCATCGTCACCGCCGCCGGAGCCATGGGTGACATGGCGACCGCCACCCCCGAGCGGGTCGCCCGGCTGGCCGCGGACGCGGGCAGCCCGCTGCTCGTCCTGCTGGACGGCCCGGAGGAGATGCCGCCCGTCCTGGCCCACCGGCTGGCCCGGTGGACGGAGGGCACGGCCCACTGGCTGCGGGAGCACGGGGCGCGCCTCGTCGTCGCCTGCAGGCCCGAGCACTGGGAGACCGCGGGCGCGCTCCACCCGCCCGGCACACTGCACCGACCGGCCCGCCCCGCCAGGCGGCTCCCCCCGGCGGTCCGCATCGGCGACCTGACGGCGGGCCAGGCCGAAGGGGCCCGGGAGCGGTACGCCCTGCCACCCGACGCGCTCGCCGTCGGCCACGACCGGCACCCCCTCACACTGCGGCTGCTCGCGGAGGTGCGAGGGGCCCTGCCGGCGGACACCCCGGGGCGCCCCGACACGGAAGAGGTCTTCGGCGCCCACCTGGACCTCATGTGCCTGCGCATCGCGGTCCGGATCGCCGCCCAGTGGCACCCCGCGCCCCACGGTGCGGCGGTGCGGCGGCTGGCGGCGCGGGTGGCGGGCCAGGTCCACGAGGCGGCCCGGCGCTGCCTGGGACCCGGGCAGGGGGAGCTGGACAGGGCCGCGTTCGAGGAGGTCTTCCCGTGGCGCGCGGGCTGGGCCTCGGCGGTGCTGACCGAGGGGCTGCTGATCCCGGCGGGAGCCGGGTACCGGTTCGCGCACGAGGAGCTCGGTGACTGGGTCCAGGGGGCGCATCTGGACCTGGACGCGGCGCTGCGGGCGCTGGTGCACCGCTGGCACGCGGACACGGTGGCGGTGGAGGGCGAGGGCCGGGTGCCCCACCCCCGCCGCCCGGGTGGGGCGGCCGCACCGGGGGCTCCCGCTCGGGAGCAGCCGCACACCCTCCCCGTGCCGCGCCACCGGATCGGCCCGGTGATCCAGGCACTCCTCCTCCTGGCCCGCCGCCAGGGCCCTGCCGCGCTCGCCCACCGGCTGGCCGACCTGATCGAGGCGCTGGAGCGGCTGTCGGCCGGGGAGACGGCACACGCCGAGGAGGGGGAGACCGGCCCGCCGTTCCCCGACGCGCGGTGGTGGGCCGCGCACCTGCTGTCCGAGACGCTGCTACGGGTTCCCGACGCCCGGCCGCACCTGGGGGTGCTCCGGCTGCTCGCCGGCCGCATCGTCCGCAGCTCGGCCGATGCCGGCGGGTCCGGTCCGCGGGGCGCGTACGCCGAGTTCGGGCCCTGGTTCTGGCGGCGGCTGCGGCTGCCCGAGGCGGACCGGATGGACCTGTTCCGCCGCCTCGTCCCCGCCGACGGGCCCCCGGGCGCCGAATCCGAGGGCGACGGCGGCCGGTTCCTGGACGCCGTGGCCCGACGGCTCGCCGCCCAGCCGCGTACGCTCCAGCCGCTCCTGTGCCTCTGGTTCACGGATGAGCGCCCGCTGGCGGCCGAGGTGGACCTCGTCCCGCGGCCCACCGTCGCGGCGGCCGCGCAGGCGCTCCTCCACGCCCGCCGCGACCTCGCCGCGGACGATCTGGCCGACGCGCTCGTCTCGTCCGGCCACCCCCGTGCCGATGAGCTCCTCGCCGCGCTGGCCGAGGACGAACCGACGGCGCTCTGCCGGGCCGTCGAGCGGTGGTCACGCGACGACGACCGTCGGTCGCGCCGGATCGCGGCGGCCTCCTACGGGGCGCTCGTCGCCCCGTATCTGAGCCGGGACACGGATCGTGCCCTGGTGCGCCGGGCGGCCCTCGCCCTGCTGGCCCGCCCGGCCGACAGCGATCTGCACGGCCCCGTGCTCGCCCTGCTCGTGGCCGATCCGCAGACCCGGGACCGCTATCTGCCGCAGGCCCTGCGGGCCTTCGCCGCGGACGGGCCGAAGGTGTCCGCCGGAGCGCTCGCCGTCGCACTGCCCACCCATCCGGAGCCGGTGCTGGCCGCGTACCGGGCGCGGCTCGTACGGCCCGGGGACGGCGCGGGTGAGGTGCTCCGCGCGCTCGCCGGGATCGATGCCCCCGCGCTCGCCCTGCACAGCGCCGGGCTCGTACGCGCCTATGTCGACAGCCACCCCGGGGACACCTCGCACACCGCCGCCTACCTCGACCGCAGGCTGGAGCACGGGCCCGCCGCCCGGGCCCTGCTGCTTCCGCTGCTCACCGGACTGCTCCGGGACCGCCCGGCGCCGGCGCCGGTCCGGGGCGCGCTCGCCGGGGTACTGGCCTCGCCCGGCAGCCCGGCGTCCCAGCAGCTTCGGGACACCTTGCTGGAAGTGCTGCTGGACTTCGAGCAGGGCGGTGCCCATCGGGACCCGATCGTGCTGGAGGCACTGCTGCGCGCCGCCGCGACCGGCTGCGCGGGGCGGTCACCGGCCCGCACCCGGGCGCTGGTGCACCGCACCGGGATGCTGCTGGTGCGCACCACCGAAGGGGCCGGACTGTTCGACCGTCTGCTGGTCGCCCTCGCCCGGGACGTGCCCGGGTTCGGCGGCCTGGTCATCGAGTGGCTGGCCGACGCCCCGCAGGAGTGGGCCGCGGTCATCGGCCCCAGCGCCCGGCGGACGGTTGAGGCCCTCGGAGCCCCGATGACCATGCCGATGCAGGCCGCAGGGCGTGAGCATGGCAGTCTTAGACCTGCGTAAGAGACAAACCCACGTACACAGGTTCGGGCGAGGAGCGGTCAGAGTGCAGCGCTGGCGTGGCTTGGAGGACATCCCCCAGGACTGGGGACGCAGCGTCGTCACCATCGGCTCCTATGACGGGGTGCACCGCGGACACCAGCTGATCATCGGCCGGGCCGTCGAGCGGGCCCGCGAGCTGGGGGTGCCGTCGGTCGTCGTCACGTTCGACCCGCACCCCAGCGAGGTCGTCCGGCCCGGCAGCCACCCGCCGCTGCTCGCCCCGCACCACCGCCGCGCCGAACTGATGACCGAGCTCGGCGTGGACGCGGTGCTGATCCTGCCGTTCACCACCGAGTTCTCCAAGCTCGCTCCGGCCGACTTCATCGTGAAGGTGCTCGTCGACAAGCTGCACGCCCAGCTGGTCATCGAGGGCCCCAACTTCCGGTTCGGCCACAAGGCCGCCGGGAACGTGCAGCTGCTCACCGAGCTCGGCGACACCTACGACTACCAGGTCGAAGTCATCGACCTGCGGGTGCGCGGCGAGGCCGGCGGAGGCGAGCCGTTCTCCTCGACCCTGACCCGGCGCCTGGTCGCCGAGGGGGACGTGGCCGGCGCCGCGGAGATCCTCGGCCGTCCGCACCGCGTCGAGGGCATCGTCGTCCGCGGTGCGCAGCGCGGCCGTGAACTCGGCTTCCCCACCGCGAACGTGGAGACCCTGCCGCACACCGCGATCCCGGCCGACGGGGTGTACGCGGGCTGGCTGCATGTGGACGGCGAGGCGATGCCCGCCGCGATCTCGGTCGGCACCAACCCGCAGTTCGACGGCACGGAGCGGACGGTGGAGGCGTACGCGATCGACCGCGTCGGCCTCGACCTGTACGGGCTGCACGTCGCCGTGGACTTCCTCGCGTACGTACGCGGCATGCTGAAGTTCGACTCGATCGACGATCTGCTCGTGGCGATGGCCGCCGATGTGAAGCGGTGCAGCGAGCTGATCTCCGCGTACGACCGGGGCTGACGACTTGCCCCGTCCCTACGGCTCCGGCCGGGACCGCTGTCACGCGGTCCCGGCCGGAGCCGTAGCGGCACGTGTCAGCTGTTGAGCTCCTCCAGCGTCTTCCCCTTGGTCTCCACGGCGAAGAGCGCGATCACCGCGCCCACTGCCGCCACACAGCCCAGCTGGGTGAAGACCATGGTCAGGCCGGCGCCCGAGCTGATGATCGCGCCGACCACGATCGGTCCGAGGATGACTCCCAGCCGGTTCCACACCCCGCCGAAGGAGGCCCCGCGCGCCCGGCTCCGGGTCGGGTAGAGCTCGGGGGTGTAGAGGTAGAGGCTCACGTTGGTGGCGAAGACGAAGAGCGTCGTGACCGAGGCCCACACGGCGACCTGGCCGCCTGACGTGGCGCCGGAGACGGCCAGCGAGAGCAGGGCGACGGCCGCCCCGCCCAGCCCGACGGTCAGGCACACCCGGCGCCCCGCCTTGTCGATGACGAGCGCGACCAGGAGACAGCCGATCAGGCCGGTCACATTGCTCAGCAGCGCGTAATTGAGCGCGGTGCGCAGATCGAGACCGAACTCCTTGGTGTAGAGGGAGGGCAGCCACGTGGCGATGCCGTGGTTGACGTAGTAGGCGACGAACCACAGTGCCGACACCACGGCCGTGCGCCGCAGGTAGCGGCCCGTGAAGAGATCCCGCAGCCCGCCCCGAGAGGTCTCGACGGCTGTCGCCGGGCCGGGGTCGGGGAGCGCGGCTCCGGTCGACTTCGCCACGTCCTTCTCGATCCGGGCGATGACCTGTTCGGCCTCCGCGACGCGTCCCCGGGAGAGCAGCCAGCGGGGCGACTCCGGCACCTGGCGGCGCAGGACGACGACGAGGAGTACGGGCAGGGCGCCGATCACGAACATCACCCGCCAGCCGAAGCTGGGCACCACCCAGCTCGCGACGAGCGTGGCCGTGGCGAGGCCGGCCGGGAAGATGAGCTCGTAGAGCAGCACGAAGCGGCCCCGGTGATCCGCCCGGGCGATCTCGTTGATGTACGTGGCGGCGACCGGCACGACACCACCGATGCCGAGGCCCTGAACGAAGCGGAAGAGCGTGAACAGGGCGAATCCGGGGGAGAGCGCGACGGCGAGGCTGGCCAGCGCGGTCACGGCGACGCCCAGGGCGACGGTGTTCACCCGGCCCATCCGGTCCCCGAGCCAGCCGGCGACGAGCGCACCGAGCAGCATGCCCACGGAACCGCTGGTGACGATCATGGTGCCCTGGCCGGTGCTCAGCTTCCACTGTTCGGTCAGGACGGGCAGTGCGGAGGCGGTCAGCAACTGGTCGAACGCCTCGAAGAACGTGACGGTGCCGATCAGTGTGCGGACCTTGATGTGCCAGCGAGAGCTCGGCAGGCGTTCGAGTCTGGCCGAGACGGAGCTCACGGCGGGGCCGTTGGCCACGATTGACATGGGGATCCTTCCGCGAACAGGAGTTGCGGTGACCCTAGGAAGAAGTGCCTTAGCGGTCAATGACTAAGTGCTTAAACGTTACGGAGGCTTCCGGGACCGGGGACCTGGAGGCGGGCTCCGGTTGTATCGTGAACACCTCACCGCTGCGCCGGGCGCGGTGTGTCCGGAAGGAGGCGCGAGGGCGCGGCACCGCACCGTCCTCCCACCGCACATGACCCGTAGAGCATCCGGCCGCCCTGACGCGGTCGACCTCGTCCTCGAGCAGTGGAAGCGCGAACTGCCCACTCTGGATGCCTCGCCGATGGAGGTGCTCGGCCGGCTCCACCGCAGCTTCCTGCGATACCAGGGACTGCTGTCCGAACTCTTCGAGTGCTTCGACCTGAACATGGCCTCCTTCGATGTGCTGGCGGCTCTGCGCAGGTCAGGGCCGCCATATCGGCAGACCGCCGGTCAGCTCGCGGACATCGCCCTGGTCACCACCGGCGGCATCACCCTGCGGCTGGACCGGCTGGAGAAGGCCGGGCTGGTGACACGGGAGCGCGACGCGAAGGACCGCAGGGTCGTGTACGCATGCCTGACCGAGCGGGGCGTCGAGGTCGTCGATGTGGTCGCCGTCGCCCACTTCGCCAACGAGGAGCGGATGCTCGCCGAACTGTCCGACGCCGAGCGGCGCCGGCTGAGTCAGCTGCTCGGCAAGCTCGAACGCTCACTGGAGACGGCCGAGCAGACTCCGCCGGACCGTGAGGCGCTGACGGCGTCCGTGCGACGGGATTCGGTGCATAATCCATAGTGCTCGTTATCTGAGTGCTCAGGCTTTGCTCCAGGAGCGCCGCCTGGGCCCGGTCCACCGGCCCCGAGGAGGTTCGTGACGTGCGTGAACTGTTGTCGGAACTGCGCGCCTGGCACGACGCCGGCACGCCCTTCGCGCTGGCGACGGTCGTCTCCGTCCGCGGCAGCGCTCCCCGGGCGCCCGGGGCCATGATGGCCGTGACCGCCGACGGCACGGTGGCGGGCAGCGTGTCCGGGGGCTGCGTCGAGGGAGCGGTATACGAAGTGGCCGGCGAGGTGCTCGCCACCGGGACCCCGCAGCTGCGGTCGTACGGGATCAGCGACGACGAGGCGTTCGGCGTCGGCCTGACGTGCGGCGGCACCATCGATGTCCTCGTCGCGCCCTTCGCCGCGCCCGGCGACCGGACCTGGCTACGGGATGTCGGTGAGACCGTCGCACGTGGAGAACCCGTCGCCGTGGCCACGCTCCTGCCCGACGAGGGCCGTGCGAGCGCGCGGCGGGTCGTTCGGGCGGACGGCGCGGAGGGATCGCTGGGCAACGAAGGGCTCGACGCGGCGGTCACCGACGACGCCCGGGGTCTCCTGGCCCAGGGGGCGACCGGCCGTCAGCGGTACGGGGCCCACGGCGAACGCAGGATGCAGGACGTGTCCGTCTTCATCCAGACGTACGCGCCACCGCCCCGCATGATCGTCTTCGGCGCCATCGACCACGCGGCGGCCACCGCCCGCATCGGCTCCTTCCTCGGTTACCGGGTCACCGTGTGCGACGCCCGCCCGGCCTTCGCGACCCGCGAACGCTTCCCCACCGCCGACGAGGTGATCCGCGCCTGGCCGCACACGTATCTGGCGGATACGGAAGTCGACGCGCGCACCGTCCTGTGCGTGCTCACGCACGACCCGAAGTTCGATGTGCCGCTCCTGGTCGCCGCACTGCGCACGCCGGCGGCCTACATCGGGGTCATGGGCAGCAGGCGCACCCACCACGACCGGCTGGCCCGGCTGCGGGACGAGGGTGTGAGCGAGGCCGACCTGGCCCGGCTCGCCTCGCCGGTCGGGCTCGATCTGGGCGCCCGGACGCCGGAGGAGACGGCCGTCTCGATCGCCGCGGAGATCATCCAGCACCGGTGGGGCGGCACCGGGCGGCCGCTCGGCGAACTGTCCGGTGCCATCCACCATCACGGACAGCGGTAACGGGCGGGCCCCCGAAGCCGAGGACCCGCCCGCCGGACACTCCCACCGCCACACTCCCTACGGCTGCGCCACCGCCGCCCAATGGCACGCCACCTGGGTCTCGCCGCCGCCCGCGAGCACCGGCAGGTCCTTCGTGCGGCAGGCGTCCGCGACACCCGCCCGCTCCGCCTCGCCCGAGGCCAGGACCTGGCAGCGGAGATGGAAGCGGCACCCCGACGGCACCTTGGACGGGTCCGGCGGCTCACCGGTCAGTACCACCGGTTCGCCCTCGGCCTCCGGCAGCACCGACAACAGCGCCTGGGTGTAGGGATGCTGCGGAGCCGTGAGGATCTGCTCCACCTCCCCCGTCTCCACGATCCTGCCGAGATACATCACCGCCACCCGGTCCGCGATGTTCCACGCGAGACCGAGGTCGTGCGTGACGACCAGCGCGGACAGACCCAGTTCGTCCCGCAGCCGCAGCAGCAGCGCCAGGATCTCACCGCGCACCGAGGCGTCCAGGGAGGCCACCGGCTCGTCGGCGACGATGAGTTCCGGCTCCAGGACCAGGGCGCCCGCGATCACGACCCGCTGCCGCTGGCCGCCCGACAGCTCGTGCGGGTAGCGGAGGAAGAAACGCTCCGGAGGCCGCAGACCGGCCCGGGACAGCGCGTCGGCCACCGCCTTCCGCTCGTCGCCCGGGTAGCGGTGGATCCGCAGGCCCTCGGCCACCGCGTCGTACACGGTGTGCCGCGGGTTCAGCGAACCGCTGGGGTCCTGGAGCACCAGCTGGACCCGCTTGCGGTACGCCTTCAGCGCACGGCTCCCGTAGTCGAGCGGCTTCCCGTCGAAGGTGACCTGCCCGCCCGTCGGTGGAACCAGACCCAGCAGCGAACGGGCCAGGGTCGTCTTCCCGCACCCCGACTCACCGACCAGGGCGACGATCTCGCCCGGCCGGATGTCCAGGTCCACCCCGTCCACGGCACGTGCCGGATCGGCGCCGTGCCTTCCGGGGAAAGCGATCCGGAGATCCCGCGCACTGAGCAGGTCCGTGGTGGTCATGATGTGCTCCTTGCTTCCTCGGCGCCCTGCGGGGCCGCGGCCCCTTCCGGGCCCACCAGCACACAGGCGGCCTCCCGCCCGGGCCCCGCCACCCGCAGCACCTGGTCCTGCGTGGTGCAGGAGTCCAGGGCCACCGTGCAACGCGGATGGAACGTGCAGCCGGCCGGCAGCGCCGACGGGTCGGGCGGATCGCCGGGCAGCCCCCGCGGGGCGAACCGTGAGGCCGGGTCGCCGATCCGCGGGAAGGCACCCGACAGGGCCTTGCTGTACGGGTGGTGCGCCCGCTCGTAGACCTCGGACGCCGGGCCCTGTTCCACGACCCGTCCCGCGTACATCACCGCGAGCCGGTCGCAGGTGTCCGAGAGCACCGCGAGGTCATGGCTGATCATGATGAGACCGAGGTCCTGCTCGGAGACCAACTGCTCGATCAGCCGCAGGATCTGGGCCTGGATCATCACATCGAGGGCCGTCGTCGGCTCGTCGGCGATGATCAGCCCCGGGTCGCAGGCGAGCGCCATCGCGATCATCACGCGCTGGCGCTGCCCGCCGGAGAGCTCGTGCGGATAGGCGTCCGCCCGGGCGGCGGGCAGACCCACCTGCTCCAGCAGCTCACCGGCACGCTTGCGTGCCGCGGCCTGCGTCGTCTTCTTGTGCAGGACGATCGGCTCGGCGATCTGGTCCCCGATGCGGTGCACCGCGTTGAGCGAGTGCATCGCGCCCTGGAAGACGATTGAGGCGCCCGCCCACCGCACGGCCCTGACCTGACCCCACTTCATGGCGAGGACGTCCTCGCCGTTCAGCAGGATCTCGCCGGTGACCTTCGTGCCCGCGGGGAGCAGTCGCAGCAGCGCGAGCGCCAGCGTGGACTTCCCGCAGCCCGACTCCCCGGCGATGCCCAGCTTCCTGCCCGCGTCGACCTCGAGGTTCACGCCGCGGACCGCCTGGGCCCCTCCGGCGTACGTCACCGTGAGATCGCGTACCTCGAGGAGAGGTGTCTTGCGGATGCTCGTCGTGCTCAACGGGCCACCCCCAGCTTGGGATTGAGGACGGTCTCGATGGCGCGGCCGCACAGCGTGAACGCCAGGGCCACCAGGGCGATGGCGATGCCGGGCGGTGCCAGGTACCACCAGTCGCCCGCGCTCACGGCGCCGGCTTCGCGCGCGTCCTGGAGCATGCCGCCCCAGGAGGTGATGGTCGGGTCGCCGAGGCCGAGGAAGGCGAGGGTCGCCTCCGTCAGGATCGCGCTGGAGATGACCAGGGTGGTCTGCGCGAGCACCAGCGGCATCACGTTCGGCAGTACGTGCCGGAGCATGATGTGCCCGTGCCCGCCGCCCAGTGCGCGGGCGCGCTCGATGTACGGGCGGGACTCCACGGCAAGGGTCTGCGCCCGCACCAGCCGGGCCGTCGTCGGCCAGGTCGTGACGCCGATGGCGATGATGACCGTCCACAGGGAGCGGTCCATCACGGTGGCGAGCGCGATCGCGAGGACGAGGGTCGGCATCACCAGGAACCAGTCGGTGACGCGCATCAGGACCGTCGAGTACCAGCCGCGGAAGTGCCCCGCGACGATCCCGACGACCGTACCGATGGCCACGCAGAGGAACGCCGCGAGCAGCCCCACGGTCAGTGAGACGCGCGCACCCCAGATCAGCAGGGCGAGGACGCTGCGTCCGAACTGGTCGGTTCCGAGCGGGAACTCGGCGCTCGGCGACTCCAGCGCCCCGCCCGGAGCCTCGGTGACGCTCTGCGCGTCCGCGCCGGTCAGTACGGGCGCGCAGACGGCGATCAGCGCGATCAGGACGAGCCCGGCCAGGCCCCACAGCCCGCCCCGGTGGCTGCGGTACTCCCGCCAGAACCGGGCCATGGAACGCCGCTTGCGGGCCCGGGCCAGGGCGCCCGGGCTCCTGGCCTCCTCGGGCCCGGATTCCTCGGGCGCGGGGGCCTTCGCCCCCGGCGTCGACGCGGGCATGGATTCGGTCGTCATCGGCCCACCCGGGGATCGAGCAGCGGATACAGCAGATCGGCCAGGGTGTTCGCCAGGATCACCGCGGTGGCGAAGACGAAGAACAGCCCCTGGACGAGCGGAAGGTCGGGGACGCTCAGCCCTTGGTAGAAGAGTCCGCCGAGGCCCGGCCAGGAGAACACGGTCTCCACCAGGATCTGGCCCGCGACCACATGGCCCAGGTTGACGAACATCAGCGTGAAGGTCGGGAGCATCGCGTTGGGGACGGCGTGCCGGCGGCGGACGGTGTCGTCGCGCAGCCCCTTCGCGCGCGCCGTCGTCAGATAGTCGCTGCCCATCTCGTCGAGGAGCGAGGAGCGCATCACGAGGAGCGTCTGCGCGTAGCCGACCGCGACCAGGGTGATCACGGGGAGCACCATGTGGTGCGCGACGTCGAGCACGTACGCGAAGCCGGACTCGTTGCCCGACTCCAGCCCGCCGGTCGGGAACATGCCCGGGATCGGTCCGACGCCCACGGAGAAGACGATGATCAGGAGCAGACCGAGCCAGAACGAGGGCACGGAGTAGAGCGTGAGCGCCAGCGCGGTGTTGAACCGGTCGCTCTTCGACCCGTTGCGCCAGGCGGTACGGGTGCCGAGCCAGATGCCCAGCGCGCTGTAGAGGACGTACGCCGTTCCGGTGAGGAGCAGGGTCGCCGGGAGCGCCTCGGTGATCTTGTCCATGACCGGGGCGTGGTACTGGAACGAGGTGCCGAAGTCGCCGGTGAGGGCGTCGCCCACATACGTCGTGAACTGCTGCCACATCGGCTGGTCGAGACCGAACTGGTGACGCAGTGACTCGAGTTGCTCGGCGGACACACGGCGTCCGCCCGTCATCTGCTTCACCGGGTCGCTCGGGATGAGCCGGAAGAGGAAGAAGCTGGTGACCAGTACGGCGAACAGCGAGACGGCCGCGCCGACGATCTTGGCGGCCACGTACTTCAGATAGGCCTGGGTGTTGCGCGCCCGTGGGCCGCGGGCGGCCGGAGAGCCGACCGGAGCCGGGCCTTCCGTGTCCGCGTCCGCCTGCTTCACGAGCGCCGGAGTGCTGTCAGCTGTCATGGGAACTCTCGTTACTCGTGCTGCACTTAGAGGGATCGGACGGCGGGGCCCGGCTGCCCGGGCCCCGCCGCCGACCGCTCTCATCCCGTCCGCGGGAAATACCCGCGGGCCGTGGAACTACTCGCGGTCGTCCGCGGTGGTGCGGCGGCGCCGGGAGATGAGGAACCCGCCACCGGCGAGGACCAGCACGGCGACGACGATGCCGATGACGATCCCCGTGGAGCTCGAACCGGAGTCGCTGTCACCCTCCCCGTCGCCACTGCCGGCCGGAACGGCCGACCACCAGCTCCAGTACCCGTCCTGGCCGTAGATGTTGCCGGCCGCCTCGGGCATCGTGGTGATCGACTTGATCTGGTCGGTGCGGTAGGCCTCGACCGCGTTCGGGTACGCGATGACGCTCATGTACCCGGAGTCGTACAGCCACGACTGCATCTGCCCGACGAGGTCCGCCCGCTTGGCGGTGTCGTACTCGGCGAGCTGCTTCTTGTACAGCTCGTCGTACGTCTTGTCGCAGATGAAGTTGTCCGTGGCCGCGCTCGCCTTGGCCTTGGTCGGCAGGGCGGCGCAGGTGTGGATGCCGAGGACGAAGTCCGGGTCGGGGTTGACGGACCAGCCGTCGAAGGCGAGGTCGTACTCACCCGCGTACCAGGGCACGGAGACGTCGTCGAGGCAGTCGACCTTGAGGCCGACGCCGAGCTTGCCCCACCACTCCTTGAGGTACTTGCCGATCGCCTTGTCGTTCGGGTCCGTCGCGTGGCACAGGATGCGCAGGTCGAGCGCCTTGCCGTCCTCGCCGACGCGCTTGCCGCCCTTGAGCTCGTAACCCGCCTGGTCCAGGAGCTTTCCCGCCTTGGCGGGATCGTAGGCGAGGTTCTGGCTCTGCGACGGCTGCCAGCTGTACTCCGAGAAGCGCGGCGGGATGTACCCCTGGCCCTCGACGGCGTGGCCCTGGAACACCTTGTCGATGATCGTCTTGCGGTCGATCGACAGGAACAGCGCCTGACGGACCTTCTGGTCCAGCAGCGCCTTGTTGCCGTTGCCGAACTTCTTGCCGTCCTTGGTCTGCGCGCCCGGGTTGGTGGCCAGCGCGAAGAAGCGGCGGCCCGGACCCTCGTTGACCTTGATGTTGGCGTCACCCTTGAGCGACGCGGCCTGGGCGGGCGTCAGCGCGGGCGAGCCGGCGACGAAGGAGACCTCGCCCTTGCGGAGCGCGGCGACTGCGGCGTCCTGGTCCTTGTACGTCTTGAAGACCAGCTCGTCGAACTTGGGCCTGCCGCGCCAGAAGTCCTTGTTGGCCTTGAGCTTCACGTACTGGTCGACCTTGTAGTCGCTCAGTACGAAGGGCCCGTTGCCCACGACCGGGAAGGCCGTGTCGTTGTTGAACTTCGAGAAGTCCTCGACCTTCTCCCAGACGTGCTTGGGGACGATCGGCACATCGAGCGCGGCCATCGTGGCCTGCGGTTCCTTGAGCTCGATGACCAGCTGCGTCGGGCTGGGGGCGGTCACCTTCTTGAAGTTGGTGACGAAGCTGCCGTTCGCCTGGGCGGCGCCCTCGTCGGTCATGATCTTGTTGAACGTCCAGGCCGCGTCCTCGGCGGTGGCCTGCTGGCCGTCCGACCACTTCGAATTGCTCCGAATGGTGTACGTCCACGTCAGCTTGTCGGCTGACGGCTCCCACTTGGTGGCGAGACCCGGGACGGCGTGATTGTCCTTCGGGTCGTAGTTCGTCAGGAAGTCGTACATGAGCCGGGAGACGCTGGTGCTCAGCAGCTTCTGGGCGAGGAACGGGCTCAGGGAGTCGACGCTCTGCGCGACCGCGACGGTCAGCGTCTTGTTGCCGCTGTCGGCGGCCTGCGCCTGCTGGGGCGCGGCTCCGAGGGGGATGCCCGGCACGACGGACCCGGCCGCCAGAGCAAGGGCGGCGGTGCCGGACGCCAGGAGGATTCGCAGACGTGAGCGTGGCTGGGCTGAGGGCGGTGGGACTCTTTCGACCATGGTCAGGGACCTCGCGTCATGACTCGCACGGAGAAGGCGGGTTGATCTGTGGTTCGCCAGCTGGTGAAGCGAAGGTTTATCAGCGGTGGTCGAGCCGCGTCAACGGTCACCGAAACGGCGTGTGGTCTGCGGGAATGCAATGAGGGTCCGCATCGCGTAAGCGATGCGGACCCTCATTGGTTCAGACCTCTGACGCCCTACTGCTGAGGCGCTGGCGGCGGCTGTGGAGGCTGCTGCTGCCACCCCGCCGGCGGGACGGGACCGTGGAGTTCGGGGTGGGCGGGCTGACCCGGCTGACCTGGCTGTCCGCCGTGCGGCTGCGGCTGAGGCGGGCCGGCCTGACCGGCCGTCGACTGCGCCTGCGAGGGCAGTGACTGCTGCCAGTTCTGCCCGGCGCCGGGCGCCTGCGGGGGATAGGGCTGCTGCGGCTGCCCGCCGTAGGGCTGCTGCTGCGGGTAGGGCTGGCCGGGCTGCTGCGGTGGCTGCGGCTGCTGGGGAGCATACGGCTGCTGGCCGGGCGCCGGCTGGCCCGGCATCTGCATGCCCGGCATCGGAGGGGCGTACTGCGGGGGCGGGTTGCCGCCGTTCGACGTCCACAGCCCTTGCTGCTGCTGGGCGCGCGCGAAGTCCTCGGCGACGAGGGCGGAGAGGTGGAAGTACGCGTCCCGGGTCTTCGGGCGCATCATGTCGAGGTCGACCTCGGCGCCGGCCGACAGGTGTTCGTCGAACGGCACGACGACCACGCCTCGGCAGCGCGTCTCGAAGTGCTGGACGATGTCATCGACCTTGATCATCTTTCCGGTCTCGCGTACCCCGGAGATGACGGTGAGGGAGCGCTGGACCAGCTCCGCGTACCCGTGCGCCGACAGCCAGTCCAGCGTGGTGGACGCACTTGACGCACCGTCGACCGACGGGGTCGAGATGATGATCAGCTGGTCGGCGAGGTCCAGCACCCCGCGCATCGCGCTGTACAGCAGGCCGGTGCCCGAGTCCGTGAGGATGATCGGGTACTGCTTGCCCAGCACCTCGATCGCGCGCCGGTAGTCCTCGTCGTTGAACGTGGTCGAGACCGCCGGGTCCACGTCGTTGGCGATGATCTCCAGACCGGAGGGCGCCTGCGAGGTGAACCGCCGGATGTCCATGTAGGAGTTGAGGTGCGGGATCGCGTGGACCAGGTCACGGATGGTGGCCCCGGTCTCGCGACGGACCCGGCGGCCCAGCGTGCCGGCGTCGGGGTTGGCGTCGATGGCGAGGATCTTGTCCTGCCGCTCGGTGGCCAGGGTCGCGCCCAGAGCGGTGGTCGTCGTGGTCTTCCCCACGCCGCCCTTGAGGCTGATCACCGCGATCCGGTAGCACGAGAGCACCGGGGTGCGGATCAGATCGAGCTTGCGCTGCCGCTCGATCTCCTCCTTCTTGCCGCCCAGCTTGAAGCGGGAAGCGCCGGACGGGGTGCGGCTGCTCTTCGCCTTCTGCTTGCCCCGGACGAGCCGGTCGGATGAGAGCTCCACGGCAGCCGTGTAACCGAGCGGTGCGCCCGGAACGGAACGCTCGCGCTGGTCATGGGTGACCGGCGTGGGCCAGGCGGTTCCGGCCCGGGGGTCGGCGGGCGGTCCCTGCGGCGGTCCCTGCGGCGGTCCCTGGGGCGGGAGTTGCTGCGGGTGCGGCTGCTGTGCGTGCTGCTGGTACGGGGGCTGCGGCTGCTGCGGCGGAATCTGCGCGGGCAGATTCGGGGTGGCCTGAGCCGGCGGCAGGCCGCCCTGCGGGAACCCGTAACCGCTCTGCGGCTGCTGTGCGGCCTGAGGCGGCTGAGGTGCCTGAGGTGCCTGAGGTACGGGCGGGGGCAGGGCAGCTGCCTGCTGCCCGGGCCACTGGTGAGCCTGAGGTGCGGGCGGCGGCGGGAGCTGCGCCGGCAGGGCCGCTCCCGGCTGGACCTGCTGAGGCTGAGGCTGCTGGGGGAAGCCGTACCCTCCCTCCGGCGCGGGGGCGGCCGGCTGAGGCTGCTGCGGGAAGGGGAGAGCCTGCGGGGTCTGCGGGCCCGGAGGGGTCTGGGCGGCCGGATCCTGCGGGAAGCCGTAGCCGCCCCGGCCGCTGTCGGCCGGGGCCGACGGGGGCCAGTGGGAAGCGGGCCGGGGTGCCTCGGGCTGCGGCGCCGCGGGCTGGAACGACGGCGGCAGCGGCGGCAGTCCGCCCAACGCCGGCGCGGGGGTCCAGGGGGCGGGCGCCGCGTCCTGCGGTGCACTGCCCTGCGGTACGTCGAGGGGGGCCGCATCGGCGGGGACGGGCGGGGGCACGGCATCCGAGGGCGCCGAGTCCGTGGGCACGGCGTCGGAGGGCTCGTCGGCGTGCGGGCCGCCGTCGCTGCCGTCATGGCTCGCGGAGACGTCCGGCGCAGGGGCGTCGCCGGGCTCGCCCGCGTCGGTCTCGGGGGCGTCGTCGTCCGCGGCGAGGGACGGCAGCGCGTCGGACGGCCCGGACGACGAGGAGTCCGAGGCGGCGGCGGAGGACGGCAGCGCGTCGGACGGCCCGGATGACGAGGAGTCGGGGGCCGCGTCGGTCTCCCCGGCCTTCCCGGAACCGTTCTGCGGGTCGTCCCCCACCTCGTCACCGGCGGGGCCGGCCGCCGGGCGGCTGTCCTCCACCTCGTCGGCAGGCGCGGAAGCGGCCTCCGCGGCGGCTTCGCGCTCGGCGATCTCCCGCTTCAGCGCGGCGGACGAGAAGCGCATGGTCGCGCCGCTCTCCACGTCACCGCTCCCGAAGGGGTCCGGCGCGTCGGCCGCACCCGGCACCGGGTGATCGGCGGCGGCACCGTGCGCCGGTGCCGGCGGCGCCGGAGTCCGGTCGGGTTCGAATGCGCCCGCGGCCGGCAGCCCGGGCACGGACACCGGGGCGCCGGTGGGCGGCGGGGGCGGGGCCAGATGCGTGCCGGCTCCGCCCGACGAGTCGCCCGGCGCGTTCTGCGTGTACCAGGCGGGCGGGGTGTAGTCGATGGTGAACTCACCCGTCATCTCGGCGGGCTCCGCGTCGGACGACTCGTCGACGGGCTTGTTCCAGCCCCCGCGCATCTCGTCCCGATCGCCGTTCACTTTGCCTCCTGATGTGGTCGAGCACCCTTGTGCCGTGGTGGGTGGGGGCGACCGTTCCCTCAGGTCCGGACACAACCTGGTGCGAACCGCCCGGCTCTCCCCCTGGGACGCGCACTGCCTGCCCGCAGGTTCTCCTGCCGCGCCCGGACCCACCCTAATCGCCATAGGGCTCGCCACGGCAGGCCGTACGGCACCGCGATCGCTGTCCCGTACGTCACGTACTGCCCCCAAGTGGACTGAGTGCGACCGAGAGTGAGGCGTAAAGCGGTCAAACATGCACATCTGTGCCGGGGAATCTGAACAATTCGCACACGTCGTGGTGAGTCGTCAGTCCATCCGGCGGGCGCTGCCCAGTAGTCCCGATTCCGCATCGGTCGCCCGCATCATCACGAACTTCCGGTCCTGCCGTGTGCACCAGAGGGTGACCCCGTCCGTCAGGGTGGACAGGGCCCGGGTCTCGTCGGACCCGAGGCACATGAGATGCCCGATCTGCTCGGCTTCGTCGGGGGACACCCGCTGAACGCCGACCAGGGACGACTTCTCCATCAGCCCGGCCGCCACCGGACTCAGATACGGCAGCAGTGTCACCACCGACTGCCACGGACCGGACGTCACCCGCCCGCGCGGTGGCCTTATGCCGCAGTCCCGCACCACGACGACCGGCGAGCCTGCCGAAGGGCCCTGCGGTGGCACCCTCCCCACCTCGTGCAGAGCGATGCCGCAGCCTTCACCGCCCACCGCCCGCACCAGTCCCTCCCATGCCGGGGTCCGTCCCGTCTCGACCACGACCCGGGCGCCGGTCGCCGCCACCCGCAGCGCCAGCACCTGTGCCGTCCAGAGCCCTCCGATCAGCGTGACGTCGTACGGAGTGGGCCGGATGACGCCGAGCACGGCCGGGCGTTCCTCGCCGTCGACACCGATCACCACGCCGTCGTCGCCGACCGGCAGGGCCAGCGACGCGAGCTGCTCGGGCCGGACCGTGTGCCGGGGGCGGCGCGGGCCGGTCAGCCCGAACCCCGGTCGCCCTCGGCCCCGTGCGGGTGCGGACATCAGCGGGTACCTCCCAGTGGCAGGGTGGCGAGCACACCGGGCAGCTGCTCACGGTCGAGCCGCACCAGCGAGGTCTTCACGCCACGGGCCGTACGTTCCAACTCGTGCCGGGCTGCGAGGAGTTCCTGTTCATCGCGGCCGGTGACCCGGACGTGGCCGGTGACCGTGATCTCCTGCCGGTCGCCGCTCCCCAGTGTGAGGCTGAACGTCGTGGCCAGGGCCGGGACCGAGGTGAGCAGCGCGACGAACTGAGGCATCGGGGCACCGCCTTCTCCCAGTTCCGGCCAGCGGCGCACCCAGTACGTGGTGTGCAGCCGGTCGTCGCACTGCCAGGTGCGGGTGGTCTCGCGGGTGCGACGGGCGGGCGCCCCGTCCCGTCCCGCCCCCGCAGTGGCCGGCGGACGCGCACAGGTGGACGTGGCGATCGCCGCGCCGAGTTCCTGCTCGGTGAGCACCGTCGCGGACAGACCGGCCCCGGACAGCCTGCCGGCCAGCTGGTCGGCCGCGCGCACCAGACACTTCTGCGCCCCGGTGAGACCGCCGCCCCGGGCCCGGACCGCTTCCGGGCAGAGCTCCGGGGCCAACTTCAGGGCGATCCAGGTGATCCGAAGGGCCGGGGTACCCGTCCGAGCCTGCAGAGGGGCGTAGTTGCGGGCGGCGACCGACTGTTCCGGGAGATGCGGCGCGGGCGCCGGCTGGGTGTGCTGCACGATCTGCGCCGACTCCAGCTTGATGCCGTCGACTTCGAGCGCGTCCCGTACGAGAGCAAGGGGGAGCGGTCTCGCGGACCGGTCCCGTCGCAGCGCAGTGCCGTCCCCGTCGATCCTGAGGACCGCCGTCAGATACGTACCGTCGCCGATCATTCCGGCCGGATGCCGGTCGCCTCCCCCGAACGAGTGCGTACGCAGGGCCGGTTCGCACTCGACCAGGGGAGCGATGCCCGGTTCGGTGCCCGCCGCGGGCCCCGTCGACGCGGCCCTGCGATTGCGGGCACGCAGCGCGAGGACCGCGTGCAGCAGCGCGGGAAGGGAACGGCGGCGCCTGCGCACGACGGCGAACATCACCAGCAGCGCGGCCGGCACCGAGGCCGGGACCAGCAGCAGTGGTTCCACGGCCCACGCGCACAGCAGCAGCGCTCCCGCGATCTCGAACAGGACGAGTTGGTGGAGCCGCCACGGTCCGAACCATCCGGTCCGGCCGCTCCACCGCGTCCTGCCCGCCCCGCTGCCGCCGGCCGGAGGACCCGGCGCCGCCGTCCGGGGAGTTGCGGGAGGCACGGTGTCCGGGACCTGAGCCGTCCGCGTCGCGGAAGCCGTCATCGCGGCATCCCCCCGTTCATCCGGCCCGGCGCGCCTCTCGGAGCGACCCGTGCCGGGCCCGTCCCACCGGGGTCTCCGGCGGGGTGAATCACCCTACCCGGCCCACAACACCGCTGGATCTACAGGCATAGTAGGGAGCCGGTCCGGCATCGGGGGTCCGGTACGGGACGCCGGCCGCGGCCGCTCCCGGTGCCGTGCGGTCGGACACGGGAGACGGACGGACTCATGGCATCGCGGCGCGACGACCTCAACGCGTACACCTTCGCGAAGCGGCGCGTGGTGGCAGCTTTCCTCCAGCCCTCACCCACCGGCTCGGACGAGGGTGCCCCGCGCCCCCTGCGCGCCGTCCTTCCGGGCCTGGTCGCCGGCGCACTGATCCTCGCGGGGTTCGGCGCCTACGGCATGTTCAGGCCGGCGGCCCCCAAGGACTGGGACAGCCCCGGCACCAAGGTGATCGTCGGCAAGACGTCGACCACCCGCTACGTGGTGCTCACCACCGGCAAGGGCGGGAACCGGCGGACGCAGCTGCACCCCGTGCTGAACCTCGCCTCGGCCCGGCTGCTGCTGACCCCGCAGAACTACGGCGTCATCCAGGTCGCCGACGACATCCTCGACGCGGGCAACCCTCCGCGCGGGCCCGTCCTCGGCATCCCGTACGCCCCCGACCGGCTGCCCGAGGAGGACGACGCGGGCACCGCCAAGCGCTGGGCCGTCTGCGTGCAGCCCGGCAGCAGGGGGAACACCGTCCAGAAGGCCGCCTTCGTCCTCGCCGAACGCGACAAGGAACTGACCGAGGGGGCGGGGAGGCTCACCGGCGGTCAGGTCCTCTACGTCAGGGGGCAGGACCGCACCCGCTACCTCGTCGACGCCCGCGGCACCAAGTACCGCATCGACGAGACCGCCGCCGACCTCGGCCATCTCACCGGCGCCCTGGTCGGAGGCGCGCAGCCGCAGCCCGTCACCGACGACTGGCTGGCCACCCTCCACGAGGGCAGCCCCGTCGCCTTCCCGCGGATCCCCGGCGACGTCGGCGCCCCCGCACACATCGAGGGCCACCTCTCCGCGCGGGAGAACCGCGTGGGCACGGTGTTGCGCACCAGGAACGGAGAGGGCACCGCCTACTACGTCGTCCTCGACAAAAGGGTCCTGCCCGTCTCCGAGTTCACCGCCTGGCTGCTGATCAACTCCCCGCAGACCGCAGCCCTCGATGCGGCCGGCGAGGCACGCCCGGCCGGCCTCCAGGACTTCGTCCCCGGTTCCGAGCCCTTCGCGGGCCAGGCCCCGCACTGGCCCGCGCGCCGAGCCGTCCGCGTCAACGCCGCCGATGCGGGCGCCGCCGGCCGCGACACCGTCTGCAACGTGCTGCGCCGCACGGACGGCAAGGGCCGTACGACGCTGAGCGTCTGGGCCGGCGCCGCGTACCCCGCGCCCGTCGGCGCAGGCGGCACGAGCACGTACGTCACCCCGGGCAGCGGACTCCTCTACACGCAGGTCCGGGAAGGGCAGTCCAGCCCGGACGGATCACTCTTCCTGGTGACCGACACCGGACTGCGGTACGCGGTTCAGGCGAACGGCGACAGCGACGCCGAACGCTCGGACATCGGCACCGACGGCGCGAAGGCCGGTGCGGACGGGCGTCCCGAACCCAGCCAGGCCCAGATCAGGCTCGGATACGGGAAGGTCACGCCCGCCCTCGTCCCGATCGCCTGGTCGGAGTTCCTCGCCAGAGGCCCCCGGCTCGACACCAACAGCGCCCGCCGGCCCCAGGGTTCCTGAAGGGCCGGACGGGGCGGCGGTACACCAGTGGACACACGTGGGGGAGAGTGCGCGATGCCGTACCGGAAGAGGCTCCTGCTGGCGGCGGCCGCGGCCGCGCTGGGCGCCTTCGCGGGGCCGCAGGCCGCGTACGCCGTTCCGGCGCCGGACGGTCTGCGGATGGACGGCGTCGGCACAGGCGTTCCGGCGCCGGACGGTCTGCGGATCGACGGCGTCGGCACGTGCGACTTCCCGATGAAGGAGCAGTTCGAGGGGCGCCCCTGGCCGCTCCAGCGGGTGCTCCTGGACGAGCTGTGGCAGGACACGCGGGGCAAGGGGATCCGGGTCGCCGTCATCGACACCGGGGTGGACGACACGAACCCTCAGCTCAGGGGTGCCGTGGACGCCTCCGCCGGCATCGACTACACCGAGGGCGGCGGCAGCGACGGGACCGTGGACGAGGTCGGTCACGGCACCAAGGTCGCCGGCATCATCGCCGCCCGCCCCCGCACCGGCACCGGATTCGTCGGTCTGGCCCCCGAGGCCACCGTCATCCCGATCCGTCAGACCGACGGGCGGCACAACGGACTGGACAGCGCGATGGCCGCCGCGATCGACCACGCGATCACCGAGCGCGCCCAGGTCATCAACATCTCCCAGGACACCACCAGGCCGCTCGCCGCCGACTCGCTGCTCGGGCGGGCGGTGGCGCGGGCGATCGCCGAGGACATCGTGGTGGTCGCCGCCGCGGGCAACGACGGTATGGACGGCCGGAGACGGCGCACCTACCCCGCCGCCTTCGACGGTGTCCTCGCCGTCGCCGCTTCCGACCGCAACAACGAGCGCGCACCCTTCTCCCAGTCGGGGGACTTCGTCGGCGTCGCCGCACCCGGCGTCGACATCGTCTCCACCGTCCCGGGCAACGGCCAGTGCACCGACAACGGCACCAGTTTCGCCGCGCCGTACGTCACCGGGGTCGTCGCGCTGATGCGCGCCAGGTACCCGGACTGGACGGCGGCACAGGTCATCGCCCGTATCGAACAGACGGCGGAACGCTCCGTCAACGGGCGTGACGCCTTCGTCGGATGGGGTGTAGTCGATCCCGTCCGCGCGTTGTCGGGAGACGACGAACCGCAGGACACCCCCCACCCGGACGCGCCGGCTGCCGGAGCCCGGGCACCCGAGCCCGCACACCTGGCGTTGTCGGAGACCTCGCAGCAACGCAGCAAGCGGTACGCGACCTACGCACTGGCCGCGGCGGCCGTGCTCGTCGGTGTGGTGGCCGGCGCCGCGACCGTGGCACGAGACCTTCGTGGACGCCGCGCCCCACGCCGTCGCTGACCCGCGTACGGACAGCTCTCCGTAGCCGTGATGTCTCGGAGAGCGACGCCGAAGTGGCTAATGTGATCACGGACTTCACATGAGTGACGGGGGATCAGGAACCGGCCGAAGGGATGTCACCCGAGCCGGCGCGACCCACCCCTGCCCCGCTTCCCTTCGCGAACCGAGAGAGGACCTCCGCATGACCAACCCCGCGGGCGGTTTCGGACTTGCCGACGAACCGGTCATCCAGGCCAGGAACAAGATCGTCAAAACCGCCGAGGCGGTCTCCACGCAGTCCAGGGAACTGGCCGACATCCTCGCGACAGCCGGGGCGGGGTGGACCGGCGTCGGCGCTTCGGGATTCACGTCCGCACAGCTTCTGATCAACGAGGACCACGACGAGATCCGCCGCCTGCTGAACGTGCTGCTCCACGCCGTGGGCAGCACCAGGAACCTCAGCAACGCGAACGACGAGGAGGTCCGCGCGGCCTTCAACGCGGTCAGGACACCGGCCTCGGCGGGCAACGCCTCGGGGCTCAACGGCGTCTGAACCGGCCCTCGTTCCACTCCCCGCAGCAGAGCCAGAGGAGAACCCTGATGGGGCACGATCCGCACACCAAGGTCAGGTACGAAAGCGTCCAGGAGATGGCGAACCGCATCCGTGTGGTCTCGCAGAACATCTGCCGTGACCTGGAGGAGATGGACGGCGCGCTCAAGGTGGTCACCGACACCTGGGACGGCGAGGCCCACACCGCGTACGTGATGCTCCAGAACAAGTACCGCGGCAAGGCGGACGACATGAAGGGCCGCCTGGAACACGTGGCCAGGATCATCGAGAACGGCAAGGGCAACTACCGCGCCACGGACCTCAGGGCCTCACGCCTGTTCACCGAGGCGTACTGAACGCGGGCCCACGGGCCGCGTACGGGGGAGGGGCACGTTCACCCGGACGTGCCCCTCGCTCATGCCGCGCCCGCCCTCACGTGAGGTCGAACTCGCCGTCCCGGGCGCCCAGTACGAACGCACGCCACTCGGCCTCCGTGTACCGCAGCACGGTCTCGGGGTCCAGCGAGGACCTCATCGCCACGGCCCCGCCCGGCAGATGCGCGATCTCGACGCGCTCCTGCGCCTGCTCGGTCCCGGGCGCACTCAGCCATTCCACCCCCGAGATGTCGAGTGCGTACAGCTCGTCCTTCTCCGCCTGCGTGCCCATGGTCAAGAGTTCCTCTCCGTACGTGGCTCTGCACGGCACCGTACAGGCCCCGCCACGGCCTTTGGCCAGGTCGCCGATTCCCCGGCGAAGGACGCTTTTCTGTGCTCCCGTGACGCCGTGCGCACGGCCCGCCGACTGCCCGTGGCCTCTCGTTCCGGCCGTGCCGGCTCCCGGGACCCGGCCTGCCGGACCAGAGGCCTCAGGCCCGATCCGGAAGCCGTCCGGTCTGCACCAGCGGGCAGCCCCGCCGCCGGGTGGCGAAGTACCCGCGCCCCGGCGGCATCGGATGCCCGCGCACCGCCCCGATCAGGTCGCCCTCGGCGGGATTGCCGGAGAGCACCACCCCTTGCGCCCCCAGCTCCTTGATCCGCTGCAAGAACGTCTCGTACATCGCCCGCGACGCCCCCGCCGAACTGCGAGCGACGACGAAACGCACGCCGGTGTCCCGGGCGAACGGCAGGTACTCCGCCAACGGGGCCAGCGGCCCACCCGCGCCCGTCGCCACCAGGTCGTAGTCGTCGACGACGACGAAGATCCGCGGACCGGTCCACCAGCTCCGGTCCCGCAACTGCTGCGGAGTCACGTCCGCCGGAGGCTGCCGCCGCGCGAACACACCGGCCAGCGCCTCCATGTGCGTCGCCAGCGCGTCCGCCGTCGGCGCGTACTCCAGCAGATGGCTCTCCGGCAGCGCGCCCAGCAGCCCCCGCCGGTAGTCCCCGACGACGAGCTTCGCCTCGTCGGGTGAGTACCGCTCCGCGATCTGCTTCGTGATCAGACGCAGCAGATTGGTCTTGCCCGACTCGCTCTCGCCGAAGACCAGGAGGAACGGATCGGTGTCGAAGTCGACGAACACCGGTTCCAGATCCGTCTCGGCGATCCCGATCGCGATGCCCCGGTCCGGGAACTCGAACCCCTTCGGCAGCTGTTCCGCCGGCAGCTTGACCGGCAGCAGCCGTACGGACGGGGCCGGGGGGCCCGGCCAGTTCGCCCGCACCTCGGCGACGAGCGCGGCGGTCGCGTCCGCCAGGCCCGTCGCTCCGGTGACCGAGTCGATGCGCGGCAGCGCGGCCATGAAGTGCAGCTTCTCCGCCACCTGACCACGGCCGGGCACCCCGGCGGGCACTCGGCCGGCGACCTTCCGGTCGAACTCCGAGTCCATGACGTCGCCGAGCCGCAGTTCGAGCCGCCCGAGGATCTGGTCCTTGAGCGCGGCGCGCACCTCCATGTACCGCGCGGCCGAGAGGACCACATGGACTCCGTAGCCGAGACCGCGCGCGGCGATGTCCGTGACGACCGGCTCCAGCGACTCGTACTCGGTCCGGAAGCCGCCCCAGCCGTCGATGACCAGGAACACGTCCCCCCACGCCTCGCCGGGCAGCTCACCGACAGCGCGGCTGCGCCGGTACGTGGCGACCGAGTCGATGCCCCGGGCCCGGAAGAGCTCCTCGCGCCGGGCCAGCACCCCCGCCACCTCCGCGACCGTGCGGCGCACCCGCTCCGGGTCCAGCCGGGAGGCGACCTGTCCCACGTGCGGCAGCCCGGCCAGCGGGGCGAGCCCGCCGCCACCGAAGTCGAGGCCGTAGAACTGCACCTCCCGCGGGGTGTGCGTGAGCGCGAACGAGGCGATCAACGTCCGCAGCAGCGCCGATTTCCCCGACTGCGGACCGCCGACCACCATCAGATGCCCCGCAGCCCCGGAGAAGTCCCTGTACAGCACCTCGCGCCGTTGCTCGAACGGCTTGTCGACCAGGCCCAGCGGGACCGTCAGCCCGCCGGGCCGGGTGTACTCCGTGGCGGTGAACCCGCGCCCCTCGGCCGGCGCGAGCCCCGGCAGCAGCTGGTCCAGCGCCGGAGCCCGGTCCAGCGGCGGCAGCCACACCTGATGCGCCGGTACCCCCTGGCCCTCCAGCCGCCGCACGACCACGTCGAGCACGGTGTCCGTGACCGCGTCCGCCCGGACCCGCCCGGCCCGCGGGACGACGCCGTCCACCTCTGCTTCCGCCGACGCCACCGGCAGCGCACGGAAGAGGGCGGCCCGCCGCGCGGCCGGCAACTGCCCCGTCGTGGAGGCTGGTACGCCCGTGCGGTACGCCCCCGACACGTACGCCGCCTTGAAGCGGGTCATCTCCTCCGTGCCGGACTTGAGATAACCCGAGCCCGGCACGGAGGGCAGGTGGTACGCGTCAGGTACCCCGAGCGCCGTCCGGGACTCCGCGGCCGAGAAGGTCCGCAGCCCGATCCGGTACGAGAGGTACGTGTCCAGGCCGCGCAGCCTGCCCTCCTCCAGCCGCTGCGAGGCCAGCAGCAGATGCACACCCAGCGAACGGCCGATGCGGCCGATCTGGATGAACATGTCGATGAAGTCGGGCTTGGCGGTCAGCAGTTCGGAGAACTCGTCGATCACCAGTACCAGCGAGGCCAGCGGCTCCAGCGCGGCACCCGCCGCCCTGGCCTTCTCGTAGTCTTGGATGTTGGCGTAGTTGCCCGCCGAGCGCAGCAGCTCCTGCCGGCGCTGGAGCTCACCACGGATCGCGTCGCCCATGCGGTCGACGAGGCCCAGGTCGTCGGCCAGGTTGGTGATGACCGCGGCCACGTGCGGCAGCTGCGACATCCCGCTGAACGTCGCCCCGCCCTTGAAGTCCGCGAGCACGAAGTTCAGCGTCTCGGAGGGGTGCGTGACCGCGAGCCCCAGCACCAGTGTCCGCAGCAGCTCCGACTTGCCGGAACCCGTCGCACCGATGCACAGCCCGTGCGGCCCCATGCCCTCCTGCGCCGCCTCCTTGAGGTCCAGCATCACCGGCAGCCCGTCCTCGCCGACCCCGATCGGCACCCGCAGCCGCTCGGAGACCGGCCGCGACCGCCAGGTGCGCGCCACATCGACCGCGCCCGCGTCGCCGAGGCTCAGCAGTTCCGCGAAGTCCAGGTCGGACAGCAGCGGTTCACCGTCCTTGCCGCCGCCCGTCCGCAGCGGCGCCAGCTGCCGGGCAAGCGCCTCGGCCGCGGCCGGCGAGATGCCGTCCGGTACGCCCTCGCAGGCCGCGCCCGCACCCGCCTCCATCCGCAGCAGCCCCGGCCGCACCATCACGGACAGTCCGCCGCGGGAAGCGGCGGGCGCACCCTCGACCACCTCGACGACGGTCACGCCCTGCAACCCCTCGGGCGCCGCCAACACCGAGTCGGGCGCCGTCCGGCCGCCGTCCAGGACCACCACGATGTGCGGCTGGTCCAGCAGCGGCGCGCTCTCCCGGCCGAACCGCGGCCGCCCCTCCAGCCGGCCGGCCAGCAGCGGCTCCAGAGCGGCCAGGTCCGCCGCGAACAGCCGCTTCGAACCGGCCCCGTCGACCTGACCCGGCACCTGCGAGTGCGGCAGCCACTTCGTCCAGTCCCAGCGCGCCACCGCCTCCGGCCCCGCCACGACCGCGACCACCAGATCATCCGGCGAGTGCAACGTCACCAACTGGGCCACCACCGCCCGGGCCACCGACTGCGCCGACTCCGGCAGCCCGCACACCGTCACCCGGTGGAAGCCCCGCACCGGGAACGCCACAGGCAGCCCGCTCAGTGAGCTGTGCACCGCCAGGAACCGCCGCAGCGCCCCCGCGCACACCGGCTCCGGATCGTCGGCCGGATCGGATTCCGGCGCCGACAGCGGCGTCGACAGCGCCTGCACCCCGAGCCCGATCCGCACCTGCCCGAAGTCCTGGTCACCGGAACGCCGTTCCCAGACCCGGACGCCCTCCGCCACCACCGACCACAACTGTTCGGGATCGGGGTGCAGATACAACTGCGCATCACGCTGGGCGCGCGCCGTCCGGCGCACCGTACGCCGCATCTGCGCCAGATACGCGAGGTAGTCACGCCGGGCGTCCGCCAGCTGCCCCTGCGTACCACGCCGGTGACGGACCAACTGGGCGACCACCATGGCGACCGTCGACACCAGCATCAGCACACCCATGATCCGCATGAACGGCGGTGCCTGCGGTGAGAAGAAGAAGACCACCGACGAACCCATGCCGAGCACCGGCAGGACCTGCATCAGCAAGCCCTCGCGCTGCCCTCGCGGAAGCAGGGGAGGGGCCTTCAACGTCAGCCCGTCCGCGGGCAGTTCCGGCGGCAGGGCCCGCGGCGGACGCTTCACGACGATCTGGCTCACCGGTGCATCAATCCCTCGGTACGGACGGGCCGGGGGCCGGACGGACCCGCACCGGCGCCCCCGTGGCTGCCTCCGCCCACGGACTGGCCTCCGCGCGACGGCGATCCTACTTGCCGGACTCCGTCGAAGGTTCCGGGATTCACCCCTCCCGGTAGGGTGGCGCGCGCATCCTGCGCAACCGCGGACCAGGGGGACCAGACACGTGAGTACGACCGCAGCGACCGGCTTCTGCCGCGTCACTGTCGTGGCGCCCGACCGCCGGATCGACGTCGCACTGCCCGAGGACCTCGCCGTCGCCGACATCTGCCCGGAGATCGTCCGCCTCACCGGCCGGACCCAGGCCGTCGCCGTCCCCGCCGGCCACCACCTCGTCCGGCGCGACGGCACGGTCCTCGACGGAGCCCGCACCCTCGCCGCCCAACGGGTGCTCGACGGGGAGATCCTCAGCCTGCGGCCGTTCGCCGAATCGCTGCCGCCCGCCGTGTTCGACGACGTCTCGGACGCCGTCGCCTCCGCCGTCGCCCGCGACCGCCACCTGTGGAGCGACGACCTGCTGCGCGGCGCCGGCCCGGCCGGCGCCGCACTGCTGCTCGTCCTCATGGGTTTCGTCCTCTGGTTCGCCGACCCGGTCCGCCACGACATGCACGGCCTGCCCGGCATCGTCGCGGGCGCCGCCGGAGTGCTGCTCACCGCCTTCGCGGGGGTGCGCGCCCGGGTCTACGGGGACCGGGTCACAGCCGTCGCCCTCGGCCTCGGCGCCCTGCCCCTCGTCCTCGTCGCGGGCTCCGGCATCATCGGCCCGGACGCCGGCCAGGGGCCGGGCCGGCTCCAGCTGCTGCTCGGCTGCGTCGCCGTGCTGGTCGCCTCGGTGGTCCTGGTCGCCGTCACTCCGAGCGGCGACGCCCCGTTCGTCGCGGCGGCCCTCCTCGCCACCGCGGGCACCCTGGCGGCCTTCGCCGCGATCCTCGCCGAGTCCTCGGCCGCCGCGGCGGCAGCCGTCTGCGCCCCGGCCGCCATCGGACTCGTCGCCTTCCTGCCGGGCCTCTCGGCCCGCTTCGCCCGCCTCCCCATCGGATACGCCCCGCAGCACACCGCGCGGACCGGCTACGACGACCCCTTCGCCGATCCGGACACCGGACACCGGGACGCCCCCGTCGACGCCGCGCACATCGCGGAGCGGGCACGGCGCGGCCACGAGCTCCTGCTCGGCCTCGTCGGAGGCTGCGCGGCCCTCGTCGTCGCGTCCGCCGCGGTGCTCGGCTTCTCCGGGGACACCTGGGCGCAACTGCTCGCCCTGGCCACGGGGGCGGCCATGCTGCTGCGCGCCCGGCTCTTCCGCTACACCTCGCAGGTCGTCTGCGTGCTCGCGGCGGGACTCGGCGCCCTCGCCCTGCTGATCCTCGGACTCGCACTGAATCCGCCCGCCGACCTGGTGACGGAGCTCGCCCGCTACGGAGACCGAGGCTCCCTCGACCTCCGTACCATCTGGATCTGCGCCGCCGTCGCCGCAGGCGCGACCCTGCTCACCGCCGCCGGCCTGATCGTTCCCCGCAAGGGACTCTCCCCGTTCTGGGGCCGGACCCTGGACCTGGCGGAGAGCGCGCTCCTGCTGTCGCTGGTCCCGCTCTGCCTGGCCGTCCTCGACGTCTTCGCCAGGGCCAGAGCGCTCACGGGCTGAGGCCCGTAAGGGCCGCTCCGGACGGCTGGTAGTCTGGCTGTGGCCGTTTGTGTACGCGTTCCCGGTTGATTCTGGGAGCTGCGCTCATCGGACCTTCGCTCCCGAGTCACTCAAGCTCCCCTGAGATCAAGACCAGGGGCACTCGTGGGCGCATCGAACACCAAGAGGAGTACCGCGTGCCGCTCGACGCCGCTACGAAGAAGCAGATCATGACCGAGTTCGCGCAGAAGGAGGGCGACACCGGTTCCCCCGAGGTTCAGGTCGCCATGCTTTCGCGCCGCATCTCGGACCTGACGGAGCACCTCAAGACGCACAAGCACGACCACCACTCCCGTCGTGGTCTGCTGATCCTGGTCGGCCAGCGTCGCCGCCTCCTGCAGTACCTGGCCAAGAAGGACATCCAGCGCTTCCGTGCGCTCGTCGACCGCCTCGGCATCCGCCGTGGCGCGGCCGGCGGCGCCAAGTAAGGACGCTGTGACAGGGAGCGGTTCCCACTTCCAGGGGGCCGCTCCCTTTGCCGTACGTGCGCTACCGGGGGCAACCTCAGTAACCTGGACGTACAACAACAGACGAGGAGAGGCGCGCCACGGCCGCCGCCGGTCCTCGGTAGTGGCCCCCGGGAAAACGCCCGGGAGCTTCGATCGAAGACCGGCCCCGCACACAAGGTGCGCTTCTCCGCACCGTCCTGCGCCACACGGGCGCCAGGACGAAAGACGACGAGTATGGAGAAATCACTAGTGGAGAACGAGACCCACTACGCCGAGGCCGTTATCGACAACGGAACCTTCGGCACCCGCACCATCCGCTTCGAGACGGGCCGCCTGGCCAAGCAGGCCGCCGGCTCCGCCGTCGCGTACCTGGACGACGACACCATGGTGCTGTCGGCCACCACCGCTTCCAAGCGGCCCAAGGACCAGCTCGACTTCTTCCCCCTCACGGTGGACGTCGAGGAGCGGCAGTACGCCGCCGGCAAGATCCCCGGCTCCTTCTTCCGCCGGGAGGGACGCCCCTCCGAGGACGCGATCCTCACCTGCCGCCTGATCGACCGCCCGCTGCGCCCCTCCTTCAAGAAGGGCCTGCGCAACGAGATCCAGATCGTCGAGACGATCATGGCGCTCAACCCCGACCACCTGTACGACGTGGTCGCGATCAACGCCGCCTCCGCGTCCACGATCCTGGCGGGCCTGCCCTTCTCCGGCCCCATCGGCGCCACCCGCGTCGCCCTGATCAAGGGCCAGTGGGTCGCCTTCCCGACGCACACCGAGCTCGAGGACGCCGTCTTCGACATGGTGGTCGCCGGTCGCGTCCTCGATGACGGCGACGTGGCGATCATGATGGTCGAGGCCGAGGCCACCGAGAAGACCATCCAGCTCGTCAAGGACGGCGCCGAGGCCCCGACCGAAGAGGTCGTCGCCGCCGGTCTGGAAGCCGCGAAGCCCTTCATCAAGGCGCTCTGCAAGGCCCAGTCCGACCTCGCCGCCAAGGCTGCCAAGCCCACCGGTGAGTTCCCGGTCTTCCTCGACTACCAGGACGACGTCCTGGAGGCGCTCTCCAAGGCCGTCAGCACCGAGCTCGCCAAGGCGCTCACCATCGCCGGCAAGCAGGAGCGCGAGGCGGAGCTCGACCGCATCAAGGAGATCGCGGGCGAGAAGCTCCTCCCGGCCTTCGAGGGCCGCGAGAAGGAGATCTCCGGTGCCTACCGCGCGCTGACCAAGAAGCTGGTCCGCGAGCGCGTCATCAAGGACAAGGTCCGCATCGACGGCCGTGGCGTCACGGACATCCGTACGCTCGCCGCCGAGGTCGAGGCCATCCCGCGCGTGCACGGCTCGGCGCTCTTCGAGCGTGGCGAGACCCAGATCCTGGGCGTCACCACCCTCAACATGCTCCGTATGGAGCAGCAGCTGGACACCCTCTCCCCGGTGACCCGCAAGCGCTACATGCACAACTACAACTTCCCGCCGTACTCCGTCGGCGAGACCGGCCGCGTGGGCTCGCCCAAGCGCCGCGAGATCGGCCACGGTGCGCTCGCCGAGCGCGCCATCGTGCCGGTGCTGCCGTCGCGCGAGGAGTTCCCCTACGCGATCCGCCAGGTCTCCGAGGCGCTGGGCTCCAACGGCTCGACGTCCATGGGCTCGGTCTGCGCCTCCACCATGTCCCTGCTGAACGCCGGTGTGCCCCTCAAGGCCGCCGTCGCCGGTATCGCCATGGGCCTGATCTCGCAGGAGATCGACGGCAAGACCCACTACGTCGCCCTCACCGACATCCTCGGTGCCGAGGACGCGTTCGGTGACATGGACTTCAAGGTCGCCGGTACGAAGCAGTTCGTCACCGCGCTCCAGCTCGACACCAAGCTCGACGGCATCCCCGCCTCGGTCCTGGCCGCCGCGCTGAAGCAGGCCCGTGACGCGCGCCTCCACATCCTCGACGTGATGAACGAGGCCATCGACGTCCCGGACGAGATGTCCCCGAACGCCCCGCGGATCATCACCGTCAAGATCCCGGTGGACAAGATCGGTGAGGTCATCGGCCCCAAGGGCAAGATGATCAACCAGATCCAGGAGGACACCGGCGCCGACATCACGATCGAGGACGACGGCACCATCTACATCGGTGCCCAGCAGGGCTCGCAGGCCGAGGCCGCGCGCGCCACGATCAACGCGATCGCCAACCCGACCATGCCGGAGGTCGGCGAGCGCTACCTGGGTACGGTCGTCAAGACCACCACCTTCGGTGCCTTCGTCTCCCTGATGCCCGGCAAGGACGGCCTGCTGCACATCTCGCAGATCCGCAAGCTCGCCGGTGGCAAGCGCGTGGAGAACGTCGAGGACGTGCTCGGCGTCGGCGCCAAGGTCCAGGTCGAGATCGCGGAGATCGACTCCCGCGGCAAGCTCTCCCTCATCCCCGTCATCGAGGGCGAAGAGGACGAGACGAAGGACGACACCGACAAGTGACGTCCCGTAGTTCCGTGACGACGGCCCGCCCCTCCTCGGAGGGGCGGGCCGTCGCCCGTACCCAAACGCTTCTCAAGGGCACCAACGGCATCGGCACGGTCCGCCGCACGGTCCTGCCCGGCGGCCTGCGCATCGTCACCGAGACGCTGCCCTCCGTACGCTCCGCCACCTTCGGCATCTGGGCCAACGTCGGATCACGCGACGAGACCCCGACGCTGAACGGCGCGACGCACTACCTCGAACACCTCCTCTTCAAGGGCACCGCCAAGCGCAGCGCCCTCGACATCTCGTCCGCGATCGACGCGGTCGGCGGCGAGATGAACGCCTTCACGGCGAAGGAGTACACCTGCTACTACGCGCGGGTCCTCGACACGGACCTGCCGCTGGCCATCGACGTCGTCTGCGACATGCTGACCGGCTCCCTGATCGCCTCCGAGGACGTCGACGCCGAGCGCGGCGTCATCCTCGAGGAGATCGCGATGACGGAGGACGACCCGGGCGACTGCGTGCACGACCTGTTCGCGCACACCATGCTCGGCGACACCCCGCTCGGCCGCGCCGTCCTCGGCACCGTCGACACGATCAACGCCCTGAACCGCGGCCAGATCGCCCGGTTCTACAAGAAGCACTACGACCCCACGCACCTGGTCGTCGCCGCCGCCGGCAACGTCGACCACGCCACGGTCGTACGCCAGGTCCGCAAGGCCTTCGAGCGGGCCGGGGCACTCTCCCGCACCGACGCCGTCCCGACGGCGCCGCGCGAGGGCTCCCGCACGCTGCGCACCGCGGGCCGGGTCGACCTGCTGAACCGCAAGACGGAGCAGGCCCACGTGGTCCTCGGCATGCCGGGACTGGCCCGCACCGACGAGCGCCGCTGGGCCCTCGGCGTGCTCAACACCGCCCTCGGCGGCGGTATGAGCTCCCGCCTCTTCCAGGAGGTACGGGAGAAGCGCGGCCTCGCCTACAGCGTCTACTCGTACACCTCGGGCTTCGCGGACTGCGGACTCTTCGGCGTGTACGCGGGCTGCCGGCCCAGCCAGGTCCACGACGTCCTCAAGATCTGCCGCGACGAGCTCGACCGGGTCGCGTCGGACGGACTCGACGACGAGGAGATCAGCCGCGCCATCGGCCAGCTCTCCGGCTCCACCGTCCTCGGCCTGGAGGACACCGGTGCTCTGATGAACCGGATCGGCAAGAGCGAACTGTGCTGGGGCGAGCAGATGTCGGTCGACGACATGCTGGCCCGCATCGCGCAGGTGACCCCCGACGACGTCCGAGCGGTGGCGGGCGAGGTCCTCGGACACCGCCCCTCGCTCTCCGTCATCGGCCCGCTCAAGGACAAGCAGGCCGACCGCCTCCACGAATCAGTCGCCTAGTCACCCGAAAGAAGCAAGCATGAGCAAGCTGCGCGTGGCCGTTCTCGGTGCCCGGGGCCGTATCGGCTCCGAAGCGGTACGAGCGGTCGAGGCCGCCGACGACATGGAACTGGTGGCCGCACTCGGCCGCGACGACAAGCTGGAGTCCCTGACGGACTCCGGCGCCCAGGTCGTCGTCGAGCTCACCACCCCCGCATCGGTGATGGACAACCTCGACTTCTGCGTCCGGCACGGCATCCACGCCGTGGTCGGCACCACCGGCTGGACCGACGAACGGCTCGCACAGCTCGACACCTGGCTCTCCGGCTCGCCGGAGACCGGTGTGCTCATCGCGCCGAACTTCTCCATCGGCGCGGTCCTGACGATGAAGTTCGCCCAGCAGGCCGCTCGCTACTTCGAGTCGGTCGAGGTCATCGAGCTCCACCACCCCAACAAGGCGGACGCCCCCTCCGGCACCGCCGCGCGCACCGCCCAGCTGATCGCCGAGGCCCGCCGCGAGGCGGGCTGCGCGCCCCAGCCGGACGCCACGGCGACGGCACTGGACGGGGCGCGTGGCGCGGACGTGGACGGGATCCCGGTCCACTCGGTCCGGCTCCGTGGGCTCCTGGCCCATCAGGAGGTGCTGCTCGGGGGTGAGGGCGAGACCCTCACCATCCGGCACGACTCCCTGCACCACAGCAGCTTCATGCCGGGCATCCTGCTCGGAGCACGCCGCGTGGCGACCACACCGGGCCTCACCTTCGGCCTGGAAAACTTCCTCGACCTGAACTGACTGAGCCCACCGCCATGCGCGCAAAGATCACGTACATCGTCACCGCTGCCGTCCTGGTCTTCTACTTCCTCCTGGTCGGCAGCCGAGGTGTCCTGCTCATCAAGCACGGCACGCTGCTGACGGTGACCTTCGGGGTCGCCGTGCTGATCCTTCCGGTGATCGGCATCTGGTTCCTCTGGAAGAACACCCAGTTCGTCCGGAGGGCCAATGCCCTGGCCGTCGAACTCGACGCCGAGGGCGGCCTGCCCGTCGACGACCTGGCCCGTACCCCGAGCGGGCGTATCGACCGGGACTCTGCCGACGCGGTGTTCGCGCGCCGCCGTGAGGAGACGGAGGACACGCCGGACGACTGGCGCTGCTGGTTCCGCCTTGCTGTGGCCTACCAGGACGCCCGGGACACTCCCCGGGCCAGGAAGGCCATGCAGCGGGCCATCGCCCTCCACAGCCACCGCACACCGGCCTCACAGGCCCCTTCCGGCACCTGAGGGCTGTCCCGCACTCCCGCTTGCCGCGCCGCCCCTCGGGCGACGGCAGGCCCTGGGCGTACGACGAGGTCCCCCCTGCCCGACGGCGGACGGGGACTGCATTCAGTACCCGCCCTGCGCCTGTCGCCCGCACAGGAAGACCGCCCGGCGTTCGTCGTGAACGCCGGGCGGTCTTCCTGTGTTGCAGCCGGGGAGGGCGGGCCGGACCTCAGTGCTGCCGGTACTCGTCCCCCCAGGCCTCGATCGTGTCGGCGGCCCTGTCGAACGCCTCACCGCGCGCCAGGAAGTCCGCGTTGGAGTCCGTGAGCAGCGGCGGCACCGCGTCGCCGCCCTTGCGCACGACGATCAGGGCCTGGCCCTGCACCGTGCGCGGGAACCCGAGCCACTTGACCGGCTGCTGCACCGTACGCACCGCGGCGGCGCGGTTCCACGGCACCGTCGTCGTCCGGAAGAAGCCCACCCGGCGCACACCGTGCCGGCTCACCCAGGCGCCGACCCGCAGCATCCGCAGAGCGCAGATGATCACCGCGAGGGCCAGCGCGAGACACGCGCCGGCCCCGGGCATCGCTCCGGCGAACGCTGTGATCATCCCGGCGAACAGGACGAACGAGGCAAGCAGCAGCAACCCGGCCGCGGCCGCGACGCGCCAGGGCCCGGGGCGGTAGGGGCGCCGCCAGCTGTCGTGGTCGTCGAACGGCAGCGCGACGTCCTCAGCGCTCGCGTCAAATGCGCGGTCGGCCGTCAGAAAGGGCAGGGGCACGACTGATCCTCACTCACAAGCACGCTCGATTGCTGTGCCCGGTGAGGCTACCGAGGAGGCTACCGACCGGACCACCCCAGGGGGCCCGTACGAGTCAGCGCCCGTGCGCGGCCTCGGTCTGCTGGTGGTGCGACGGCGACTGCTCGGGGTCCAGCGCCGGGAGACCCAGCAGCAGGGATCCGGCAAGACCGGCGACGACCGCCAGGCCCGTGAGTGCGCGGCCCGCCTTCTCGGAGAGGGAGGCACGCTCCCGCGGGGGAGGTGTGACGTTACTGCGGAACCGGTCGGCCTCGGCTACGAACGAGAACGGGACGGATTCACGCCGGCGGAACATGAGGTAACTCTCCTTGAACTCTGATTCGGGTGGTGCTACTGAGTCAGACGCATGGCGAGCCCGATCGGTGCCCCGAATCGCCGGATTGGCGGAAGAAATCCCGGGACGGGCGGTGCGGACCGCGTTGTCAGCGGTGGCCCGTAGAGTGGACGCCGCCCGAGCGACGCCATTGGAAGGACCCCGCCGGTGACCGAGACCCCCGAGCCCGCAAAGCCCAGCTTCCGCAGCGATGTCACCGTTGACCTGGTGAAACACGCTGCCGGTGACTCCGATGTGCTGTTCGCCGCCCGAGTTTCGACGGCCGGTGAGCAGTCCCTCGAAGAGATCACCAAGGATCCGGAGCGCTCCAAGGGGCTCATCAACTACCTGATGCGGGACCGGCACGGAAGCCCGTTCGAGCACAACTCGATGACCTTCTTCATCAGCGCCCCGATCTTCGTGTTCCGCGAGTTCATGAGACACCGCGTGGGCTGGTCGTACAACGAGGAATCGGGCCGCTACAGGGAGCTGGAGCCGGTCTTCTACGTTCCGGGGGAGTCCCGCAAGCTCGTCCAGCAGGGCCGCCCCGGCAAGTACGAGTTCGTCGACGGCACGCAGGCGCAGGCGGACCTCACCGGTCGTGTCATGGAGGACTCGTACCGCCAGGCGTACGAGGCCTACCAGGAGATGCTGGCGGCAGGAGTGGCCCGCGAGGTGGCCCGTGCGGTCCTCCCGGTCGGCCTGTTCTCCTCCATGTACGCCACGTGCAACGCACGCTCGCTGATGCACTTCCTAGGCCTGCGCACGCAGCACGAGCTCGCGAAGGTTCCGTCGTTCCCGCAGCGGGAGATCGAAATGGTCGGGGAGCAGATGGAGGCGCACTGGGCGCAGCTGATGCCGCTCACCCATGCAGCCTTCAACAAGAACGGACGCGTCGCCCCGTAGGCGGTGTCCGTATTGCGGCGTTTCGTGAAGTTCATCTAGGCTGATCAAACGGACCCGGCACTGCTTGAACCCCCGAGCAGGCAGTGCCGGGCTCCTCTTGCTTGTCCCCCCGAGGGGGCAATGGACGCCGAGCAACGAGTAGCGTGTTACCCATGGCTCCGATCTCCACTCCGCAGACCCCCTTCGGGCGGGTCCTCACCGCTATGGTCACGCCCTTCACGGCGGACGGCGCACTCGACATCGACGGCGCCCAGCGGCTCGCCACCCATCTGGTGGACGCAGGCAACGACGGCCTGATCATCAACGGCACCACCGGCGAGTCCCCGACCACCAGCGACGCGGAGAAAGACCAGCTCGTACGGGCTGTGCTGGAGGCGGTCGGAGACCGGGCGCACATCGTCGCCGGCATCGGGACCAACGACACCCGCCACAGCATCGAACTCGCCCGCACGGCCGAGCGCACCGGCGCCCACGGCCTCCTGGCGGTCACGCCGTACTACAACAAGCCGCCGCAGGAGGGCCTCCTCCGCCACTTCACAGCGATCGCGGACTCCACCGGCCTTCCGGTGATGCTCTACGACATCCCCGGCCGCAGCGGTGTGCCGATCGACACCGAGACCCTGGTCCGGCTGGCCGAGCACCCGCGCATCGTGGCCAACAAGGACGCCAAGGGCGACCTCGGCCGCGCCAGCTGGGCCATCGCACAGTCCGGCCTGGCCTGGTACTCGGGCGACGACATGCTGAACCTGCCGCTCCTGTCGGTCGGCGCGGTCGGCCTGGTCTCCGTCGTGGGCCATGTCGTCACGCCGGAGCTGCGTGCCCTCGTCGAGGCCTACATCGGCGGAGACGTGCAGAAGGCAACGGAGATCCACCAGAAGCTGCTGCCGGTGTTCACGGGAATGTTCCGTACCCAGGGTGTGATCACCTCCAAGGCCGCGCTGGCCCTCCAGGGCCTCCCCGCAGGTCCGCTGCGCCTCCCGCTGGTGGAACTCAGCGCACAGGAAACGGCGCAGCTCAAGATCGACCTTGCCGCCGGTGGGGTACAGCTGTAACCACGGACTTCACAACTGAATACGCGAAGAAAAATCGCAACTGAGCACCACCAAAGACAACAGCAAGTGCACGAATGACACGCGCGCCACGTGCCCAAGCGGTACGTGGCGCGCGTGGTAAGGAGAGTCTTTTGAGTCATCCGCATCCTGAACTCGGCACCCCGCCGAAGCTCCCGAAGGGCGGCCTGCGGGTCACCCCTCTGGGCGGCCTCGGCGAAATCGGCCGCAACATGACGGTCTTCGAGTACGGCGGCCGCCTGCTCATCGTCGACTGCGGTGTCCTCTTCCCCGAAGAGGAACAGCCGGGAATCGACCTGATCCTTCCGGACTTCACCACCATCCGGGACCGCCTGGACGACGTCGAGGGCATCGTCCTCACGCACGGACACGAGGACCACATCGGTGGTGTCCCGTATCTGCTGCGCCTGAAGCCGGACATCCCCCTCATCGGCTCCAAGCTGACCCTCGCGCTCATCGAGGCCAAGCTCCAGGAGCACCGCATCCGCCCGTACACCCTCGAGGTCAAGGAGGGGCAGCGCGAGCGCATCGGAGTCTTCGACTGCGAGTTCATCGCGGTCAACCACTCCATCCCGGACGCTCTCGCGGTCGCCATCCGCACGCCTGCGGGGTTGGCCGTCGCCACCGGCGACTTCAAGATGGACCAGCTCCCGCTGGACGGCCGCCTCACCGACCTCCACGCCTTCGCCCGGCTGAGCGAGGAAGGCATCGACCTTCTGCTCTCCGACTCGACGAACGCAGAGGTCCCCGGCTTCGTCCCGCCCGAGCGCGACATCCAGAACGTCCTGCGCACGGTCTTCGCCAACGCGCAGAAGCGCATCATCGTGGCAAGCTTCGCCAGCCACGTGCACCGCATCCAGCAGATCCTCGACACGGCTCACGAATACGGCCGCAGGGTCGCCTTCGTCGGGCGTTCGATGGTCCGGAACATGGGCATCGCCCGCGACCTGGGCTATCTGAAGGTTCCCGCGGGCCTGGTCGTCGACGTCAAGACCCTTGACGACCTGCCGGACGACGAGGTGGTGCTGGTCTGCACGGGCTCGCAGGGCGAGCCGATGGCGGCACTGTCCCGGATGGCCAACCGCGACCACCAGATCCGCATCGTCCAGGGCGACACCGTCATTCTGGCCTCGTCGCTGATCCCGGGTAACGAGAACGCGGTCTACCGCGTGATCAACGGTCTGACCCGCTGGGGCGCCAACGTCGTCCACAAGGGCAACGCCAAGGTCCACGTCTCGGGCCACGCCTCGGCCGGCGAGCTGCTGTACTTCTACAACATCTGCAAGCCGAAGAACCTGATGCCGGTCCACGGCGAATGGCGCCACCTCAGGGCCAACGCCGAACTGGGCGCCCTCACCGGTGTCCCGAAGGACCACATCGTCATCGCCGAGGACGGCGTGGTCGTCGACCTGATCGACGGCAAGGCCAAGATCGTCGGCAAGGTCCAGGCCGGCTATGTGTACGTCGACGGCCTCTCGGTCGGCGACGTCACCGAGACCTCGCTCAAGGACCGCCGCATCCTCGGCGACGAGGGCATCATCTCGGTCTTCATCGTGGTGGACAGCTCCTCCGGCAAGATCGTGGGCGGCCCCCACTTCCAGGCCCGGGGATCCGGAATCGACGACTCGGCGTTCAGCGCCGTGGTGCCGAAGGTCGAAGAGGCCCTCAACAAGTCGGCGCAGGACGGCGTCATGGAGCCGCACCAGCTCCAGCAGCTCGTCCGTCGCACGGTGGGCAAGTGGGTCTCCGACACCTACCGCCGGCGCCCGATGATCCTCCCCGTCGTCGTCGAGGTCTGACCCTCTGACAGGCGCGAACTCCGGAGCGGGGCCCCCGATTTGCATCGGGGCGCCCCGCTCCAGTAGGTTTACGTCTCCGCCTCACCGGGAAGCACCGCGCACACATGTGTGCTGCGAGCCCCGAGGGGACGGGAAATTCCGACTCAGAACTTCTGATAATGTCGGATGCGCCGAAAGGCAAGGCCACTTCAACGGCCACTGGAATTCAAATTCGGACCGGAAACGGCACGGACGCGGTCTGGTAAGGTTGAAACCGCTGGAAAGGGAAAGCGCGAAAGCGAAGAACTGAAAAGCGGAAATGCGAGACCCGCTTCGACCGGGAATCGGACACGAAAGGGTCTGATAGAGTCGGAAACGCAAGACCGAAGGGAAGCGCCCGGAGGAAAGCCCGAGAGGGTGAGTACAAAGGAAGC